>NZ_MVBK01000167.1 GCF_002000365.1 Thioalkalivibrio denitrificans | reverse complement strand
ATTTGTCCTGAGGGCGAGGGAAAACGTCTAACTCGCATATCTCACCAGGGGGGCCGGCAGCTTTGTGAGGCCATTTGAACAAGCCGCATTAATTGAACTATCTGGTGGTAAAGCTGCGGTGACAGACTGCAGATAGCCGCCGTCCTATTGCGATACCTGGCTAGATATGTGGGCTAGTACGATCTCGCCAATAACCAGGCTTTCGAGAATGATGGGCAAACGCGACAACGATCCGTGCATCGTCACGATCAACGACAACAATGTCGTATGGGAATCGGCGAAGAATGAGGCGTTTTGCTCCTTGGTTACCGGAGATTCCCGGCATGGGAGAGAGGGGAAGAAAGCCGTCTTCAATTACATCAAGGCCAGCTTCAATCGCCTCGAAGAACTCAGTCCCAAGGCCTTGTCGTTCCCGCTCATACCAAGCAGCAGCTGCTTCCGCTTCGTCGGACGCCTCCCGAAGAATTCTAACTTTGGGCACTACGGGCGCTCTAGCTTCGCGCGAATTCTCTTCCGAAACTCGGATCGCTCCACTAACTCAGCTTGTCCGGCATCAATCTCACCGATTCGTCGGGAAACTTCACGCTCCCAGGCATCCTCAACCCCATTGTCACGGGGTGCATCGAGGCTTTGGATCAGATCATGGGCCAATTCTGCCCGTTCGGCCTCGGAAAGTGCCAGAGCTTCGGAACGTAGGCGCTGAAGCGGCTCGGCGGTCATGGGGCCTCCAGAATTTGCTACTTTATTCATTCTATCGCCCATCGCCGCCCCTAACCAAACGATGAGATGTCGGGATGTGCTCCAGGTAGTCCTTCAAAGCTTGCTCGTCCCGCCGACTCACACCGGACGTGCCTCATTCAGCACTTTCAATTTCCACCGGCCCGGCAACGCTCCGGGAGTCAGTACATCCACCTCCACGCCAAGGAGTTCCGTCAATTCCATTCGGATGGCACCAATATCAAAGAGCGATGTTTCCTCGGTGGTATCGACAAGAATGTCCAGATCGCTCTTGTCGGTATCTTCTCCATGGAGCACAGACCCGAAAATGCGGGCATTGCTGGCGTGATGACGCTCAACAATCTGACGAATTGCATCACGGTGTTGTTCAAGCGCAGTGGACGGTTTCATGTGTAAGATCCCATTCTTGCTCCCATAGACGGACTGTGGCCCAGGGTGGTAGCGGCGTCAATCATATGAACGGATACCATATTCCCCGTCGTCTCCGTCCCCTCTCCCGCTTGGGGGGAGGGTTAGGTTGGGGGCCCGCCGAGGCCTCTGAAAACCACCCTC
>NZ_MVBK01000166.1 GCF_002000365.1 Thioalkalivibrio denitrificans | reverse complement strand
TCCTTCGATATAATCGCCCCCCTACGCCAACCGACCCCCACGGTTTCACTATGACCCAGACACCCGCCACACCCCCCCTCACCCCCGTCCGCCGTGCCCTGATCAGCGTCTCCGACAAGGAAGGGGTGGTGGAATTTGCTCAAGCGTTGCAGTCCCTGGACGTGGAGATCCTGTCCACCGGCGGGACGGCGAGGCTGCTGGCCGGGAACGGCGTGTCGGTGCGGGAGGTGTCGGACTACACGGGTTTCCCGGAGATGATGGACGGCCGGGTCAAGACCCTGCACCCGCGTATTCACGGGGGCATCCTCGGCCGCCGCGGCACCGACGACGACGCCATGGCGGCCCAGGGCATGGCGCCCATCGATCTGGTGGTGGTCAACCTCTACCCGTTCGAGGCCACGGTGGCGCGTCCCGGCTGCTCCCTGGAAGACGCCGTGGAGAACATCGATATCGGCGGACCGGCCATGGTGCGGGCCGCCGCGAAGAACCATGCCCACGTCGGTGTGGTGGTGGAACCCGAGGACTACGAGCGGGTGCTCCACGCCCTGAATGCCCACGACTGCCATCTGCCCCATTCCCTGCGCTTCGAACTTGCGGCGCGGGCTTTCGCCCACACGGCGCGCTACGACGGGGCCATTGCCAACTACCTGACCCGGTTTGCCGAAGATGACAGCCAGACGGCATTCCCCGGCATCCTGAGCCGGCAGTTCGTGCGCATCCTGGACCTGCGCTACGGGGAGAATCCGCACCAGCGCGCCGCATTCTACCGGGACACGGTCCCCACCGAGGCGGGCGTGGCCACGGCGCAGCAGATCCAGGGCAAGGCACTGTCCTACAACAACATCGCGGACACCGACGCGGCACTGGAGTGTGTCAAGCAGTTCGAGGCGCCCGCCTGCGTGATCGTCAAGCACGCCAACCCCTGTGGCGTCGCCGTGGCACACAACATCCTGACGGCCTATGAGCGCGCCTTCCAGACGGACCCGACGTCCGCCTTCGGCGGCATCATTGCCTTAAACCGCCCGCTGGACGGCGATACCGCCCAGGCCATTGTCAGCCGGCAGTTCGTGGAGGTGATCATCGCGCCGGAAATCACTCCCGAGGCGGCCCGTGCCGTTTCCGGCAAACCCAACGTGCGCGTGCTCGCCTGCGGCCAGTGGGGTGCGCCGCAGCCGGGCTGGGACTTCAAGCGGGTCAATGGCGGCCTGCTGGTCCAGGATCGTGATCTGGGCGAGATCGGCGAAGCGGACCTCAAGGTGGTCACCAAGCGCCAACCCGATGCGCAGCAGGTCAGGGACCTGCTGTTCGCCTGGCGGGTGGCAAAGTTCGTCAAGTCCAATGCCATCGTGTATGCCCGGGACGAGCAGACCATCGGCGTGGGCGCCGGACAGATGAGCCGGGTCTATTCCGCGAAGATCGCCGGCATCAAGGCCGCCGACGAGGGCCTGCGCGTGGCGGGTTCGGTGATGGCCTCGGACGCCTTCTTCCCCTTCCGGGACGGCATCGACGCCGCAGCCGACGCCGGCATCGCCGCCGTCATCCAACCCGGCGGCTCCATGCGCGACGACGAGGTCATCGCCGCAGCCGACGAACACGGCATCGCCATGGTGTTCACGGGGATGCGTCATTTCCGGCACTGAGCGTACTGCGGCGATCAACGCAGAGGGCGCAGAGACGCGGAGGGCGCAGAGA
>NZ_MVBK01000165.1 GCF_002000365.1 Thioalkalivibrio denitrificans | reverse complement strand
TTGCGCAATCGCAGGCCGACATTCTAGAGGTCGGCCTGCGATTGCGCAAAACGCGCTCAAGGGTGGCGGATACGGCGCGCACTCGCCATGCGAGCGCCCTCGCCGCCTCCGGGCCGGGTCGAATCAATCAAAAATTGCGAAAGGGTAAGGTCTTCTCGGGTTTTCAGCGATGCCACGGGAAAAGCGATGCCGACATCCTGCCTCGCCGGTCCTTGCGGTGCCGGGCGGCCGGATCAGGCCACATGCAGACGATCGGACTCCACCTCTGGAGAGAGCCCGGAATCGCGAAAAAGTTCCTCCAGCCGGCGGCGCGGCAGACGCACCTCGAGCCGGATATCGCCGTTGGGCTCCACCTGCTCGTCCAGCACGGCGCCCATCCGGTACAGGCCCGCCCGCTCGCGTCCCGCCGTGGGCGGCAGCGTCACCCAGCCCTGCACCAGGGAACGCGCAAAATACCGGCTCAGCCACGCCATCAGCAGGTCCATGCCGGTACCGGAGCGTGCGGAGACATAGAGCCGATCGGGTTCCCCGCCGGACCCCGGTATCAGCCGCGGTTCGGCATCCGGCAACAGATCGATCTTGTTGAACACCAGCAACTGCGGCACTTCCCGCGCCCCGATCTCCTCCAGGACGCCGTTGACCTGCTCGATATTGGCCTCGCGCCGGGGATCGGCGGCGTCCACCACGTGCAGCAGCAGGCTCGCCTCCCGGGTTTCGGTGAGGGTCGCCTTGAACGCAGCCACCAGATCGTGGGGCAGCTGGCGCACGAATCCCACCGTATCCGCCAGGATCATGGCCTGCTGGTCCGGCAGATCGACGCGGCGAAGCGTCGGGTCCAGCGTGGCGAACAGCTGGTCAGCCGCGTAAACGCCCGCGCCGGTCAGCCGGTTGAACAGGCTGGACTTGCCCGCATTGGTATAACCCACCAGCGACACCGTGGGGATCTCGGCACGCCGGCGCGCCTGGCGGCCCTGATCACGCTGGCTCTCCACCTTCTCCAGACGCCGCAGGATCTGCTTGATGCGCCCGGCCAGGAGCCGGCGGTCGGTCTCCAGCTGTGTCTCACCCGGCCCGCGCAGGCCGATGCCGCCCTTCTGGCGCTCCAGGTGGGTCCAGCCGCGCACCAGCCGCGTGGACATGTGGCGCAACTGCGCCAGTTCCACCTGCAGCTTGCCCTCATGGGAGCGTGCGCGCTGGGCGAAGATATCCAGGATCAGCCCGGTACGGTCGAGCACACGGCACCGGAAGAGGCGCTCGAGGTTGCGCTCCTGGCTCGGGGAGAGTTCATGATCGAAGATGACGAGGTCCGCGTCGCGCGTTTCCACCTCGCGGCGGATCTCCTCGGCCTTGCCGCTGCCCACGAACAGGCGCGGGTCCGGTGCCTGGCGTGATCCCGTGACCATCGCCACGGGTTCGGCACCGGCCGAACGGGCGAGCTCCGAGAACTCGACGCCGTCATCACTGGCCTGCATGTCGGGCAGCGCCAGGTGAACCAGCACCGCCCGTTCGCCCTGCTGGG
>NZ_MVBK01000164.1 GCF_002000365.1 Thioalkalivibrio denitrificans | reverse complement strand
CCCCAACCCTCCCCCGCAAGCGGGGGAGGGGGTTTGTCGGACAAATCCGCCGGGAGCGGATTTGAACAGCCGACAGGCTGGCCCGAAGGGTGGAGGGAGTTTTTTCCCTCTCCCTCAGGGAGAGGGTTAGGGTGAGGGTGGTTTGAGCGCCCCATGGCCCCTGAGAATCGGCCCGCTCCACGATCCACCCAGGGCATTAAACCTTGTAAATCACGGAATATAATCCATAATATGCAAATGATTGAGCGCCGTCTCCATGGATCGGTTCTGGAACATTTGCAGCAATTCCCGGCGGTTGCCTTGCTCGGGCCGCGTCAGGCCGGGAAAACGACCCTGGCGGAGATGATTCGGGCGGACAAGCCTGATTCCGTCTACCTTGATCTTGAGAGCCCGGCCGATCGCGCCAAGCTGATCGATCCTGAGTCCTATCTCGCGCGGTTCGAGGACGAGTTGGTCATCCTGGACGAAGTCCAGCGCGTGCCGGAGCTGTTTCAGCCCTTGCGCGGCCTGATCGACAGGGCGAGGCGCCGAGGGGTGGCGAACGGGCGTTTCCTGCTGCTCGGATCGGCATCCGGAGACTTGTTGCGCCAGTCCGGCGAGAGTCTGGCAGGGCGCATCGCCTACCTGGAACTGCCCCCCTTTCAGGTCTCTGAAATCGAGCAGGGGCTGCATGATCAGCTCTGGGTGCGGGGCGGGTTTCCGGACAGCTTTCTGGCGAGCGGGGACCGGCAAAGCCAGATCTGGCGGCGTAATCTCATCAGCACCTATCTCGAGCGCGACATCCCGTCCTACGGCACACGCGTCCCTGCCGAAACCCTGCTGCGGTTCTGGACCATGCTGGCCCACAATCAGGCCGGCCTCCTGAATGTGTCGCAGTTGGCCAGAAACCTGATGCTCGATACCAAGACGGTCAATCGGTATCTGGATCTTCTGTCAGATCTCTTTCTGGTGCGACGGCTGTTGCCCTGGCACGCCAATGTCGGCAAGCGCCTGGTCAAGGCACCCAGGACCTTTATACGTGACAGTGGTCTGGTGCACGCCCTGCTGAGTATCGGTACTCTGGATGACTTGTTGGGGCATCCCGTCGTCGGTGGCAGTTGGGAAGGCTTCGTCGTTGAGAACCTGCTCAATGCAGCTCCGTTCAACACGGCGGCCGGTTTCTATCGAACCGGCGGCGGGGCCGAGATCGATCTTGTGATGGAGGTTCCCGGAGCGGGTTTGTGGGCCGTCGAGATCAAACGGGGTGTGGAAGCCAGACCGAGGCGCGGCTTCTATCGGGCATGCGAGGATCTGCAGCCTGACAAGCGGTTCATGGTATACCCGGGGAGCGACCGTTATTCGATCGGCGATGGCGTTGAGGCCATCGGTCTGTCGTTGCTGGTTTCGGACCTGTTGGCCACCGCCACATGAATGACACCGAAGCGCCATTGGGTCGGGCTGCGAACAATACATCCTCCACGGGGGAGGGGGTTTTTCCCCTCTCCCTCAGGACAAATCCGCCGGGAGCGATTTTGAACAGCCGGCCCGAAGGGTGGAAGGGCGGGACGCCCGGAATTTGAGGTCAGGGCGAGGGTGGGTTTCCTTGCAACTTGAGACTTGCCACTTGCCACTCTATCCGGGCCCCCACCCCAGCCCTCCCCCGCAAG
>NZ_MVBK01000163.1 GCF_002000365.1 Thioalkalivibrio denitrificans | reverse complement strand
CCTCGCCGAAGGCGGCGAGGCCCGCCGAGATGGTGATGGGTACGCGGTCGCCCCGGAAATGGAAGCCCAGGGCCTGGATCTCGCTGCGGATGCCCTCGGCCACGCCAAGTGCCTCGTGACCGGCTGCCCCGGACAGCAGCATGACGAACTCCTCGCCGCCGTACCGGGCGGCGAAGTCGGTTTCACGCACGCGCTTGTGCAGCGCCTGGGCCACCGCGCGAATCACCTTGTCGCCGGCCTTGTGGCCGTATGAATCGTTGATGGCCTTGAAGTTGTCCACATCCCAGATGAGCAGTGTCAGGGGAGTGCCGAAACGCTTCCAGCGGCTGTACTCCTGGCGCATGCGCTCGTCGAAGGCCTGGCGGTTGGGGATGCCCGTGAGTTGATCCACCAGGGCCAGTTGCCGCTCGTCTTCCATGGTGCGACGCAGCGACTGGGTTTCATGCTCCAGTTGCACGATTCGCTGGCGCAGCCGCTCGGCGCGCATCTTGTGATCCTGGCAACGGCGCTCTTCCAGCTCGCGAAAGCCGCGCACGTGCTCACTGATGGCGTCCAGGTGTTCGCTGACCAGGCCGCGCAACTGGTCCAGTGAGTCTGCGACGGCCATGTCGTTGTGAAGATCCTGCACCTCGTCGCGGATGCGCATTTCCAGCGCGGCGCCTTCGCCCCGGGCGGTGTCCAGGGCGTCCTCGTGCCCGGTGAGGAAGGCGTCAAACTCGCCCAGCCGATCCGTCACCTCTTTGAGAAACGACTCCAGCTCCCGGCGCTCGCGCTGCGCCCGCAGGCACTGTTCCCTGAGCACGTCCGCCATGCCGGAGAGTAGGGTGGGCCAGTCCGGTCGGGAACCCTTGTCGTCGAGACGCTCGAGAAGCTGTTCCAGCTCGTCGCGCAGCCCCGGCACGGGCGGCAGCTGTTCGAGCATGGCGTTGACGATCTCATGGGGGGTGACGGCACCGGGGGCGGCGTCCGCATCCGCGATCGGACGTCCGGGACGGGCCGGCGTGTCCGGACCGGCGCCACGAACCGCCATCTGCATGCGGGCGATGAAGGATTCGAGGCGCTCCCCATCCGCGGCGGTGTCGGATTTGAGGGCCTCGGAGAGCTCATCCAGTACGCCGTCAAGGCGCGCGTTCTGACCCCTTGCAGTGACGCAAAGGTGGTTGGTGAGTCGTCTCAGTATGCCTTCGTGGACCCGGATCTGTTCCGCCTCGGACTCCAGCTGGCGGATGGTGTCCAGGTACTTAAGCTTCCACTGCTCTTGATCCGACACCAGAGTGGCTCCTGGGGCAGTTTGCTATCGGCCCCCGGCTCGGTGTTGATCAGGGTTGGCGCAAAGGGCCGGGGGGTTTCACTGGGTGTTCGCCCAGTGGGGCAGTTTGACATCTTCCGGAACCACCACCTCGACACCAACGGGCAGATGGTCCGAGTAGTTCACATTGTAGACGTCAACCTGCTCCACGCCCAAGCCCGGCGTGACGAGGATGTGATCGAAGGCGTGCATGGGACGCCAGCTCGGGTAGGTTTTTTGAGCCGCCAGAGGTTCCTGGAGCCGCGTCTTGCGTACCAGCCGGCGAACTTCCGCGGCATGGACGGGGCAGTTCATGTCGCCCATTACCACCACGTGTTCGTGATCGCGCAAGACTTCGCCGATGTATTCCATCTGCATCCTGCGGGCGCGCTGGCCCAGCGACAGGTGCACAAGCATGATCACCAGCGAGCCGGCACCCTGCTCCGCGCCGAAATGGGCTTCCAGCGCACCGCGCCCCGGGATCACGCCGGGGAGCTTGTGTTCCACCACGGTGTGGGGATGGAAGCGAGACAGCAGACCCAGGCTGTGCTGGGCGATCTTGCCGAGGTTGCGGTTCGTCTGGCTGTACCAGTAGGGGTGATCGCTACGTTCGGCGAGATACTGGGCCAGGTTGATGAACTGGCTGCGCAGGCTGCCCGCATCGAGTTCCTGCAGCCCCACCAGATCGAAACCGGCGATGAATCGCGCCACGCTGTCCAGATTGCCCAGGCGTCCCTGGTAGGGGAGGAAGTGTTTCCAGCTGTGGGTGAAGTAATGGTGGAAGCGCCGGGAACCGATGCCCACCTGGACGTTGTAGCTGAGGATGCGGATGCGTTGACCCGCAACGGGCGGTGTGCTTGGCCCCGTCTCGATGATCTGGAGACCACCCTCCGGGGAGGCGGGTCCGGGGGCGGG
>NZ_MVBK01000162.1 GCF_002000365.1 Thioalkalivibrio denitrificans | reverse complement strand
CCTGATCCTCGCTGGGCGCCGGGGGAGGTGCTGGCGCCCGACTGCGGTACTGCGACACGTGGCGCCGCGCCACCTCGAGGATGTCACCGGAGTTGAAGGGCTTTTGCACCACGCTGCTGGCGCCCGCATTCAGGGCCCGCTCCCGGGTGCCGACGCTGTCCTCGTTGCCCGTGATCAGGACCACGGGGATCTCGCGCACCCGGGGGTCGCCCGATTCGCGGATCCGCCTGATCAGGCCGAAACCGTCCAGGCGGGGCATGGAGAGATCCGTATAGACACAACACACGGCCGGATCATCGAGCACGCGCGCCCAGCCCTCCTCACCATCACCGGCCTCCACCACCGGATAGACGCCGGACAGGATCTTCTTGAGGGCCTGGCGCATGACCCTCGAATCATCCACGATGAGGATGGTCATGCCCGGCTCCAGAATGGTGTCCTGATCAGCTGCCATCGATCCAAAACGCCCCCGTCTCATCCGCGAACCGCGGATATCCAAGGCCCGAGTGTAGCGCTACCGGGCCCCGAACCCAACGGAGGCTTGATTCCCGCCGGTCCGGACAGTACGGTCTTGTGACCCTCTGCACGTAAGATGGGCATCGCGACGCGCCGGGTCGCCGGGGGATGCCCCCGGCGACCCGGGCATGACTTGAACCCTTAGCCGCCGACCAAACCATGAGCCATACCGTCGTCATCACCGGCGCCAACCGGGGCATCGGCCTGGAGTTCACCCGCCAGTTCGCCGACGAAGGCTGGCGCGTTTATGCCGGCTGTCGCCAGCCCGAGCAGGCAACCGAACTCAACCGGCTGGCTGCCGATAACGCGCACGTCACCGTCCACCCGCTGGACGTCACGAAACCCGCCCAGATTCAGGCACTGAAGGCCGTGCTGGGGGATTCGCCGGTGGACCTCCTGCTGAACAACGCCGGCAGTTACGGGCCGGACGGCGTGCGCTTCGGCAACACCGACCCCGACGCATGGCTGGAGAACATGCGCACCAACGTCATCGGGCCCATGAAGATGATGGAGGCCCTGGTGGACAACGTGGCCACAAGCCGGCTGCGGCTGATCGCCTCGCTCAGCAGCAAGATGGGCAGCATGGCGGACAACGGCTCCGGCGGCGCATACATCTACCGCAGCGGCAAGGCCGCCCTGAACGCCGTGATGAAAAGCGCCAGCATCGATCTGGCGCCCAAGGGCATCATCGCCGTGGTCCTGCACCCGGGCTGGGTGCGCACGGCGATGGGCGGTCCCAACGCGGAGATCGACGCCGAGACCTCCGCCCGCCGGATGCGCGAGATCCTGGCTAGGCTCACGCCCCGCGACGCCGGCAGCTTCTTCGACATCGACGGCAGCATCATCCCCTGGTAACCCGCCCCCCGTGTCCCGAGTCATTCTCGTCAGCCTCATGGCCCTGCTGGCCGTGTACCTGCTTGCGCGCGGCTTCGGCCTGACACCTGAACAATTGGAGGACCACCGGCTGCTGGCCGAACTGAATGCCGAGGCGGGTGAACGCTACCGCAGCGAGAACAGGCAACGGCCCGGCGTGATCACTCTGCCGAGCGGCGTGCAGGTGGAAATGCTTCACGAGGGCGACGGCCCGATACCGCACCCGGACGATCTGGTCGCGGTGCACTACGTGGGCCGCCATCTGGACGGCCGCATCTTCGAAAGCAGCCATCGCCGCGGCGAGCCGTCGATCATCCCGGTGGAGCGCACCATCCCCGGCTGGCGCCAGGTGCTCGTCGACCTGCCCGTGGGCAGCGAAGTGCGCCTGGTGATCCCCCCGGACCAGGCTTACGGCGCGGCAGGCTCGGGCGTCATCGGTCCACAGGAGACGCTGATCTTCGAACTGGAACTCGTCGGCATCGTGGCACCCGAAGCGCCCCCCGAGCACGACCCCCTGCAGGACCCCGTGCCCGGCCTTCGCTGACGCGAAGGCCGAAGGGTGAAGGCTGAATGCTGAGTGCTGAGTGCT
>NZ_MVBK01000161.1 GCF_002000365.1 Thioalkalivibrio denitrificans | reverse complement strand
GGGTCCCCTGGATGCGCCGGGCCAGTTCCCGGTGGAAGTGTTGCGCGAACTGGCCCGGCGCATCCAGGGGACCCTGGTGATGTGCGTGGACGACCTGCACAACGTGCCGGTGGGGCATCCGCTGCACGGCGCCCTTGTCGCTTTCGCGGAGTGCCTTCGGGAAACCCCGTTACGCCTGTTGGTGTGCAGTCGTTGCGAGCCGCCGAGACCCTGGGCCCGCCTGCGCGGGCGCGGGGCGCTGGAGGTGGTGGACGAGCAGGCGCTGGCGTTCACCGTCAAGGAAATCGGCGACCTGTGCGAATGCCACGGCCTGCCGCGCCCGGGCCGCGCCGACCGGGAACGTCTGCACGGCCTGACCGGCGGCTGGGCGGCCGGCCTGATGCTGCTGCTGGAGCAATGGCGCAGGACCGGGCGCCTGGATCCGGACGAGTCCCCCGGCAGTTCCCTGGTGGACTGGTTCCTGAACGAGGTCTTCCTGCCTCTGCCCGAAGAGGATCGGGAACTCCTGTGTCTGTGCGCCCTGCCTTCCCGCGTGCCCCGGAACCTGGTGGCGGAGGCGAGCGGATGCGCGGATGCCGTCGCGCGGCTCGAACGCCTGCGCGAGGACCACGCCTTCGTGCAACTGGACGAGGCCACCGGACACTACCGGCTGCACGATCTGTTCCGCGGTTTCCTGCGTGAACGGGCCCGGGTGCTTTGGACTACGGCGGCGTATGGCGGGCATGCGGGCCGCTGGGCGCGGCTGTTGTGGGCGCAGGGGGAGTGGAGTGCCGCGGCCGCGCTGCAGGTGGAAACCGGTGACGGCGAGGGACTGGCCGAGGGCCTCCGCCAGGCAGCCCCGGCGCTGTTGCAGACCGGTCGCGGGGAGAATCTCTACCACTGGCTGTCGGCCATCCCCGAGCAGGCGCGCCGCGCGGATGCGGAGCTGACGCTCTGGGAAGGGCTGTGCCTGATTCTGCACGATACCCGCCGGGCGCGCGCCCTGCTCGGCGAGGCCTGGGAGGCGCTGGCCCGGCGCCGGGCTCTGGT
>NZ_MVBK01000160.1 GCF_002000365.1 Thioalkalivibrio denitrificans | reverse complement strand
GGGTTGCCAAACACCCCGTCCCGCGTCAGATAGCGCGACATCTGCTCCGCCACGCGATCATCCACCGGCGTCGTCGCCGAATAGTCCAGGTATATGGGTAGCTTCACGTCAGTCACTGCCAAATCCTCGCAAGTTTGCATGCCTGGGTCGCGATGCCATGCACCGCGCCGCCGTCATTCCACGCGGCTGGGCTCTGCCCGGCGCATCACCACGCGCTGCGTCGTGGCCCGTTCCTGCCGGGCAGCGACTTCCTGGACACCGTTCCGGGCCATGACGTCCGCCAGGGTGATGTTCGTCAGGAACTGCCGGATCTGGTCGCTCAGGTCCGTCCACAGATCGTGCGTCAGGCAACGCTGATTGTTCTGGCAATCCGCCGCGCCGCCGCAGCGGGTCGTGTCCACCTTTTCGTCCACGGCCGAGATGGGCGTGTCCGATGCCGGGCGGCTCAGTGTGTATCCGCCGCCGGGACCCCGGGTGCTGACCACCAGACCCCGTTTGCGCAGGCGGGCAAACAGTTGCTCAAGGTACGATAGTGAGATACCCTGCCGCTTTGAAATATCCGCCAGCGAGATAGGGCCACGGTCGTTGTGAATGGCCAGATCCAGCATGGCGGTTACCGCGTAACGGCCCTTGGTTGTCAGTCTCATAGGCTGGCGCCTCCTGTCTCTTTGGCTCGTTCGGACGAGCCGCGCCCGCAGGGCCCGGCATCCGATCCGGGGCAATCCTAGCAATAACCGACCAATTGAGTCAAGTATTGCCCTGTCCGGCCTTGTCCTTGTCCGTCTGGCCCGGCACCAGGTCCTCCATTCCCTCCATATCCTTGGGGTCCAGCTCCGGAATGATGGAATCATCCACGTCGGCGCCCAGGCGCTTGAGGGCATGGCAGTTCTGGTCCACCCGCTGGTCCAGGGTGTGCAGATGGTCCAGGATCCGGTTGATGGCGTTGGCCACCGGGTCCGGCATCTCCTTGGACAGGCCGTAGGCGTCGAACCCCATGCGTTCGGCCATGGCCTCCCGCCGCACCTGCTCGGCGGTGCGCTTGCTGATGATCCGGCCCGGGATGCCCACCACCGTTGCCCCTGCGGGCACGTCCTTCAGCACCACGGCATTGGACCCGATACGGGCATCATCGCCGATCTGGACGGGCCCCAGGATTTTGGCCCCGGCCCCTATCACCACCCGGTCGCCCAGGCTCGGGTGGCGCTTGCCCTTCTCCCAACTGGTACCGCCCAGGGTCACGCCGTGGTAGATGGTGCAGTCCTCGCCGATGTCGGCGGTCTCGCCGATCACCACGCCCATGCCGTGATCGATAAAGAAACGCCGGCCGATGCGCGCACCCGGATGAATCTCGATGCCCGTGAGCCACCGCGCCAGATTCGACACCACCCGCGCCAGCCAGCGCAGCCGCCAGTGCCACAGACGGTGACTCAGTCGATGCACCAGCACCGCATGGACCCCCGGATAGGTGGTCAGCACCTCGAAGGCATTGCGGGCCGCGGGGTCGCGGTCGAATACGCACTGGATATCTTCCCTGAGCCGGTCAAACATGAGCCTTTCCGTTCATCGAACCAATTTCCTAGCGTTGTACTAAGTTATTATACGCCTGCACCGAGACCCGCAACAGGCCTCACTTGTGCCGCGGCCCCTTGGCGGCGGCCGTCAGGATGCCGCGCAGGATGTTGACCTCGTTGACCGTGGGCGCCGCGCGGCCGAACAGGCGACGCATGCGCCGCATCAGGTGACGCGGGTTGCCGGGATCGAGAAAATCCAGCTGCACCAGCGTCTCCTCCAGGTGGGCATAGAAGCCCTCCAGCATCTGGGCCGTGGCCGGTTGATCTTCCGGTGCCGACGCCGCACCGGATTCCGGCAGGGGTGCCTGCGCCAGCGCGGCCAGGCGCAGTTCGTAGCTGAGCACCTGGACCGCCGCGCCGAGGTTGAGGGAACTGTAGGCCTCGTCGGCCGGAATGTGGACCAGGGCCCGGCAGCGGTCCAGTTCCTCGTTGCTCAGGCCGCTCTGCTCCCGGCCGAACAGCAGGGCCACCGGGCCGGACGATGCCGCCTCGATCAGGGTCTTCGCCGCGTCGCGTGGCGTCAGCTCCGGCCAGCGCAGGCGCCGCTGGCGGGCGCTGGTGCCGAGCACCANNCCAGCGCCTCATCCAGGGACTCGTGCACCGGCGTACGCGCCAGCATGTCGTCGGCACCCGATGCCATGGCGGTCGCCTCGGCACTGGGGAAACGCACCGGACGCACCAGGCGCAGGTCCGTGAGCCCCATGGTCTTCATGGCGCGGGCACTGGCGCCGATGTTGCCGGGGTGGGAGGTCTGGATCAGGATGATCCTCGTCTGTGTCAGCGCATCCATCGAGTTTGTACTTGTACGGGTGCAGTCCGGTTGTGTATCTTGCGCGCTTCTGCAGGCTAGGAGCCTG
>NZ_MVBK01000159.1 GCF_002000365.1 Thioalkalivibrio denitrificans | reverse complement strand
CCCACCGGCGCAGTAGGAGCAGCCTAAGTCCGACAGGCTCCTAGATACACAGGCTGGAAGGAAAAACTCAGAGCCTGAACTGGGTGATCAGGCCGCGCAGATCGGCGGCCAGCCGGGAGAGGTCCTCGGTTGCCGTGGACACCTGATTGGCGGCGCGGGCATTTTCCTCGGCCACGTCGCTGATGTTGACGACGTTGCGGTTCATCTCCTCGGCCACCTCGCTCTGCTGCCGTGAGGCCACGGCGATCTGGTTGTTCATATCGTTGATGGTCTTGACCGCGTCGGTGATGGTGTTGAGGGAACCGCGCGCGCCGTTGGCCGCCTCCACGGTGGAGCGCGCGCGCTCGCGTCCGGAGTCCATCACCTCCACCGCCTTGCGCGAGGCCTCCTGCAGACGCTCGATCATCTGTTGAATCTCGCGGGTGGATTCCTGTGTACGGGTGGCCAGGGTACGCACCTCGTCGGCCACCACGGCAAACCCCCGACCCTGCTCACCGGCACGGGCCGCCTCGATGGCCGCGTTGAGTGCCAGCAGGTTGGTCTGCTCGGCAATCCCCCGGATCACGTCCATGACCGAATCGATCTTCTCGGCATCCTGGCCCAGCGTATGGATCACGCCCGCTGCATCCTCCACGGTCCCGGCCAGTTCATTGATGGAACCGATGGCCTGGGACACGATGCGCTCGCTGTCGCGGGCGGCCTTGTCAGCCGACTGGGTGGCCTCGGCCGCCGAACCCGCGTTGCCGGCCATCTCCTGGGATGTGCTCAGCATCTCGTTCATGGCCGTAGCCACGCGATCGGTCTCGTTTCGCTGACGCTCCACACCCTGGTTCGTCTCGGCGGTAATGGCAGACATCTCGTCGGCGGCGCTGGAGAGGTGGGAGACCGCGTCGGTCACCTGCCCCAGGGTGTTGCGAATCTTCTCCACGAAGTTGTTGAAGGCACGGGCCAGGGCCGAGAGCTCGGGACCGCCCTGTTCCTTGAGGGTGCGGGTGAGATCGCCCTCCCCTTCCGCGATGTCCTCCATAGCCACGATGGCATGGCGCAGGGGACGCACGATGGAACCGGCCAGCACGAAGGCCGCCAGGGTGCCCAGCGCCAGACCGATGAGCATGAAAGTCATCATCACGCGCTGTGCGGTCTGCGCCTGCGCGACGAGGGCCTCGCTGGCCTCACTCGTGCGTTGCTCAAGGCGCGACACGAGTTCATTGACACGCTCCTTGCTCTGCAGCAGCAACGGCCCCACCTCCGTGCGGATGAGATAGGCGTCCCGGTGGGACTGCTCGCTGCCGTGCACACGGAACAGCTCGTCAAGACCCGCCTCCAGCTGATCCTGCAACACCAGCAGTTCCTCGAGCGCAATCTCCTGCTCGAAATTGAGCATAGACGAGCGGCTCTCGACCGATTCAAGGAGACTTCGATTGCGGTTGATGTAAAGGCGCGTGTTCTCGCGCGAGGGGGTGTCCTGAAAGGCGATGAAGCCGCGGATCCCCATCATGATGTTGCTCTGGCCGTAGCGAAGTTCATGAAAATCGTTGAGCAGTTGACGCCGGCGCTCGCTGACGAACTCCCCCATCTCGGATGCCGCCATCTGCGACATGTTCTGAAGAATTTCCTGTGACACGGGATTGAGCCGTACGGTCGATATTTCCATGGCCGGCATATTGCGGGTCAGATCCGAGGCCAGGGTGACCATCTCGTCGCGATACCCCGCGAAGGCATCGGCTTCGGTTGCGATGGCCGTGGCCAGCGCGCTCAGTTCCGGCACGTTCTGCACCAGCGGTGCCGCCGTGAGCGACTCCACCGCCTCGCGCAGGCGCTCCAGGTTCGTGTCATACGCCTCCCGATGCACATCCTCCTTGCTCATCAGGTAGAAGCCCAGCGAGGACGCCGCGTTGTGCAAGGCGCTGTCCACTTCCATGGCGGCCAGGGTGACCGGCTGCACGTCGCGTACCACCTCCTCAACCATGGCCCGCGTCGCGTTCAGGCCGCGCAGCCCGATGAGCGAAACGATCAGCAGGATCGCCAGCACAAAAGCAAACCCCATCAGCAGCTTCATGCGGATGGATATGCGCGAAAACACGTTGAACATGATGTCTCTCCCGATGCGCCCGCCCTGCCAGGGCCTCCCCCAAGGCAACCGGACGCGCTTATGTCGCGAGCCACACAACCCGAAGGCGTCCCGGGCGGCCCGTCGCTTGATCTGTCATGGAGCTTATCGACCGCGAATCCGGAAATCTTTAATCCGGCTGCGATGTACGACGGACGGCAGAAACAGCGGCACGAACCGCATTCGGGCCAACGCACAGTGTGTTTCGGAAGCGGCAGGGACTACCGCAGGGGGGGGATCAGCGCAGTTCCAGTTCCTGGAGCCGCTGACGCAGGACCACGCGGCGCTCCGGGTCACGGGTGATTCGCAACAGTTCGGTGTAGAGCGTGCGGGCATCGGCAACCAGACCCGCATCGGCCAGTGCCTGCGCCGCCTGGAAGCGGGCGGTCATGCCCCAGGGATCGGACAGGCCGTTGCCCATGGCCGCGGAACGCAGGTACAGGCGCGCGGCCTGCTCGTACTCACCCAGGGCGCGATGCGAATCCGCCTCCCAGTAAAGCACCTCGCGCACCTGACGGGGATCCTCCAGCCTCGGCGCCATGGCACGGAAAAGGTGGATGGCCGCATCGTGGCGGCGCACGGTCTGGAGATCGAACAGGACCTGAAGGAAACGGTCGGCGGCATCCGACTCCAGGCTACGCACGCCGGCCAACACGTCGTACAGGCCGTCGATGCCGGCCTCTTCCTGACCACCGAGGATGAGCAGCCGCGCGCGGCGCAAGCCCCAGTCGAAGGGGTCGGCGCCTTCGGGAGGCAAGGCCACGCCGGCCATGAGCGCCGACGCCGTATCCAGCTCTCCGCGGCCCATGGCCTGCTCGGCCAGGAGATTGCGCACCGTCACCGGGACCTGCTCCGCGGCACCGAAACGCCGGCCGTCCAGATAGAGCATCTCCAGTACGCGGTCGCCGTGCTGAAGCGTCAGGACGTGCTCCGCCAACAGATGATGGGCATGGGCCCGAACTTCCTCGTCGCGGCTGCGCAGTGCGACGACGGCCAACAGGGCGCGTCCCGTGACCGCCGCTTCCGGCTCCACCTCCGCGGCAGCGGCCAACCAGGCCTCGTCATCGCCCATGAGCAATTGCCGCTCGTTCCCGGCGGCCTCGCCAAGGACCAGCCAGGCCTCCCACAGGGCATCCGCAGGCAAGCCGAACCCGCTGTTCTCCTCCCGGACCAGGTGCTGCAGCCCGAAGGCCGCCTCCAGCGTGTCCGCCCGGACGACGGGGTCGGCCATGCGCAGCGCGGCCTCGGCCGCCACGGCAAGGTAGCGGGCACGGTCCCCATCGGACACGTCGTCCCCTAAGGCCGCTTCGTTCATCGACTGCCGCACCTGTTCCGGAGACGCCTGCTCCGAATGCAGCAGCGCCAGCCACCGCAACGCCATGCCTTCCGGCAACTCGGTGCCCTCGAGCAGCCCGGCGGCTTCGTCGTGGCGGTCCTGATCCATCAGGATGCGCGCTTCGAGCGGCAGCGGGATGTCGGCCTCCGCACCCCGGTCCTGGCGCAGACGACGCAGGGTGGACAGCGCGTCGGCGGGCAGGCCTTCCATCCGGTAGGCCTCCGCCAGCATGCGCCGCCAGGCATCGTGCCAGGACGCCGGAACCGCGTCACCGGAAAACCAGATCAGATCCCTGAGAAGCGCCCGTGCCTCTGTGGGCCGCTCCAGCGCCAGCAGGGCATGGGCCTCCCGGCTGCGGACCCAGATCACGAAATCCAGCGGCAACCCGCCGGGCAGACGCGCCGCGCGGTCCACCACCGCCTGCCAGCGCCCTTCCATTCCAAGGATCTCCAGCCGGGCCCGCTCGCGCGCCATCCAGCGTTCGGGATGCGCCAACCGGTCCGGCACCTGACGGTCCAGCGTCGCCAGCGCC
>NZ_MVBK01000158.1 GCF_002000365.1 Thioalkalivibrio denitrificans | reverse complement strand
GTCAGTTGTCAGTTGTCAGTGGTTAGCGATCAGCGATCAGCGATCAGCGATCAGCTGTCAGCTATCAGCTGTTAGTGGCAACACATGGTTTCTGGCATAGAGCGTGAACTTCGCATTTCTTTGCGGGCTTGGCGGGCTTTGCGAGAGAACATGTCTTTTCTTCGCATCCTTCGTGGTGCAACGGTCTTACCAGATCGTTTTCACGTGTCGATAGGCCTGTATTCTGGCGTCGGCGGTTACGAGGGGCGCGGAGAGGTGGCGGGCCAGGGCCACGATCATCCGGTCGGCGGGGTCGGGGTGGAAGGGTTCGGGCAGGCGGGTGGATTGCACGGCGAGGTCGTTGTCCACCGGTACGAACCGCACGGATTCCAATTCCTCGACCGTGGCGAGCCAGTCGTCGATGTCGGTGGACAATGTGAGGCGTCCCTTGGCCACCAGCACGGCGATTTCCCAGGCCGAGATGGATGACACCAGGATCAGGCCCTGTTCGTCCGTGCATTCCTGTTCAATGGCCTGTGCGGCCGCCGTCGAGAGTTTGCCGTCGCCGTTGACCCACCAGAGGAGGGCATGGGTATCGAGGACGATCAAGCAAGGGCCTCCCAGTTGGATTCGCCTACCGGCTCGAACGGATCACGGTATTCCACGACGCTCCCGCGCAGGCGTTCCAACGGAGTACGGGGGTCCGCGCGGAAGCGGCGCACCTCGACGGTGGGGTGTCCGTTGTCGGTAACCACCACCGTGTCACCGGTGGCTTCAACCTGGCGCAGGTATTCCAGGGCCCTGGCCTTGAACTGGGATTTGGAAACCCGGGTAGATTCCATGGCGGCGTGCCTCGATGGCAGTGTCTGAACCTGTTTATGACTATAGGGTATGGTCATGAAGGCGGCAAGGCCGGCACCGCACGGCGGCGTGGGCCGACCCATGAACCGATTCCCGCAGCGGGCCGTGCCTGCCATCCATGTTGTATTGGACATGGGTTGGCGCCCACGGGGCGCCCAATGCACTTGGAATTCCTTTGCGGGCTTGGCGTGCTTTGCGAGAGAACATGTCTTTTCCTTCATGAACTTCGTGGTTAAATACGCTTAACCGGGGCACCCGGCCAGGTGGAGGCACGCAAAGCCATGAGCAGTGATCCGTTCGAGGAAGGGCTGGTCTGCGAGGAGGAACTGCCGCTGGCGTGGTCGGTGGTGGAGGCCCTGCCTGCGGACCCGCAGATGGCGGCACTGCACGTGTCCAACGAGGCCCTGATTCGCGCCTGCGAGTCCCTGGAGGAAGTGCACCGGCCGGTGGATGACAGTTCGGAAGTGGCCCACGAACTGGTGCGGATCGAGTCCAAGCTGAACGTGGTGGTGGAGCTGCTGGGGGAATGGCTGCGCCGCCAGGGCGACACGCCGCCTTCATACACGGTCCGGTTCAACGCCTCGGCCATGGAGTGGAACGCCCCCGACGGTCCACCCGTCGGCTCCCTGGTCCACATCCGTCTTCACCTGTGCAACGCCTTTCCCAAGGCGCTGAACCTCTATGGAGAGGTGGTCGACAGTACCCAGGGCCCGGAGGCCATGCAGACCCTGGTGAAGCTTCGCAATCTCTCCCAGAGCGTGGCCGACGGCCTGGAACGCACCGTCTTCCGCCGCCACCGCCGTGCGGTCGCCCAGTCCCGCGGGCGTGTCGAGTGACGCGGTTTTGCTGAAAGCGGCTTAAACCACGAAGAAAACCATTTCTCTCGCAAAGCCGCGAAGCCCGCCAAGAACCCCCAAGGAATCTCCTTTCAAGAACATAGGGCGCCCCATGGGCGCCGGCGGATATCCGATGGACGTGATGGACGGCGGGCGCGGCCCGCCCTTCTATGAGG
>NZ_MVBK01000157.1 GCF_002000365.1 Thioalkalivibrio denitrificans | reverse complement strand
TGTAGATACTCCGTTCCCGGTCAAGCCTTGTTGAGGTGTTGATCGCTGAACAGCGCCGCGGCATCGAACGGGGTCTGGGTTTTGATGCAGGCCCACAGTCCGGTGAGGTACTTGCGCATCACGGCGCACAGGGCCTGAATCTTCTTCTTCCCGCGTGCTACCAGCGCCTCATAGAAAGCCTTGGCCCTGGGTTCATGGCGGATGGCCGCCATGGCAGGCATGTACAGGGCGGCCCTCAGATAGGCGTTACCGGCCTTACTCAGGCGTCCCGGGCTATTGACGCTGCTCCCCGACTGCGTGAGTCGTACATCGAGTCCGGCATGGCGGCTGACCTGCGCGGCCTTGAGATCGCTCGGCAGGGTGCACAGTTCAGCAAGCACCGCCACGCTACTGGCTTGGCCCATGCCGCGGGCCGTACTCATGTGCTCGAAGTGGCGCGAGAGCGCCTCGGACTGAGCGATCAGCTCCAGGGCGGCCTGCTTGAGTCGTTCAATGCGCCGATCCAACTGGGCGATCCCGTCTTGTTCGTCCTCGATGAGCAGCCCAGGCGTGCTCGTCTTGGCGCTGAGCGCGTGCAGGCGGTTCTTGGCCTGGGTGCGGGCATGTATCAAGCGATTGATTTGACGTCCAATATCGCGCAACGCCAGACAGTGCTGTGGTGGCGGCGTCCAGCGCCGGGGCGTCATGCGTTCGGCGTACTCAGCAAGCAGCGCCGCATCGATGGCGTCGGTCTTGCTGCCCGTGAGATGGATCTCGGCAAAGTGGCGAAAGCTGCGCGGGTTGATCACACACACCGGCAGATCGGCCTCATGCAGCGCGAGCGCCAGGTCCAGGTAATAGACCCCGGTGGCCTCCATGACGATGCACTCGGGCTTGAGCCCCTTGAGGTACCTGATGGCACGGGCATGGCCCTGGGGGCTCTGTTCGAAGCGCTGCACCTTGGCGTTGCGCCCATGGCGGCGGCTGACCAGGTCGAAGGATTGGGCTGAGATATCGATACCTATCACAGTCATCATCTGTCCTTTCCCATCGGGGGGCTGGTTGAGTCACAATAGACACCGGTTCCCCGACCTCGCACTTTTTGCGGCTTCGACCTTGTGATGCAAAGTCCAGCCTGGCTGGCTTTTGGATACTCCTCGAAGTCGGCAATGAGGCGGGGAGCCGCTCTACATACGAGGTCAGATCACTCCTGCCTCCAGGTCGGGACGGCCTCCCCGGCGTCCGGCCCACACCCTATCAGACCAGACGCAGGCAACATACAAGGTCGGGCTTCAGCCCGAC
>NZ_MVBK01000156.1 GCF_002000365.1 Thioalkalivibrio denitrificans | reverse complement strand
CTCCCCCGCGCGCGGGGGAGGGCCAGGGTGGGGGCCCGCTCAGGGTCGCAGATCCTGCTTGCGCAACAACTCCCGTGCGTGATCCACCGGAATCGCATAACTGATTCCGCTCGGCCGCTCCAGCGCACTCTCGCGGCCTTCCTTTACAAACACCATGTTCAGCACCCCGATCACCTCCCCGGTGGAAGGATTGAACAGCGGGCTGCCGCTGTTGCCGGGGTAAGCCGTCGCGTCCAGCTGGAAGATCGTGTAGGGCTCGCGCATGCGGCGGATCAGGGCCGGATCCAGTTCCCGGCCGGTGCGGGCAGGAATCACAACGGGCGCGATCGCGGACACCGTGCCTCGATGCGTGGCGGGGAAGAGCCCGAGCGCGGCGCCGATGGGGAAGCCGGTGAAGGCGATTGCCTGCCCCTCCTTCACCGAGTTCGTGTTCCCGAGCCGCAGCGCCGGCATCGGATCGCCGTCGATCCTCAAGAGCACCAGATCCCGCGCAGGATCACTGGCCACCGCCCTCGCGGGCCGCACCTGCGCCCTGCCCTCACCGGGCACGAACACCGCCAGAAACTCCCGGCGTTCCGAATCCAGGATATTGGGCAATACATGATCATTGGTAATCACGTGCCGCCCGTCGCCCACCACGAACCCGGTCCCCCGCAACTGGACACGGGGCTGTCGGGTTTCCTGATAGGTGCCGACACCCACGACAGAGGGTTTGACGCGATCAATCGTGGCTGACAGCTCGGCCGCCACCACGACACCAGGCCCGGCTACAGCCAGCAGCATCAGTCCGGCCAACCAGCCGCCGTACCTGAGCCTCAACAACCTGGATCGAGAGTCGATAGTCATCCGGGGATCCTCCCTTGCTCCTGTACCCTGCCAGAGATTATGGGTCACCGCGGCTACGGTGTCAGACCTCCGTACTCTTAGGATGCTCGCGGCGACTGTGCGAGCCCGGCATTCCAAGCCGGACCTGTTCCTTGTATCCTCCATGGATCCGAGTCCTCACGTGAACCACTGATCCTCACACTTGCCGAACCCGGACGATCATCGACCGAACCCGTACGCTATGAGGCTGAACGACCAGCAAAGGCAGATCGCCCAACAGGCCGTGCTGACACATTTCGGCCCCAATGCGCGCGTCTGGCTCTTCGGCTCCCGGGCACACGACGACCGACGCGGCGGCGACATTGATCTCTACGTGGAGACCGATCCCCGTGAGGACCTGCTCAGAGCGGAGGCACGAACCATTCTGGAGATCCAGCAGGCCCTCGGAGACCAACGCATAGACCTGGTCACCCACGTGCGCGGCCGCCCTCGAAAAGCCATCGATCGAATCGCGCGCGAGACCGGGATCGAACTCCGATGACGTCGACCGGCACCGATTACTTCCGTGAGTCCTACCTCGAAGCTCTGCGCTCGGCGGAGAGCCTATCGACGTCCCTGCCCAGGCTTCGTCCCGATTACGGCCCCGAGGAAATTCAGGCGATCGACCAGGAGACCAAGGACCGCCTCGATGCGTTCAGCCTGCGCTTTATCCGTTTGCAGGATGCCATGGGGAGAAACCTTTTCCGGGCCCTGCTCGGCGCTGAACTCGAGGATACGGCGGATCTGACCCAACTGGACCTCCTCCACCGCATGGAGAAGCGCGGCATTGTTACGGGCGTCGATGACTGGGCGCTGCTCAGAAGGCTGCGCAACCTGCTCACTCACGAATACCCGGATGATCCCGCCAAACAGGCCGACATACTCAACGAAGCGATCCGCAGCGCCCCGCTCCTGCTGGATACCCTTCGTGCTGTAGGCCGTTACGCCCGTGAGCGGCTCGGCATGAGCGATCTCCCCGAAACCACCCTCACCCTACCCTCTCCCTGAGGGCGAGGGAGAAAACCCCCAAAGCCAACCCTTGCCATCCCCTCCCCCGCTTGCGGGGGAGGGCCAGGGTGGGGGCCCGCGGGAGCTGGCTAAGCCGCCGAACCCGGACCACTCCCCCGAACCGCCGCCAGAATCACCTCCAGCACAACTTCCGTCTCCTGCAACACCTCATGATTCCAGAAGCGCAGCACCCTGAATCCCTGCTCCACCAACCAGGCATCCCGCCGCCGATCCTGCCAAACCTGTTCCGCATGCTGCCCACCATCCAGTTCGAGGACCAAACAAACCTCCAGGCAGACAAAATCCACCACGTAAGGTCCCAGGGGATGCTGCCGCCGAAACTTGTGACCATCGAGTTGACGGTGCCGCAGACGACGCCAGAGAAGCAATTCCGCATCCGTCATCCGACTGCGCAACTCACGCGCAATCCGGATCCTTCGTCGATCGACCATGAGCGATCCTCGTCCATGAGTTCGAAAACCACACTCACCCTCCCCCCTCCCTGAGGGCGAGGGAAACACTCCCAAAACCGACCCTCGCCATCCCCTCCCC
>NZ_MVBK01000155.1 GCF_002000365.1 Thioalkalivibrio denitrificans | reverse complement strand
AGATATGCGGGCTAGCGCAGAAATTTCTGAGCCGCGGTGTGCGCTGTCCCTTACTGCCGCAGCCTGTCCCCGGCACCCTTGCCCACAACCGTAAGGAAGATGTACCGGAAATACGCACCCACCGTCAGCTGATCCAGCATTCTCCGGTCGACTTCCGCCAACAAGGCAGGTTGTGACATGTCGATGCTGTTGACCTGTGCGAGCCCCGTGATCCCCGGGCGCGCTTCAAACACACTCCGCGCGGCGCGTTCCGCAATCAACTCTTCCTGATTGCTCAAACACGGCCGCGGTCCTACCAGGCTCATCTCCCCTTTGAGCACATTCCACAGCTGCGGCAGCTCGTCGAGCTTTGTCTTGCGCAGAACACGCCCGAAGGGCGTCACCGCGGAACCATCGGCCAAGTGTGTCGCCACCGAAGTCGTACCGGGTTTCATCGTACGGAACTTCACCAGCGTGAACGGCTTCTGGTACCGCCCCACGCGTTCCTGCCGAAACAGCGGTGACCCCGTGTCGAACCATCCGATCAACGCCACCAAGAACAGCAATGGGAGTCCCACTACCAAGCCCATCACCGAAAACAAAATATCGAAAAACCTAATAAGCGCCTGCACCGTGCATCCATCCATTTCACTGCGAAGGCCTGCCGCCCACACGAGCGACGGGGTTACCGCTCACTATGGACCCATCTTCTTATGCGATCTCCGAAACATCACCCCTATGTTATCGCTTTCTTTGAATTTCGGACCCCTCTGCCCACATCGCGCAGGGCCTCAGTCAGCGGTTGCGTCGGCCTCCATCCCAAGGATTCATGGAGCTTGGAAGCATCCACACGTAAATCACCAAATACCTTTTCATAGAGCGCTGCCTTACCTAGTAAGCGAGCCGCGGTACGCATAGCATTGGCTGGAATACGCATCATTCTGACCGACTGCCCCATTCCTTCGCCAATGTGTTCAAGAACCTCACGAGTACTGGGCCACTCGGGCTCGGCCACAACGAATGTCTCGCCAGCCGCCCGCGGATGATCCAGACAGGCGACGATGATCTTTGCCAGATTTTTCAGCCCAATGAACGAACGCGCATTGTCTTCGCGGGGCACGGGAAGCGGCACACCGGCGCTCACCAGGCGTGCGAGTCGGGCGAGATTCCCCGGAGCACCACCCCCTGCGACCAAAGCTGGTCGGAGCACCACAAGCTCAAAACCATCTTCAGCACTCATGCGCAGCAACTGTTCTTCCGCTTCCCACTTTGACAGGGCATAAGCCTCCAACGGATCTACTGCCGATTCCTCCGTTACTGGCGCGGGGCCACTCAATGCGCTTCCGTGCACGCCAATCGTACTGACAAACACCACTCTCCGCGCTCCCGACATAGTGGCTGCTTGTACTGCTCTTACTGCGCCATCGACATTCGACCGCCGTAAGTCCGCTAAAAGTGATGCGCTTGCATTTTGATGGATGTGCGCGCNNGATATTCTCGATTGCGCGCAGAGGCGAAGGTAAGTCATTCATATCCCACTGAACCCAGTGTACTGAACCCGCATCGCCCACCTCATTATTACCTTGGGCTCGTGTGATAGCCACGACTTCGTGGCGTTGGGCTACAAGTTGCTTCACCAAGGCCGAGCCGATGAATCCCGCGGCACCGGTCACACAGATGCGCATCTCTGCCTCCCTAGCACCGCTTCGTAAACCGCCATGGTCTCCGCTGCCATACGTTCGAATCGATATCGCCCCTCAAATCGCTCCCGACCTCTACGACCCAAACGCACGCGCTCATCCGGATGATCGATGAGATACGCAAGGCGATCTCCCAGGTCGCGCACGCCTCCTCTGGGCACCAAATATCCCGTTTCGTCGTCCTCCACGGATTCCGGGACCCCCCCAACTGCCGAGGCCACGACCGGCAAACCGGCACGCATGGCCTCAAGGATGCTTAGAGGAAAGCCCTCCCAGTTGGAGGTAAGAACAAACACATGGGACTCGGCGAGTATTCGATCGACATCTGTCCGCAATCCCAGAAAACGTACCCGTCCTGCGAAGCCCAGGCGTTGCACTTCGTCCATCAACCGAGCTTCATAGGGTCCGTCGCCAACCAAGTCCAATACCCAATCACGCTCCCTTAGCAACCCAAGCGACTGGAACAATGTGCGATGATCCTTCGGGTCATCCAACCGCGCTAC
>NZ_MVBK01000154.1:748-2778 GCF_002000365.1 Thioalkalivibrio denitrificans | reverse complement strand
GGGGGGTCGATCGACAGGCCATCCGTGGCCTGACGATCGACGCGCCGCATCCGTGCGGCGCCCCTGACGGGCTTTTTCCCCGCAACACCCCCGTGCTCGGCGAGCCATACGGGGAAAGATCAAGACCCCTTCGATCAGCATGAACGGGGTACTGGGTTTCGGGGCCTCGGGTTTCCCTGTAGGAGGCCGGCCCTCCGGCCGAACCAGGGAGGCACCGTAGCCTTCCTAGAACTCCAAAACTGACATCGCCTCAATGTTTCTCGAAGCGGTGTTGACCTTCTCCCCTATGGCGCACCGAGTAGCGCAGGCTTCGAGGGAAAAAGCCCGAAGGGGCGCCGCAGGGATGCGGCGCGTCGGCGCTCAGGCCATGGATGGCCTGTGTGCCGACCCCCTCGAAGCCGAGCAACGCAGGGGACCCCCGAAGGGGGTGCGACATCGGGGTGTCGTTCTTTTGGTTACTTTTCTTGGACAAGCAAGAAAAGTAACTCGGGCCGGCGATAGCCGGATCGAAACGCCTTTGACTTTGAACACCCCGAATGCAACAACGTCTCTTGCCCATACAATGGCCAGATTTATGTAACCACACACCACGACCCGCTGACGCGAGCATCCCCCTTCCGGTATGCTCGGCCCTGAAACGCCAGCACCGGGACAGCATCCAGATGAAGAAGAACAACCGGCCCGAACTCTCGCAGATCAACTGGTTCCGCAACGCCGCCCCGTACATCAACGCACACCGGGGGCGCACCTTCGTCATCGCCTTCGGCGGTGAGGCGGTGCAGGACGCCGGCTTTGCGCAACTCATCCACGATCTGGCCATGCTGCAAAGCCTCGGCGTGCGGCTTGTGCTGGTGCATGGTGCACGTCCGCAGATCGAGCAGCGGCTGCGCGCCCGGGGTCTGGCATTCCGCTACGAGGCCGGCCTGCGCGTGACGGACGCCGACGCACTGGCTGCGGTCAAGGAGGCTGGTGGATGCCTGCGCGTGGAGATCGAGGCGCTGTTGTCCATGGGGCTGGCCAACACGCCCATGAGCGGTGCGCGCATTCGGGTGGCCTCCGGCAATCACGTCATCGCCAAGCCGCTTGGCGTGCGCGACGGCGTGGATTACCAGCACACGGGCGAGGTGCGGCGCATCGATGCCGAAGGCATACGGCGCCGGCTGGAAAGCGGCGAAACGGTGCTGCTCTCGCCGCTGGGCTACTCACCTACCGGCGAGGTGTTCAATCTGAGCGCAGAGGACGTGGCCACGGCCACGGCCATCGCGCTGAAGGCGGACAAGCTCATCTTCCTGACCGAGACGCCCGGTCCACGGGACGGCCGGCGGCGCCGCGTGAGCCAGTTGAGCGTGGAGCAGGCACAGGTGTGGCTGGGCGGCCGGCGCAAGCTGGACCCGGAAACCGCGCAGCATCTCAAGAGCGCGGTGCACGCCTGCCGCCAGGGCGTTGCGCGCGTACATCTGGTGGAGCGCAACGTGGACGGGGCGCTGCTTCTTGAACTCTATACCCGGGACGGCGTCGGCACCCTGATCACGGGTGAGACCTACGAGCGCATGCGCCGCGCATCCATCGACGACGTGGGCGGCATTCTGGAACTGATCCAGCCGCTGGAAGCAGAGGGCATCCTGGTGCGCCGTTCCCGGGAGCAGCTGGAACTGGAGATCGACCGCTTCAGCGTCATCGAGCGTGACGGGATCGTGCTCGGTTGCGCGGCCTTCTATCCCTTTCCGGCGGAGTCGGTGGGCGAACTGGCCTGTCTGGCCATCCATCCGGAGTATCGCACGGCGGGGCGAGGCGACCGTCTGCTGGAGTTCGTCGAGGCGGAAGCCGCAGCACTGGGCATCGCGCGCTTGTTCGTCCTGACCACACGGACCGCCCACTGGTTCAGGGAACGCGGATTCGAGCCCGGCGACATCCGCAACCTGCCGTTGCGCAAGCGGGAGCTGTACAACTACCAGCGCAACTCGAAGATCTTCATCAAGGAATTGGGGGTGAGGGGCTGATTGGTCAGTTGTCCGTTGTCCGTTGTCAGT
>NZ_MVBK01000154.1:0-700 GCF_002000365.1 Thioalkalivibrio denitrificans | reverse complement strand
GTCAGTTGTCAGTTGTCAGGAGCCTGGCTAAGGCAGAAAGTGTGTCAAGGGATTTTCAACAACGGACAACTGACCACTCACAACGGACAACCATTCACCGCCTCTCATCCCTCTCGTGCCGCTCCTGGGCCTCCAGGCTAAGGGTGGCGATGGGGCGCGCCTCCAGGCGCGCGAGGCCGATGGGCTCGCCGGTTTCCTCGCAGTAGCCATAACTCCCGTCATCGATGCGCCGGAGCGCGGCATCGATTTTTCCGATGAGCTTTCGGTAACGATCCCGGGTACGCAATTCGAGGCTGGCGTCGCTTTCCCGGCTGGCCCGGTCGTTCGGGTCTGGTTCGCGCCACTGCTCGTTACGCAGGTTGCGAATGGTTTCGTCGGACTCGTCGAGCAGCTGTTGCCGCCACTCCAGAAGCTTCTGTCGAAAATAGGCCAGCTGAAGTGGGCTCATGTACGGCTCTTTGTCCGACGGCCGGTAATCGCTGGAAAGCTTGTCATGCATGGGCGCCGAAACCTCGCTCATCCGGGGTCGCCGGGCGACCCAAGGCCTGAGTATAGCCCAGAGCAACCCAAGGCCTTCCACCCTTTTGGGCACCCTGTTTGCGCCAGGGCAATAGATTAACCCGCATATCTCACCGGGATCGCGGGAACAGGCGAAGGTTTCGGGTTCGTAGGCGCCGGTCTGGAGCGAAACCCATAGCCG
>NZ_MVBK01000153.1 GCF_002000365.1 Thioalkalivibrio denitrificans | reverse complement strand
GCGCCTGGTGCAGGAAGCGGCACAACGCCTGGAAGTGGACCTGGAGGAGTCCCTGGAGAGCTACCTGGTGCTGCTCATGATGCGCTTCACCGAGGATGCCGAGGCGGGTCATCGCATCATGGCGCTGGACTATCTGCGCGGCCTTCGCCAGGCGCCCCGCGCGCAGGCCGTTGCCTTGCGGGACGTGGGCGATCACTGCCTGCTGTGCTCGGGTCTGTTCACGCAACGGGCGCGCCGGCGGCGGGTGAGCGTCAGTTACTTCGTGGATCTGGGACGCTCCGCCTACCAGCAGGTGGCCGAGCGCCAGCCGGGCTCGTCGCTGAGCGAGCTGTTCGACGCCCTCGCCCACGGCTTCGTGCGCCTGTCCGACGTGCTGCGGGCCATGCGCGAACTGGACGGCGGCAACCGCAGCCTCTCCGCCCTGGAGGCCATGGACCTGTGGCAGCACCAGCACAGCACCCACGCCCTGCGCACCCTGGAATCCCTCACCGACGCCACCCCCATCGGCGGCCCCGACACCCGCCAGTAGGAGGAGACAGAAAGAACAAATTTTCTCTCGCGAAGGCGCGAAGCCCGCTAAGGAAAGCGAATTCTTGTCGGTTGGAGTTCGCCGTGCTCACTCCAGCCCGGTCCCCCGTTCAATGCCTCGGCACTGCCCAGCATCAACATCCCGACACGACTTGACCGAGTACGGAGTATCTACGCACTGTTTGTTTGTTCCAAGGGACCTTCTTTGCCTTGCTTGGCGGGCTTCGCGCCTTCGCGAGAGAACAATCCTTTCCCTTCGTGCCCTTCGTAAGCCTCGTGGTTACCAGCATTATCCGGGCCCGTGGCGTTGCCAGCGGCAATAGCCTTCGATCACACTCGGCGGGATGAACGAAACCTCGGAACTCGTCCCCGGCAAACCCCGCGAACGGACCATGCGCAGGGTGACGCTCACGGCGGCGGTCACCAACCTGGGGCTGTCCATGGCGCAGATCGTGGGCGGTGTGATCACCCAGTCCCAGGCCCTGATCGCGGACGGGGCCCACACACTCTCGGATCTCCTGAGTGACGGGGTGGTGCTGCTCGCCGGTCGGCATGCCAATGTCCAGCCGGACAGCGATCATCCCTATGGGCATGCCCGCATCGAGACGCTGGCGACGGTGGGCGTCGGGCTGCTTCTGGTGGCCACGGGGTTCGGCATCGCGTGGGACGCCGTGCAGCGCATGCTGGATCCGGAGCGCCTGCTCAGCCCGGAACCTTTGGCCCTGGCCGTCGCGGTACTGGCCATCGTCCTCAAGGAAGGTCTGTACCGCTACACGATGCGGGTGGCGAGACGCATCCGCTCCAACCTGCTCAAGGCCAACGCCTGGCACCATCGCTCGGACGTGGTGTCATCCATCGTCGTGCTGGTGGGCGTGGGAGGCACGTTGGCGGGGTTCGCCTACCTGGATGCCGTGGCCGCCGTGCTGGTGGCGGCGCTGATTGCCCACATGGGCGGGCGCCTGATATGGGAGAGCGCGCGCGAACTGGTCGACACCGGTCTCGGAGAGGAGAAGGTGGAGCGCATTCGCGAAACCATTCTCGGTGTGGAGGGGGTGAAGGGGCTGCACATGCTGCGTACGCGACGCATGGCAGGCTCTGCCCTGGCCGACGTCCACATCCTGGTGCCGCCGCGCATCAGTATCTCGGAGGGCCACCAGATCAGCGAACGGGTGCGCATGGCCGTGACCGACGCCTTCGAGGACGTCATCGACGTCACCGTGCACATCGACCCGGAGGATGACGAGCACCAGCCACCGGCAATCCACCTCCCCGACCGCACCACCGTGCTCGAGGCCCTGCACCGGGAATGGGCAGACATTCCCGAAACCCGCCACCTGGAAAACGTGGTGCTACATTATCTGGGCGGGCGGATACACGTGGAGCTGTACCTGCCGAGATCCTCGGCCGAAGACCCGGATGTGGCCGCCCGGCTGGTCAAGAGCCTCCAGACCGCCAGCAAACGCGTACCCGAGGTGGGAGAGGTGGTGGTGTTCTTCAGGGAGAGGCCCGGACCGGCCCCCATTCGCGCACCATAATCGAGCGGGCCGCCCTCGGGCGCACTATAATGATGCACACACATGATTCCCACGCCCCCGCAGGGCGCATTGCGCCGCCGCCGGGCACATGGCATGGAATCTGCTTCATCAGGGGGCAGACGATTGGCAAACGGGGCCACGTTACAAGTGAGGCGGCCCCTTCGTAATCGAAACGAGATTCCGATCCACTCCAAAAAATTCCGGAGGCGCAGGCATGTCCCCAGCAGATGTGATGAAGATGATCAAGGAAAACGGCGTCAAGTTCGTTGACTTCCGTTTTTCCGACAGCCGCGGCAAAGAGCAGCACGTTTCCGTGCCCGCCCACACCATTGAAGAGGACGTCTTCGAGAGCGGCAAGATGTTCGACGGCTCCTCCATCGCCGGCTGGAAGGGCATCAACGAGTCCGACATGATCCTCATGCCCGACGCCGCCAGCGCCGTCATGGACCCCTTCTTTGACGAGCCCACCCTGAACATCCGCTGCGGCGTGGTGGAGCCCGCCACCATGCAGGGCTATGACCGCTGCCCCCGCTCGCTCGCCCAGCGTGCCGAGGCCTACCTGGCCAGCACCGGCATCGCCGACACCGCCCTGTTCGGCCCCGAGAACGAGTTCTTCGTGTTTGATGACGTGAAGTGGGGCAACGAGATCTCCGGCTCCTTCTTCCGCGTGGACTCCGACGAGGCCTCCTGGAACTCCGAGAAGGTGTTCGAGAGCGGCAACATCGGCCACCGTCCCACCGTCAAGGGCGGCTACTTCCCCGTACCCCCGGTGGACAGCCTGCAGGACCTGCGCTCGGCCATGTGCCTGGCCCTGGAGGAGATGGGCCTGACCACCGAGGTGCACCACCACGAGGTGGCGACCGCCGGCCAGTGCGAGATCGGCGTCGGCGCCGCAACTCTGACCCGCAAGGCCGACGAGGTGCAGATCCTCAAGTACGTGGTGCAGAACGTGGCCCACAACTACGGCAAGACCGCCACCTTCATGCCCAAGCCCCTGGTGGGCGACAACGGCAGCGGCATGCACGTGCACATGTCACTCGCGAAGGATGGCACCAATCTGTTCAGCGGCGACCAGTACGGTGGCCTGTCCGAAACCGCGCTGTACTACATCGGCGGCATCATCAAGCACGCCCGCGCCCTGAACGCCTTCACCAACGCCTCCACCAACAGCTACAAGCGTCTGGTGCCCGGCTTCGAGGCCCCGGTGATGCTGGCGTACTCCGCCCGCAACCGTTCCGCCTCCATCCGCATCCCGTTCGTAATGAGCCCGAAGGCCCGCCGCATCGAGGTGCGTTTCCCGGATTCCACCGCCAACCCCTATCTGGCCTTCGCGGCCATGATGATGGCGGGCCTGGACGGCATCCAGAACAAGATCCACCCGGGCGAGGCCATGGACAAGAACCTCTACGACCTGCCCCCTGAAGAGGAAAAGCAGATCCCGCAAGTCTGCCATGCCCTGGACCAGGCGCTCGCCGCCCTGGACAAGGACCGGGAGTTCCTCAAGGCGGGCAGCGTGTTCACCGACGACATGATCGATGCCTACATCAGCCTGAAGATGGAGGACGTGACGCGCATGCGGATGACCACGCATCCTGTTGAGTACGATATGTATTACAGCCTCTGAACGAGGCTGCAAGCCCCAACGAACAGGGCCCCGCTTTGGCGGGGCCCTGTTCGTTGGG
>NZ_MVBK01000152.1 GCF_002000365.1 Thioalkalivibrio denitrificans | reverse complement strand
CCTCTGGGCGAACGCAGCACTGGTACAACACCGGTTCGTTCGCCCAGAGGGCTGGGCTCCTACAACAAGCATCGCAGGACATGCTTCGCTCCTTCCCGAGAGCCTCCCACGCTTTACCTGTGAACAACCTGTTGGGGTAACACAGCTAGCGAACAGGCCCAGAGACTGTCGGCCGCCCTAGTGCAATGTCCTGGTCAGGCGCTCAAAATGGCCGCGGAGTGCGTGTAAACTGCCTGTTTGCACCGCTATCGCTTCCGACATTACTCATTTGATCCCCTATTCACAGGCTTTCTGATGCTTCGACGGCTCTCCCTCCTGGCCGCGCTGGCCGCGATCCTGAGCGCCTGCGCGCCGCCGCAGGCCACGCGCCCGGCACCCGATGAACCCCGAACCGAGGAGCGTGTGGAACCGGTGTCACCTCCGGCTCAAGACACCCGCCCGGTCATTGCACGGGAATCCGAGCCCGAGGGCACGCGTACCAATGGTTCCGATGCAGTGCTGGCGCTGATGGGCGAGGCTGATCGCCAGCTGGTTTCCGGGGATCCCGACGCCGCCGCGACCACCCTGGAGCGTGCTCTGCGCATCGACGCCCGTGACGCCCGGCTGTGGCAGCGGCTGGCCGTGGTTCGGCTTGAACAGGGCGAGCCCCAACAGGCCGAGGCCATGGCCGTGCGTTCCAACGGTCTGGCCCGCGGTGATCGCGAAATGATGGCCCGCAACTGGCGCATCATTGCCGAGGCCCGGCGCATGGCGGGCAACGAAGCCGGCGCCCGGGAAGCGGACACCCGGGCCAACGCACTGGCCGGTGAAGCCGGGTGAACCCTTCGGCCTCAGAGGTGCTGGGTTCCGACGGTCCCCTGGCCAACGCCCTGGATCGTTTTCGCCCGCGGGCCGTGCAGCAGCAGATGGCGGAGGCGGTGGAGCGCGCGCTGCAGCAAGGTGAGCACCTCGTGGTGGAGGCGGGTACGGGTGTCGGCAAGACCTTCGGCTATCTCGTGCCGGTGCTCATGAACGCTCGGCGCACGATTCTCTCCACCGGTACCCGGAACCTCCAGGACCAGTTGTTTCAGAAGGATCTGCCCCTCGTGCGCGACGCGCTGGTGGGCGCGGGGCTCGGCCGGGTGCCCCGACTCGCCCTGCTCAAGGGACGGTCCAACTATCTCTGCCGGCATAGGCTTGCCCTGGCCCGGGAGGAAGGCAGCCATGGAACCCGGGGGCAGGCGGACCAACTCATTCGCATCGAGCGCTGGTCGGCGCGTACCGAGCGCGGCGATATCGCGGAGCTGTCCGGCATCCCGGAGGACTCGCCGCTCTGGCCGCGGGTCACGTCCACGGTGGACAACTGCCTGGGCAGCGAATGCCCGGAGTACGAGGAGTGTTTCGTGGTCCGCGCCCGCCGCCGTGCGCAGGAAGCCGACCTGGTGGTCATCAACCACCACCTGCTGATGGCGGATCTGAGCCTGAAAGAGGAGGGTTTCGGAGAGATCCTGCCGTCAGCCGATGCCTTCGTCCTGGACGAGGCGCACCAGCTTCCGGACGTGGCCTCCGCCTTCTTCGGACGGTCCGTGGGCAGTCGTCAGCTACTGGACCTGGCACGCGATTCCGTGGCCGAGCAGCTGCGCGAGGCTCAGGACATGGCCGACCTGCGTGAGGCGGCGGACGCGGTCGCCACCGCCGTGGCCGCCCTGCGCAGCGTCCTGGGAGCGGGCACCGGAAGGGGGCCCTGGGCCCGGCACCAGGACAACGATCAGGTGGTCGAGGCCATGAACACACTGGTGGAGCGTCTCGGCGGGCTGGTCATGTGGCTGGACACCGCGGCGGACCGGGGCAAGGGGCTCGAGCAATGCGCCCGGCGCGCCAACACCCTGCGCGACCGCCTGGTCGCGTTTCTGGAGCCGGAACCGGACACTGTGCGCTGGGTGGAGACCTTCACCCGCAGCTTCGCCCTGCATGCCACGCCGCTCAGCGTGGCACAGCGCTTCGGCGAGCGCATGCGTGCCTATCCCAGCGCGTGGATCTTCACCTCGGCCACGCTGGCGGTAGGCGGGCGCTTCGAGCATTTCACCGGTCGCCTCGGGCTGGAGGAGGCGCAAACGCTGTGCCTGGACAGCCCCTTCGATTACACGCGCAATGCGCGTCTGTACCTGCCGCCCAACCTTCCGCCGCCCAACTCCCCGACCCACACGGCCGCCGTGGTGGAGGCGGCCTTGCCGGTGATAGAAGCCAACCCCGGCGGGACGTTCATGCTGTTCACCAGTCACCGGGCGCTGCGCGAAGCGGCCGACCTGCTGGAAGGGCGTTTGGAGCGCCAACTGCTGGTGCAGGGCACCGCGCCCCGGGACGAACTGCTGGAACGATTCCGCGCGGCCGGGGATGCCGTGCTGCTGGGCGCCCAGAGCTTCTGGGAGGGCGTGGACGTGCGCGGCCGCGCGCTTTCCTGCGTCATCATCGACAAGCTGCCCTTCGCGGCGCCGGACGACCCGCTGCTGGAGGCCCGTCTGGCAGCCATCCGCGAGGCCGGCGGAAACCCGTTCATGGAATACCAGCTGCCCCAGGCTGTGCTGAGCCTCAAGCAGGGCGTGGGGCGCCTGATCCGTGACGTCACCGACCGGGGCGTGCTCATGCTTTGCGACCCGCGCATTCGCACAAAGACCTACGGGAGGCTTTTCATCGACAGCCTGCCGGTCATCCCGACGCTGGACAGCCTGGCGGAGGTGGTGGGTTTCCTGATGAGCGACGACGAGACGATTCATGAAGCTGCTGGCCATTGAAACCGCCACCGAGGCCTGTTCCGCCGCCCTGTGGCTGGAAGGTGCGCTGGCCGATCGTCACGAGTTGGCGCCGAGGGAACACGCGCGCTTGATCCTGCCCATGATGGACGGGCTGCTCGCCGAGGCCGGCGTGCGTCTCGCGGACCTCGACGCGCTGGCCTTTGGCCGAGGGCCGGGCGCATTCACGGGCGTGCGCATCGCCGCCGCCGTGATCCAGGGAGCCGCCTTCGGCGCCGGACTTCCCGTCGTGCCGGTCTCCACACTGGCCGCGCTGGCCCAGCAGGGTCTGGACAGGGGCAACACGCGTGTCCTGGCTGCCCTGGACGCTCGCATGGGCGAGGTTTACTGGGGCGCTTTCGAAGCGGACGCAGAAGGGCTCGCCGTCCCGGTCGGCCGCGAGCAGGTCATCGCCCCGGAGGCCGTGCCGATGCCCTTAGGCGACGGCTGGTACGGTATCGGATCCGGATGGGGTGCCTACGGTGACGCGTTGCGTACACGCTTGGGAGGGCGGCTCGGAGGCTTCGACGCAGCGTCCTTTCCATCTGCGAGGGAGGTGGCCCGCCTCGCCGTGCGCGACTTCGCCGCGGGTCTCGCAGTGTCGGCAGAGCAGGCGTTGCCCGTCTATCTGCGGGACAAGGTGGCGGAGAAGCCGAAGAGCTGAATGGACAGGATGAACAGGATTTTTCAGGATTGACAGGTTTTTGCGGAGTTAACCCCTGAATCGTCCAAGCGCCGCCGTAGCGAGAAGATTACTCAAGGCTTGGCGGATTGCGACCTCTCAAAACCGATAAAGCCTTATCCTGTGAATCCTGAAAAATCCTGTTCATCCTGTCCATTGCATTTTCATTTTCATGAACCCCAGCAACCCACCCTTGTTCAAAGCGCGCATCCGCAGCCGGCCCGAGGACTTCGTGGTGGAGGAGATCCAGGCGACGGAACCGGACGGGCAGGGCGAGCATGTCTGGATCCTCCTGGAAAAGACCGGCTGCAACAGCGAACACGCTGCGCGCTGCCTCGCCCGGGCGGCCGGCGTGTCCAACGCGGCAGTAGGCTATGCCGGACGCAAGGACCGCCACGCGGTCACCACACAGTGGTTCAGCGTGCATCTTCCCGGTCAGGACGCACCCGACTGGTCCGCAACGCTGGGTGACGAGTTCCGCGTGCTGCGCGCCGAACGCCACAGCCGCAAATTGAAGACCGGCCATCTCGCGGGCAATCGTTTCCGTCTGACCTTGCGGGAATGCAACGGTGATCTCGCGGCTCTGGAGGAGCGTCTCGCCCTCATTCGTGAGCGGGGTGTCCCCAACTATTTCGGTCCCCAGCGCTTCGGGCGCAACGGCGCTAACCTGGACAAGGCACGCGCCATGTTCGAGGGCACGCTACGCGTACGCGACCGCAGGCTGCGCGGCATTTACCTGTCTGCCGCCCGTTCCGCGCTGTTCAATCGGGTACTCGAAAGTCGCGTGGCACAGGGGACCTGGTGCCGGGCCCTGCCCGGTGACGTGATGATCCTGGACGGTAGCCGCAGTCACTTTCCAGTCGAGCAAGTCGATGCCCTGCTGGAAGAAAGAGTGCGGCGTTTCGACATCCATCCCAGTGGGCCCCTGTGGGGGCAGGGGTCAACGCTTGCCCGGGGGGATGTGGCCATGCTGGAGCAGTCCGCGGCCGATGAAGCCCCGGAACTTGCGCGGGGCCTGGCACAGGCGGGCTTGAAGCAGGAGCGCAGGGCACTGCGCATGCGGGTGGAGGCGCTGTCTGCTCGCTGGCCGGATCGGCTCACGCTGGTGCTGGCGTTCCAGTTGCCACCTGGTGGTTACGCGACGACGGTGCTGTCTGAGATCGCGGCGATCGATGACGCCGCTGACACCGAGCCGGAAGCATGAGCCCTCGCGCGGCAGGGTGACACTGCTCACCCGTATCGACCCGGTCGGGAGACGATTCGTGAAGGCTATGGTGCGTCGAAATTCTTTACAACAAGTGCAGCAGCGGATACGGGCCGTGTCTCCAAGTCATTGATAAACCGCCTTTCGCGGCCCCTCTGGCATGCGGGTTGCTTGAAGCTCGGTTGCATGGTCAACACACAAGGCCACGGTAAGGGCAGGCGTGGCCGCAAACGAGGGAGACACACCATGACCGTAAAGATGTGCAGGCTTGTGATGCTGCTGGTCCTGACGGCCGCGCTGGGGGTCGGCGGCAAGCTGGGCGCCGCGCCCATCATGTACGTGCATGACTCGCAAGGCAATCTGGGCACCGTGAACGTTCAGACCGGAGACGTCGACGTGATAGGCAATCTTGGTGTCACGCTGACCGATATTGCTTTTGATCCGTCGGGCAACCTATTCGGGGTTTCGTTCAATTCATTCTATTCAGTCAACGTATCCACCGCCGAAACGAATTTCATCGGATTTCACGGCATCAATGCTGCGAATGCGCTGGTGTTTGGCCTTGACGGCACCCTCTATTCCGCTGGGAACCTCACAACCAACCTCTTTACCATCGACGTCAACACAGGCGCTGCGACCAGCCTGGGCAATATGGGATTTTCCTCCGGAGGCGATCTGGCCTTCCACGAAGGCGAGCTTTACCTGGCCTCCTCCGCGTCGACACTCGTCAACATCGATCTGTCGGATCTCTCCAACACCGTTGAGGTCGGGCCCTTCGGGGTGGCCAACGTATATGGCCTCGCCACAGGAGACGACGGAGTGCTCTACGGCGTGGGCGGTACGCAAATCTTTGCCGTGGATACCGCCACCGGCGCGGCGCTGAATCCGGTGGATTTTTCCGGCCAGGGCCTCGGTACCGCGTGGGGCCAGTCGTTCTTCACCGAGGCGGGTGCAACGCCGGATCCCACCCCCGTGCCTGTTCCGGCGCCTTGGACTCTGATGCTGTTGGGGTTCGTACTGTTGCTTGGCGCCCGATCACGGCGCGTCAAACACTAGTGTTCCCACGCCCTGCTCGCAGGCCGGATACGGCGAAGCCACAGCCAGCACACTGAGGTGGATCATGGGGTCAGAGTCGTTGATCCGATTTCAACGACTCTGACCCCTTGTTACTTTCTGCGCTGTAGCGCGGGGGTCGCGGCACAGCGAAGGAGCAGCACCCCCGTCCACAAACGGTGGTGCCATATCCGCGCTAGACTGACAGGAAACAGGCAGGACACGGAGGTGTGAAAATGAACGAACACCCGTCGGGGCCGCAGGAGGGAGAGAACACGGAATTGCTGTACAAGGAGTACGTGCGACTCTCCGAATGCTGCAATGCCTACGTCAAGGATGCCCTGTCGGACATCAAGCTGCTGGGGGCGATTGGTGCCGTGCTTGCCTGGGATCCGGTTGCGCGGATGCTGGAGCTGAACGTGCGTCTGGACGAACCGGTCACGCCGGTGGGTTTCACGACGCTCCTGCTGGTGATCATGTTCGTGCTGTTCTACAACCTGTTGAAGCAGTCCATCTTTTTCTTTCACCAGGCCCGCATGCGCCGCTTCGAGACGCGGCTTAATGCCCTCCATCCGGGGCGGGAGCCCGTGTTTGCGCTGGCGTCGGCCTGGCCGGACTGGCAGCGCCGGGTGCATGACCGTGTGGCACTGCCCACCTTCGGGATCTTCTACATGGTTCTGATCGGATTCCCCACGACACTGATGGTACTGCAGGGATTCAGGGCCTGGGCCCTGTTCTATGCGCTCCTGGCGCTGGTGCTGGCGCTGTGCCACCTGGTCAGCGCGCTGTTCCTGATGCGCTGCCTGGAACGCGACATGCGGGAAGCGCAATCGACCTGATGAGGCCCGGGACCTTGGATCCGCTCGTCACGGGCTGTCCGGGAAGTGGCCCCTGAAGAGCCAGACGTGACTGGTCTCGCCCGGCATGAAGCTGCTGTTGACCACGGCTGCCCGGCCGGATGCATTCAGCGCCAGTTTGCGCATGAGCAGGCCCTGCTGACTGCCGTTGGCGCCCAGGCGCGGATCGTCACTGCCCGCCAGTACGCGGGGCGCCGCGAACGATGCGCCTCCGTCAGCCGACCACGTGTATCCCAGACCCAGAGGTCTGCCTCTGCGATGAGGGAAACGTTCCCAGAGCACGTAGACCCGGCCTTCACGGTCCACGTCCAGATGCGGGAAATGGACCATGGCCACGTCGCCCCGGGCCGGCCCTGCAATCACCCTGGAACGCTCGAAGTCCAGACGGTCAGTGGCCCGTGTGTACCTGACGCGGTACGGCCCGGCGGGTCCGTCGGGGCCTTCGGCAAAGACCAGGTGCACCACACCTTCGGCATCCACGGCCAGCTTCGGCGCATCGGCATGGCCGGGGCCGGCGGCCACCGTACGGGGTGACTCGAAGGTTTCGCCCGCGTCCGTGGAGCGCGTGATGTGGATGTCGGCGGACGGGTCCTCGCCCACGGTCCATGCCAGATAAACCGTGTCACCCTCCACGGCCAGCGATGGTCCCCTGGCCGGCAGGGCATCCGGTGCGCCGGCGATACGCAGGGGTTCGGTGAAACTGCGGCCCGCATCGACGGAACGGCTGAACCACAGGGCGCCCTCGTATTCCGTCCAGGCCGCGTACACCTGTCCTTCCGGACCCATCGCAAGGTCCAGACTGCCATTGTGCCAATAATTCGCGGACAGGCGCCCCTTGCCCGCGCCCGCAGTGGTATTGGAGAGATTCACGGGTTCGGAGAACGTGCGACCGCCATCGAAGGAAGCCGAAAAGAAGATCTCGCCGCCGTGACTGCCCCCGGAGAACACGATGTCCTGCCAGAGCACGTAGACGGACGGCGCATCACCGTCCGTCAGCACGATGCGGGGCAGCCAGGAGAAGATGCCCGAACTGCGCGATACGTTGGCCAGTTCGGCCAGGCGCGGGGTACCGTCCGGATCGTACAGCTGAACAAAGAGTTCCTGGCGCGCCTGGTCGGCCCATGCCACGGCAATGACACCCTGGTCGTTGATGGAAACCGCCGGATCGTCCACGAAGCGGAAATCCGAGTCGTTCATGCGCCATGGGCCGCGAAAGGCCTCGCCCGAAGCGACTTCGAGGGGCGGCTCCCACTGCAGGGTCAAATCATCGCTGTGCACCAGCGCAGGCTGCAGGGCAACCACAAGGCCGACTGCGACTGCGGCCGCCAGCAGCACGGTGCGGGGCAGGGCCGATCGGGACAGAGTCTGTGAGAGGTACTGATCCGGCATGACGCAATCACCCTTCACTGTTTCTGGACCTGATCCGCACGGGATTGGTTCAGACGAGCGGGTCCCACCGGGCAGGAGCCACGTCGGTCTCAGCCCCCGAACAGCCCCCGCCGAAGCAGGTTCAGACCGAGAATGATCAGGGTGATGAGCAGCACCCGCTGGAACAGGACCGGGTCGATGCGATGCCGGATGCGCTCTCCGATCCACATCCCCGCAAACACCGGAATCAGCGCCAGTACGGAGAGCCACAGTTCCCGCCATCCGAGGATGCCCACGGCCGCATAGGACAGGGCCAGGGGGATCGCCCCGCACAGGGCGATGAGGCCATAGGCGGAGACGAAGGCCTCCTTCTGCAGACGCAGCGACAGCAGGTACATCACCAGCGGCGGCCCATTGACCGTGGAGATACCGTTGAGAAAGCCCGTCCCCAGACCCACGGCGGGGCCCACCCAGCGCTCGTGTCGGGGCGGCAGATAGAAACGGGGATTCACCAGGTTCACAAACGAAAACACCACCACGATCACCCCGAGAATCGCCAGCAGGACATTCGTGTTGACCTGCACCAGCATGTACGCGCCGCCCCAGGTGGCGACGATGAAGAGCACGATCAGCGACCAGAACCGGCGGAGATCCTCCTGCGGCAACCCTGCGGCGAAGGCCTGCCGCAGATTGGTGGCAACGATGGGCGCCACCAGGATGGCGAGGACCAGACGCGGATCCAGAGCCAGTCCCAGCAGGGAGATGACCACCAGCGGCAGGCCGACGCCCACCACGCCCTTGATCATGCCTCCCAGGGTCAGCGCCAGAAAAACAAAGCCGTACAGAAGCATGGCCTCCGTGGGCATGCGTCGATTCTCCGCAAGGGACAGGGGTGCAAATCATACAGGGAAAAGACAATCAGTCTATTCTCCGGAAGAATCCTATGGAGTGTCATAGGCTCATCCCGCACCACTTACGCATTTTAATTTCAACTGAAGTGAACCATTCATGATCGAATCGATACTGCTCACAGCCGCCCGCATCTCCACGTTTGACGGGGGACAGTTGCTGACAAACGCCAGCGGCTTCTTCTTTGCGCGTGACGAGCGCCTGTTCCTGGTCACGAGCCGCCACGTGATGCATGACGCACCGAGCGGGCACTTTCCGGATCGTATGGAGATCGAGCTGCACACCGATGCAGAGAACCTGGCCAGCTCTACCGGCTTCTCGATGCTGCTCTACCGCGATGGTCAGAGCATATGGCGCCAGGGCGTGGATGAGTCCGGCGAGATCGACGTGGCCGCCCTTGAGATCGATCGTACTGCCTTGCCAGACACGACCATCTACAATGCTTTCACGCCGGATCACCTGTTGGGTCCGTTCGACCAGGTGGAAGTGGGCACCTCGCTCCTGGTGGTCGGTTTCCCGCTGGGCTTTCACGACACTCTCCACCACATGCCGGTCGTGCGCCAGGCAGCGGTGGCGTCCTCCTTCGGGCTGCGCTTCAAGGGCGAAGGGTATTTTCTTACCGATGCCCGTACTCACCGCGGTACCAGCGGGGCACCCGTGGTGATGCGTATTTCCGATCCGCTGCGCTCTCAGGAGGTGTTGCCATGGATGCTGCTGGGGGTCCATTCGGCGAGGCTCGACGTGGGCACCCGGGACCTGGTGCTGGATGAAGCCCTTGGCCTGAACTGTGCCTGGTACGCCGATATCCTCATGACCCTGACGGCTACGTGAACGGGCCGCAGTTGCGTTACTGCGGAATGCAATAGTCATCCCATCAGCGCGCGGACGATCCCGGCCACGGACAGTACCATCAGCAGGATCAGCACGAAGCGCCGGTAGGCCACCTGTGCGCTGGCAACAAACGTGCGGTGTCCCACCATCACGCCGGCGAACATGGGCACGGCAAGGACGACGGCCGAAATCAGGGTGTGCAGGTTCATGAGTCCGTAGATGCCGGCGACGACAGCCATGTAGCTGCTCTGGAACATCACGTAAGCGATCATGGTCGCCCGGATCACGGCCATGTGGGCGCTGATGGACAGGAACATCACGGCGACGATCAATCCGCCGGCGCCGGCTGCGCCGGTCATCATGCCCGAACCGAGGCCGGTGGCCAGCGACAGGCCCTTGCGCCCGCGCGCAGGGAATCGGTAGCCGCGCCACAGGATGATAGTGACTACCAGCACCATGGTGGAAATCACGAGCCGCAGTTCGGAGTCAGGCAGATTGGCCAGCAGATACGCGCCCAACGGCACGCTGACCACGGATCCGGCCATGAGCAGGGTGAGCGTCACGCGATCCACCTGTTTCCATACGCGCGGCAGGGTCTGGATGCTGGCCATGATCTCCATGAGCATCAGCATGGGAATGACCATGGCCGGCGGCAGAAACAGGGCGAGGCTTAGCGTCACGAGGGCGCTGAATCCGAAGCCCGAGTATCCGCGCACGACTCCCGCCAGGAACACCACGACCACGATGTAGGCGATCAGACCGGCGCTGAACTGGGTGAGATCCATCAGTTCAGCCTCATTTCCCGGCAATGCGGCGTCAGCCCCGGCGCTTGAAGGGATGAGGCAAGGGTCATGGATAAGGTCAAGGTGGTGCCCGCTGTGGTAGGTCCCAGCATATCAGAAGCGACCCGGTGCACCGGGCGCATGCGTTCAGAACACTGAGAGCCCCGTGCGCATCGTGAACAGTTCCAGGGCACGTGTGCCGGCCAGCGAGTTGCCGGAGGCATCCAGTTCAGGCGACCAGACGCACAGGGAGAAATGCCCGGGCAGCACCGCGAGAATCCCGCCGCCGACACCGCTCTTGGCGGGCAGACCCACGCGGTACGCGAAATCACCGGCGGAGTCGTAGGTGCCGCAGACCTGCATCAGTGCATTGATGCGTTTGGTCATCGGTGCGGGAATGACGCGTTCGCCGGTGGAGGGCAGGACACCGCCGTTGGCGAGAAACAGTCCTGCGCGGGCTACGTCGATGCAGCTCATCGCCAGTGCGCACTGGTGGAAGTAGGCGTCCAGCACGGTTTCCGGGGCGTTCTCCAGGTTTCCGAAACTCCTCAGGAAGTGGGCGAGGGCGGCGTTTCGGTGTCCGGTGGATTGCTCGGACTGTGCGACGGCCTCGTCGAAATTGATACCGTCGTTGCCGCACAGCCCCCGCATGAACTCCAGCAGCTTGCCACGGGCGTCTCTCAGTCTGGACCCGATGACGTCGGTGACCACCAGGGCGCCGGCGTTGATGAAGGGATTCCGGGGGATCCCCTGTTCCTGCTCCAGCTGCACCAGGGAGTTGAAGGCGCTGCCCGACGGCTCGCGCCCGATGCGCTGCCACAGCTTGTCACCCGCGATCTGGAGCGCGAGGGTGAGGGTGAAGACCTTCGAGATGCTCTGGATCGAGAAGGGCACTTCGGCATCGCCGGCGCTGCACTGCTCCCCGTCGGGCCTGCACAGCGCCATGCCGAACCGGTCGGGATCCACGCGGGCCAGTTCCGGTATGTAGTCAGCCACGCGGCCCCCGCCGAGCAGCCCCCTGGCCTCCAGGGCGATTTCCTCCAGCAGCGATTGCGTATCCATGGTGTCTGTGCCTTTTGTCGTCGTGTGCTTGCCTGGCATCGCCATCCCGGAGGTCAACCCGCTATCGGTCGAGTTTCAGTCAACCATGCGTCATCAGCGCACCGCAACGTGGGCCATGATGGCGGGGGCCTTATCGGAGCGATGCGGGAAACAGGCCAGAAAAGCGCGTATGATTATTCGTGCAAACAATAGAATACAATTCATAATTTAGACTGAACATGAGGTATTTCGGACTACCTGTGTTGCCTGCTGCCCCGCGATGAGGATCGCATACAAGTGGATCCCCTGGGTCGGAGGGGCGAAGGCCCCTATGCGGTGGATTACGTGCTGCAGAGACCGGACGGTTCCCGGCGCAGGCGGGGCAACGCCTGGGAGAGGAGATTCGCAGTCATGTCGAGCGCCAGCGCTTCGGTGAGCGTGGGGTCGAGCGGGCGTTTGTCGCACTTCAGCCCGCCCTGTGCGCCACCAGCATGGCCTCCGGCACCCTCACCTTGAGGGCTGCGGGCAATTCGAGGCAGATGCCCGGCACGGGGCGCACCGTCACCCACAGCACGTTGATCCTGAGATTCATGTCCGCGAACACCACGGCATCGCGGTACTGGTGCAGCACCTCGGCGATCGCCTGCAGTGTCGTCCGAACCTGCCGGGCGGGGCGCGTGCCAAGGCGCGGAATCAGCATCATGAAATCGGGCAGCGGACGGCCCTGCTCATCACGGGTGGGCGCCCGTTGCCACAGGGGTTCGGTGGTGTGAAATGCGATCGTGTGACGCAGGGCATGGCCTGGCGCGCAATGGTCATCCATGAACACCGACTATAGTGCCATTTCCGGCAGATTGCCCCGGGGGCCGCCCCGCGGCGAATGGCCGTGGCGAGACACGGGAAAGAACCCGCTGTCGGTCGGGTCGATTTTGCGCCGGACTGCGTTTAAGCTTCCTCTCCCGTTCCTGAAACCCGGAGGCATGGCGATGTACGGATTTGGAAAGAAGGTCAAGGGCGATTTTGATTCCGCCGTGGAGCAGGTGACCGAGGCGTTGAAGGGCGAAGGCTTCGGTGTGCTGACCGAGATTGACGTCAAGGCGGTGATGAAGAAGAAGCTGGACCTGGACAAACGGCCCTACAAGATCCTCGGGGCCTGCAATCCGCAGCTCGCCGACAAGGCACTCACAGCCGATGCGGATATCGGACTGCTCCTGCCGTGCAATGTGGTGGTGCGCGAGGAGGAAGACGGCTCCGTGAGCGTGAATTTCATGGACCCGGAAGCCGTTTTGAAACTCGTGGACAAGCCCGAGATCCACACGCTGGCCGCCGACGTGAAATCCCGCCTGGAGCGCGTGCGCGACGCGTTGTCCTGAACCGGCGGGTACTGCGTGAGAAGCGCACCGCGAAGGGCGCGAAGGGTTCTGCAGCAAGCGATGTCCTTCGTGCCCTTCACCTGATTCGCGCCGATGTCGGGCACTGGCGCGTCATTCAGCGTTCATCCCCGGCGACCGGCAGCAAAACCCCTGCGGCGCACAGTTCCAGCAAGAGTTCGGCGCCCCCCGGCACCGGCGCTGCCGCCGATTGCAGTGCCTGTGCATCGTAGTCCAAGGCGCCACAGAGCAGACGCACCAGGACTGCGGATTCCGGGGGCAGGGTGTGTTCCCTGCCGTTCACGTACAGGTGCACACATTGTAGTCCCCCGATCCACGCGAGGCGCGCGGCCCCGTGGCGTTCCAGCCGTGAGGCACCGTCAAGCACCTGACTCGCGGCGTCGGGCGACATCGACTCGGGCAGCTTCATGATGTCCAGCAGTTCCCCCTTGGGCTCCGTGAGGTGACGTCCGAGCCAGCGGCCGAGTTCACGGTCGTCGGCTGACATGGCCTCGCGCATACCGCTGATGAGCTGCGCCAGGTCTGCAGGCGGGATTTCGCCCGGATCGGTTGCGGGGGGGCGCGCCGGATCCTCGTAGCGCGCGTCGCCCGACATGGCCGCATAGCGCTCGTCCACCCACGCCGCCAGCAGGTCGCGCCAGGCCGGGGCCCGGAAACCGATGGACCAGGTCATGCAGGGGCCTTCGGCGACGCCATGGTGAGCGATCTGCGGAGGGAGGTAGAGCATGTCCCCCGGTTCCAGCACCCAGTCCTCCTCCGGGTCGAAGCTGCGGAGAATCCGCAGCGTCTGGTCCGGGAGGAAGTTGTCCCCGGCAACGGGTCGCGTGTCGATCTGCCAGCGGCGGCGGCCGTGTGCCTGGAGCAGAAAGACGTCGTACTGGTCCACGTGGGGTCCCACGGAACCCCCCGGCACCGCGTAACTCACCATCAGATCGTCCATGCGCCAGTCGTGGATGAACCGAAACGGTTCCAGGTAACGGCGCAACTCCGGCAGGTGCTTTTCCAGGTCCGAGACCAGGAGAGTCCAGTGAGTCTCCGGCAGGCCCGTAAAATCGGCTTCGTCGAAAGGCCCGTGACGTACCGCCCAGCCGCCCTCCGCCACGTGTTCCTTCACTAGCCGGCTGATCACCGTCTCCTCACAGGCCAACCCAGCCAGCTCCTCCGGCGACAGGGGCGATTCGAAACCTGGCAGTGCCTGGCGCACGAGCAGGGGTCGCTGCTGCCAGTAATCGCGCAGGAAGCGGGCGGGGGTGAGGCCACCCAGCAGCGTCATGGGCGCATGGGGATCCGGATATGCATGGGGTGTCGTCACGGAGGTGCGGGTGTGTCAGTTCACGGGGTGGTGTGGCATATCACACAGTCGAAGGTGGCGACCGGCCGGGGCGGTATCCTGGGTGATTGACAAAAATCCTGTTGAATCAGTAGGTAGCGGCAATCGTCCGGGCGGCGTGCAGTTTGGCACGAGATTCGCTTTGTCTTTGGACAAGCCCCCCGGAAGGGCCGGTGATCGGATCCTGAATCTGTCATGACGTCACCGTTCAGGCACTGATGACCGGCCGCTTGCGGCTTCCGGGGGCATGTTTTCCAGGCACCTGTCCGTTCCGAAGACACACCGGCGGAGGCCAACGGGACGACGCGCCGTAGTCACGATGGGGCTGTAAAAAATAGCGTACGGCTATGTCCTCCTCATGTACATCGTGAAGACGGTCGCCGTCACCGGCCACTCCGTCGTTCGGGATGACAGGTGCCTGGTCCTTATGCGTTTCCCGTGGACTTGCGTTAGTGCACGGACTGCCTCGGCGCACATTCAAATGCGCCGGGCCTGCTCGGCGGCGTTTCCTATGTAGGTGGCGGGGGTGAGTTCGCGCAGGCGGGCCTTGTCGGCGTCCGGGATATCGAGCCCGTCCACGAAGGCGCGCATCGTCGCCGCATCCACGCGTTGCCCCCGGGTCAGTTCCTTGAGCTTCTCGTAAGGCTTCTCGATGCCATAGCGGCGCATCACCGTCTGGATGGCCTCGGCCAGCACTTCCCAGTTGGCATCCAGATCTCCGGCCAGGCGGTCGGGGTCCGCCTCCAGCTTGCCGATACCCTTCAGGGCGGACTGGTAGGCAATGCTTGACCACGCGAAGCCAATGCCGATATTGCGCAGCACGGTGGAGTCGGTGAGATCCCGTTGCCAGCGGGACACAGGCAGCTTTCCCGCCAGATGCTCGAACACCGCATTGGCAAGGCCGAGATTGCCCTCGGCATTCTCGAAGTCAATGGGGTTCACCTTGTGGGGCATTGTGGACGAGCCCACTTCGCCTGCCACCACCTTCTGCCTGAAGTAACCCAGTGATATGTAACCCCACACATCGCTGCACAGGTCTGTGAGCACCGTGTTGAAACGCGCCGTGGCGTGAAACAGCTCCGCCATGTAGTCGTGGGGCTCGATCTGGATGGTATAGGGGTTCCATTCAAGGCCGAGGCCGGTGACGAAATCCCGTGCGAAGGCCTGCCAGTCCACGTCGGGGTAGGCACACAGATGCGCATTGTAGTTGCCCACGGCCCCGTTGATCTTGCCCATGAGGGCCACGCCCGCCACCTGGTCGCGCTGGCGTTTGAGCCGGTGCACCACGTTGGCCATCTCCTTGCCCAGGGTGGTGGGGGAGGCGGGCTGTCCATGGGTGCGCGAGAGCATGGGCTGCTCCGCGTGCTCATGGGCGAGTCGCCTGAGGGCATCGATCACCTCGTCCATGCCGGGAAGCAGCACCTCGCTGCGTCCATCGCGCAGCATCAGTGCATAGGAGAGATTGTTGATGTCCTCGGACGTGCAGGCGAAATGGAAGAACTCCGAGATGGCCTCCAGCTCGGCGTTGCCGGCGATCTTCTCCTTGAGAAGATATTCCACGGCCTTCACGTCGTGGTTGGTGCTGCGCTCGATGTTCTTGACCCGGCGGGCGTCTTCCTCGTTGAAGCCGTCGACGATGCCGTCCAGCACGTTGGCGGCGTGCTCGCTCAGGGGCGGCACTTCGGGGATGCCCTCATGGGCGGCCAGGGCTCTGAGCCAGGCCACCTCCACCCGGACGCGGTAGCGGATCAGGCCGAACTCGCTGAACACGGGGCGCAGATCCTCGGTTCGGGCGGCATATCGACCGTCCACGGGCGAGACGGCGGTCAGGGGCGAGAGATCCATGAACAGGCTCCGGATTTCAAAGGCTTGGGAACGCTGCATTATACTACAGGGCCGGGCCGCTCGGGCCCGCCACAGCCATCACGCGCAATACCCCGGAGACCTGCATGACTGATAAGAAGACCCGAACCGAACGAGACAGCATGGGGACCGTGGAAGTCCCCGCGGATGCGCTTTACGCAGCCCAGACCCAGCGCGCCGTGGACAATTTTCCGGTGAGCGGCCTTGCCATGCCGGCCGGGTTCATCCAGGCGCTCGGTCATATCAAGGGTGCGTGTGCGCGTGCCAACGCGGCGCTGGGCGCGCTTGACGCCGACGTGGCGAAGGCGATCGATGGGGCGGCGCGGGAGGTAGCCGAGGGGCGCCATGACCGTCACTTCCCCGTGGACGTGTTTCAGACCGGCTCCGGGACCAGTTCCAACATGAACGCCAACGAGGTGATTGCCCGGCTGGCGTCGGAGCGCCTCGGCGCGACCGTTCATCCCAACGACCACGTGAATTTCGGCCAGAGTTCCAACGATGTCGTGCCCACCGCCATTCACGTGTCGGCCCGCCTGGCCCTGGTGAACAGCCTCCTGCCGGCCCTTGACCATCTGGCCACCACGCTGGAGCACCGCGCCGGGGAACTGGCGGGTGTGGTCAAGACGGGACGCACGCACCTGATGGATGCCATGCCGGTGACCCTGGGTCAGGAGGTGGGCGGCTGGGCACGGCAGATCCGCAACGGCATCGATCGGCTTGAGCGCAGCGGACAGGGCCTTCTTGAACTGGCACTGGGTGGGACCGCGGTCGGCACAGGTGTCAATGCCGAACCCGGCTTTTCCGGTCTCGTGGCGGAGGAGTTGCAGCAGGCCACCGGCGAGGCGTTTCGCAGCAAGCCGGATTTCTTCGAGGGCCTGAGCGCCCAGGACACGGCGGTGGAGGTGAGCGGGCAACTGCGCACCGTGGCCGTGAGCCTGATGAAGATCGCCAACGACCTGCGCTGGATGAACTCCGGGCCGCTGGCGGGGCTGGGCGAAATCAGCCTGCCGTCCCTGCAGCCGGGCAGCAGCATCATGCCGGGCAAGGTCAATCCGGTGATCCCCGAATCCGTCGCCATGGTGGCGGCCCAGGTGATGGGCAACGATGCCACGGTGGCAATCGCAGGGCAGTCGGGCAATTTCCAGCTCAACGTGATGCTGCCCGTGATCGCCCACAACCTGCTGCAGAGCATCGAGCTGCTGGCCAACGCCTCGAGGTTGCTGGCGGACCGCGCCGTGGCCGGGTTCACCGTGAACGAGTCGCGCATCCGCGAGGCCCTGGACCGAAATCCCATCCTGGTGACTGCGCTGAACCCCATCATCGGCTACGAGAAGGGCGCCGCCATCGCCAAGAAGGCATACGCCGAAGGCCGCCCGGTGATCGACGTGGCCCTGGAGGAGACCGACCTGTCCGAAGCGGAGCTGCGCAAGCTTCTTGATCCGGGGAAACTGGTTTAGGAATTGGGAATTGGGAATTGGGAAGTGGGAATTGGGAAGTGGGAATTGGGAGGTGGGAAGTGAGAAATGAGAAGTAGGAAGTATAAGTTCGACTTGTCCGATGGCCACCAACACACAGTTTGCCATGCGACTGGTATGAGAGGTCAAAAGCAAGGTGTTAGATGTTAGGCTGGGAGCCTATTCCCTGCCTGCAGATGCAAGCCCCGCAGCACATTCCTTCCCAATCACTCGCCCATCATCCCCTCCCCCTCATGGGGGAGGGCCAGGGTGGGGGTGGTTTCGCCCCTCCCGCCTAACGCCTAACGCGGCCAATCAGGCCTCGACTGTCCAGCCGTTTAGGAGTTTGCGGAAGTCGTCGAAGGGGAGGGGTTCGCTGTAGTAGTAGCCCTGGACGATCTCGCAGCCGAGGCGGCGCAGGAATTCCAGCTGCTCGCGCGATTCCACACCTTCGGCCACCACCTCCAGCTGCAGGCTCTTGGCCATGGCCACGATGGCGGTGACGATGGCCGAATCGTCGTTGTCTCCGGGGATGTCGCGCACGAAGGAACGGTCGATCTTGAGCGTGTCAATGGGGAAGTGCTTGAGATTGTTCAGCGACGAATAACCCGTGCCGAAGTCGTCGATGGCCAGGCGCACGCCCAGGGCGTGCAGCTGCTGGAACATGCCGACGGCGATGTCGATGTCCTTCATGATGGTGCTTTCGGTGAGTTCCAGCTCCAGCTTTCCAGGGTCGATGCCCGTCTCCCGGATGACGGTGCGGTACTGGTCCACCAGGTCGGCCTGGCGGAACTGGCGGGCCGACAGATTGATGGCGATGCGGGGCTGTCCGTTGCCGTCGCCGCCGAGCCGGTAGAGGTCCTCGCAGACCTGCTGGATGACCCACAGACCGAGCCCCTCAATCAGCCCGGTTTCCTCGGCAATGGCAATAAAGTTGGCGGGGGGCTGGATTCCCTTTTCCGGATGGCGCCAACGCAGCAGCGCCTCCGCGCCCACCACCCGGCCGGTATCCAGCTCCACCTGCGGCTGGTAGTAGATCTCGAACTCCTCCCGCGCCAGCGCCTTGACCAGTTCATTCTCGAGGATAAGTTGGCGATAGGTCTGGGAGTTGATGTCCTTGGTGTAGAACTGGAAGCTGTTGCGACCCCGCTGCTTGGCGTCGTACATGGCCGCGTCGGCATTCTTGATCAGCGTGTCCGCATCGTCGCCGTCGTAGGGGAACACGCTGATCCCGACGCTGCAGGTGAGAAACACCTGGTGCCCCTCGATCTCGTGCTCGCGGCTGATGAGGTCGATCAGGTACTGCACCGCCCGGACCACCAGATCCAGGGAATCGATCCCTTCCAGGATCAGTCCGAATTCGTCGCCGCCCAGGCGTGAGAGAGTGATGCTCGCGGGCTCGAGATCGAAACGGCGCGAAATCTCCTCTGTGAGAAAGCTGTTGCGCAGTTCCGTCCCCAGCCGCTTGATCAGCAGGTCGCCGGCCTTGTGACCCAGCGAGTCGTTGACGCGCTTGAAGTTGTCCACGTCCAGCAGGATCACGGCCAGGTGGGCGTCCCGCGTGGAGCGTCGGGCAATGAGCTGCTCGAGGCGGTCCACGAACAGCACGCGGTTGGGCAGGTTGGTCAGCAGATCGTGGCTGTACTGGTGCACCAGTTCCTGGGACTGGCGCTCGGTGATCTTCTTCAGCGTGCGCTGCTGCTGGTCCATGAGGCTGTAGAGCGCCGCGCTCTCCAGCGCGTACGCCGTGTTGAACAGCACGATGGACAGGAGCTTGAGCGCCGATTCCGTCGTGCCCGCCTGTTCCTCCAGCAGTCGCCCCGCGAACATGCCCCGGATGCGGGTACGGGTGGAGATGACGTGCAGGATGATGGTCGACTGGCGGTCCCGGGACGGCAGGCAGACCGGATGGTTCTGATTGATCGCCCAGGAGAACATCCCGTTGCGGATGAACACCTCGACCTCGGCGTCGATGCGCGCCTCGGCGCCGTTGGGCTGTACGTAGGAAAGGTGAAAGCTGGACTCGTCGTCCACCGTGTAGTAGCCGGCCTCATCGAAGCTGATGATCCGGCCGATGCATTCGTGGGCGTTCCTGAGAATCGACAGCGTGTCGCGATTGCGCTGGTTGTCGCCGAAGATGGCGGTCATGGACCCCAGCACATCCATGGCATAGCTGTGCCACTGGTTGGTCCGTTCCAGGTATTCGACGCGTCGTCTCAGGAACTCAATATCAGGCAGCGAGTGATTCCCAGTCTTGGCCATTTCTGATGGCATGGATTACCCCAGGAAGACGTCGACGGCCTGTTGGTAGTGCTGGTCAGTATACTCGATGATCTGTTCAAGAGCGGATTCCGGCAGTGCCAGGCGGCTCCAGGCACCCGGGTTGACCGGCGGCACGTAGCGTTCACCGCTGGTACCCATGCGCAAGGCGTTGGCAATGCTGTCGGCCACGTGCACGACGGCGCATTCAATGGGGTAGTTGATGGCCTCCTCCGGCGCATGGTGACAGCGTACGGCCTCCTCGAATACCGGCGGGAGTTGCCACGCGGCCAGCAGGGAACCGCCCAAACCCGCATGATCGAAGCCGAACATTTCCTGCTCCACCCGGAACAGCAACTCGCCGAGTTCATCACGGCGCCTGAGCAGGGGCGTGACCTGATCCTCGAGGTGCATGAACATCACGAGCCTGCCTATGTCGTGCAGGAGCCCCGAGACATAGAAGCGCTCGACGTTGGGCTCGCGACGGAACGTGGCGATGGCCCGGCAGATGATGGCGCAGGCGACGCTGTGGCGCCAGAAGCTGTCCATGTTCACGGCGCCCACCGGCACCTGATTGAAGAAGCGAATGACCGTGGCGGCGAGCACGAGGTCGCGCAACTGCTGCGTACCGATGATGCTGATGGCCCGGGAGACGGACTGGATCTTGTAGGGGAAGGCGTAGAGGCTGCTGTTGGCAACCTTGAGGACCTGAACGGTGAGGGCGGCATCCTGCTCGATGATGCGCGCCATGGCGTCGAAAGAACTTGTGGGGTCGTTGACCGTTTCCTCAATCCGGTGGTAGATGTCCGGGAGGGTCGCTAGCTGCAGGTTTTCCTTGATCAGATCTCCGGTCGTCTGCGCCGTCATGTGGGACCTTTTTGAGAGATCTCCAGTGCCAGGTTCCTGACCGACGCCTCGTAGAGCGCCTGCATCACCGGCATGTCGAGATCACAGTGGCGGAACGCGTCTCCAGCAACCTCCTCGGCCTGCTCAAGATGGCGCGGGTCTACCACTTTCCCGGTCTCTTCTTCCGACCGCCCCTCATCCTCCCTGGGTTGAGCGTCTCCATCCTCACACCATGCCACCACTTCGGTGACCCCCCAGGTCATGAGGATACGCAAATGTCGTTCCTTCAGTGGCAATCCGGCCGACAAGAGCAGTCGGCCCGTGCGATCACGCACGTCTTCCGCCAAAACCGAGCCCGGCACAAGGTAAATCGTACGTAACTTCTGCTTATTGTTCATAAGCCCATGAATCCGAAGGCTTCGCGCATAAGCTACAGACTGTTGTTCCCTTGCGCAAGCGAAATCTGCCTGTACCGCAGCCCCTCCGGCGCGGCAGCCTAGCCCGCATATCTCACCACCCTTCTACTGTGGCCGCCGATCTGCGCGCTGNNGAGATATGCGGGCTAGGACCCGCGCGGCGCGCGTGAGGCGCGCTGGCGCGGGGCCGGATACCGGTCAGCTCACCAGCTGGCGCAGTACGTAGGGCAGGATGCCGCCGTGCCGATAGTAATCCACCTCCTGCGGGGTATCCAATCGCACACGTGCCTGGAAGCGGACCTCGGATCCGTCGTCGGCCGTCGCCTTGACCGTGACCTCCTTCGCCGAGCCGTCGCTCAGCCCCTCGATATCGATCTGCTCCCGGCCGGTGAGGCCCAGGGTCTGTGCATTCTGACCCTCGGGGAATTGCAGGGGCAGCACGCCCATGCCTACCAAGTTCGAACGGTGAATGCGTTCAAAGCTTTCCACGATCACCGCGCGCACCCCCAGCAGACAGGGGCCCTTGGCCGCCCAGTCCCGGGAGGAGCCGGACCCGTACTCCTTTCCGGCCAGCACGACCAGCGGGACGCCCTCATCACGGTACTTCATGGCGGCGT
>NZ_MVBK01000151.1 GCF_002000365.1 Thioalkalivibrio denitrificans | reverse complement strand
AGACGCAAAGGAACGCAAAGTATACTTGAGCGAAAAGAAAGCGGGATTCGATCCACCCAACCCGATGTTGGATTCAGCGGCCATCCACACGCACCGGGTTCAATAACGAATCATTCCGTTGTCCTTTGCGAACTTTTGCGTCTTCGCGCCTTTGCGTCGCGGTTCCCGGCTCAGGAAAGCAGGCTCTTGAGATTGCTCAGGTGCGCCTTGCCCGTGATGCGTGCTTCCTCCGGATCGGGCGGGGCGGCATCGGGCCATTCCAGGTGTTCGGGGGGGAGTTCCTGGATGAAGCGTGAGGGTTCGCAGTCCACTTCCTCGCCGAAGCGCATGCGCTTGCGGGCGAAGGTGAGCGTGAGCGACTTCTGTGCGCGGGTGATGCCCACGTAGGCGAGCCGGCGCTCTTCCTCCAGGCCGTCTTCCTGGAGGCTGACGCGGTGGGGCAGCAGTTCCTCCTCCATGCCGACGAGAAACACGTGGGGGAACTCCAGCCCCTTGGCGGCGTGCAGGGTCATGAGGTGCACGCCGTCCGCCTCGGCTTCGCCCCCGGCCCGGTCGAGGATGTCCATGAGCGTCATGTGACGCACGATCCCGCCGATGTCCTTGCCGCCGTCTGCGCCTTCCTTCGCCAGGCGAGCCATCCAGTCCAGTACCTCGTTGACGTTGTCCATGCGCCGGGCGGCGGTCTTGGGGTCGCGGGACTGATCCAGCAGCCAGTCCTCGTAGTGGATCTCGTCCACGAGCGCCCGGGCGGCGGCCGCGGGATCACCTTCCTCGGCGCGCCGGCCGAATTCCAGCAGCCAGTCGGCGAAGGCCTGAAGGCGCGTGAGCGCGCGGTTGGACAGGCGCTCTGCCAGACCCATCTCGAAGCAGGCGGTGAGCAGGCTCACGCTGCGCTCGGTGGCGTACTCCCCGAGTTTCTCGAGAGTCGCCGCACCGATCTCCCGGCGCGGCACGTTGACGATGCGAAGAAATGCGGTGTCGTCGTCGGGGTTGGCCAGCAGGCGCAGGTAGGCCATCACGTCCTTGACCTCGGCGCGCTCGAAAAACGACTGGCCGCCGCTCACCTTGTAGGGGATGGCGTGCTCGCGCAGGAGCTTTTCGAACACCCGGGACTGGTGGTTGCCCCGGTAGAGGATGGCGTAGTCCCGGTGCTCGGTACGGTGTTTGAACTTGTGCTTCATGATCTCGGCGACCACCCGCGCGGCCTCCTGGTCGCCGTCGTTGCACGGCAGGACCCGGATGGGCTCACCTTCGCCCAGCGCGCTCCACAGGCGCTTCTCGAACACGTGAGGGTTGTTGCCGATCAGGTGGTTGGCGGTCTGAAGGATCCGGTTCGTGGAGCGGTAGTTCTGCTCCAGCTTGATGACCTTGAGTCGCGGAAAGTCCTGCTGCAGCGCCGCCAGGTTCTCGGGCCGTGCCCCGCGCCACGCGTAGATGGACTGGTCGTCATCACCCACGGCGGTCAGGCCGCCGTGGGTGATGACGAC
>NZ_MVBK01000150.1 GCF_002000365.1 Thioalkalivibrio denitrificans | reverse complement strand
AAGATACAAGGGGAAAGGGGAAAACCCCCTTGTACCTTGTATCTTGTACCTTTGCCCTGCCTTACCTATTCCAGAACTTCAGGTCCTCGAAGAACCCCTTCACCCCGTCCAGCCAGCCCTCCTCCTGGGGGCTGTGACGCGAACCGCCGGCCTTCATGGTCTCGTCCAGCTCCCGGAGCAGTTCCTTCTGGCGGCGGGTGAGATTGACCGGGGTTTCCACGCTGACCCGGCAGATCATGTCGCCCTGGGCGCCGCCGTGCACGGACTTCACGCCCTTGCCCCGCAGCCGGAACAGGCGCCCGCTCTGGGTCTCCTCCGGGATCTTGAGATTGACGCGCCCGTCCAGGGTGGGGATCTCCAGTTCACCCCCCAGTGCCGCGGTGGTGAAACTGATGGGGACCTCGCAGAGCAGATCGTTGCCCTTGCGGGTGAAGAGCTTGTGGGGCTTGACGTGGACCTGCACGTAGAGGTCACCAGGCGGACCGCCATTGAGACCCGCCTCGCCCTCGCCGGAGAGGCGGATGCGGTCGCCGCTGTCCACACCGGGCGGTACCTTGACGGAGAGCGTCTTGTGCTCCTCCACGCGGCCCTGGCCGTGGCAGGCATGACAGGGGTCGGTGATCACCTTGCCGGTGCCGTGACAGCGCGGACAGGTCTGCTGCACGGAGAAAAACCCCTGCTGCATGCGCACCTGCCCCACGCCGCCGCAGGTGGAACAGGTCTCCGGCGTGGTGCCCTTCTCCGCGCCGCTGCCGTGGCACTCGCCGCACTCCACCAGGCTCGGCACACGGATCTTCACCTCCGTGCCGAACACGGCCTCCTCGAGGGTCAGTTCCAGGTTGTACTGCAGGTCGGCGCCGCGGTAGACGCGGCTGCCCCCGCCCCGCCCGCCGCCGAAGATGTCGCCGAAGATGTCCTCGAAGATGTCGCTGAAGCTCGCCCCGCCGCGGGCGCCGCCACCCGCCGCGCCGGCCACGCCGGCATGGCCGAACTGGTCATAGGCGGCGCGCTTCTGGGGGTCGGTGAGGACCTCGTAGGCCTCCTTGGCCTCCTTGAAACGATCCTCGGCCGATTTGTCGCCGGGATTGCGGTCAGGGTGGTACTTCATGGCCAGACGCCGGAACGCCTTCTTCAGATCCGCCTCGCTGGCGTTCTTCGCCACACCGAGGATTTCGTAGTAGTCGCGCTTGGCCATGAAGTTGTTCGGTCCGTGCTCGTTTCTGGAAAGTCAAAAGCCGGAACGCAAAGGGCGCGAAGGACACGCAAAGGACGCAAAGGATGATCGGATCAAAAACCCTCCAATCCTTTGCGCCCTTAGCGCAGACCTTCGCGACCTTTGCGGTTCGCTTTTCCCTGTAGGTCGGGCTTCAGCCCGACAGCGGTTGCCCGGGCAGGTACCTGCGTCGGGCTGAAGCCCGACCTACAGGGCATAGCGTGCGGGCAAAGCCAGGCTTACTTCTTCTTGTCGTCCACTTCCTCGAACTCGGCGTCGACCACGTCGTCCTGCTGGGCGCCGGCCTGTTCGCCGCCGGCCGATTCGGCACCGCCGGCGCCGGCCTCGGCGCCCTCGGCGGACTGCTTGGCGTAAACCCGCTCGGCCAGCTTGCCCGAGACCTCGGCCAGCTTCTGGGTCTTGGCCTCGATGTCGTCCTTGTCGTCGCCCTTGATGGCCTCGCGCAGGTCGTTCATGGCGGACTCGATGGCCTGCTTCTCGTCGGCCTCCACCTGCTCGCCCAGTTCCTTGAGTGACTTCTCCGTGGCGTGCAGCAGGTTGTCGGCCTGGTTGCGGGCGCCCACCAGTTCGTGGAAGCGCTTGTCCTCGTCGGCGTGGGCCTCGGCGTCCTTGACCATCTGATCGATCTCCTCCTCGGTCAGGCCGGAGGAGGCCTTGATGACGATCTTGTTCTCCTTGCCGGTGGCCTTGTCCTTGGCGGACACGTTCAGAATGCCGTTGGCGTCGATGTCGAACATCACCTCGATCTGCGGCACGCCGCGCGGCGCGGGCGGGATGTCGGTCAGGTCGAAGCGGCCCAGCGACTTGTTGGCGCTGGCCATCTCGCGCTCGCCCTGCAGCACGTGCACGGTCACCGCCGTCTGGTTGTCGTCGGCGGTGGAGAACACCTGGGTCGCCTTGGTGGGGATCGTGGTGTTCTTCTCGATGAGCTTGGTCATGACGCCGCCCAGGGTCTCGATACCCAGCGACAGCGGCGTAACGTCCAGCAGCAGGACGTCCTTGACGTCGCCGCCCAACACGCCGGCCTGGATCGCGGCGCCCACGGCCACGGCCTCGTCCGGGTTGACGTCCTTGCGCGGCTCCTTGCCGAAGAAGTCCTTCACCGCCTCCTGAACCTTGGGCATGCGGGTCTGACCGCCCACCAGGATGACGTCGTCCACGTCGGAGACCGACAGGCCGGCGTCCTTGAGCGCCACCTTGCAGGGCTCGATGGTGCGCTTGACCAGTTCCTCCACCAGGGATTCCAGCTTGGCGCGGGTCACCTTGATGTTCAGGTGCTTCGGGCCGGTCTGGTCGGCGGTGATGTAGGGCAGGTTCACCTCCGTCTGCTGGCTGGATGAGAGCTCGATCTTGGCCTTCTCGGCGGCCTCCTTGAGGCGCTGCATGGCCAGCGGGTCGCCGCGCAGGTCGATGCCCTGCTCCTTCTTGAACTCGTCGGCCAGATACTCGATCACGCGGCTGTCGAAGTCCTCGCCGCCCAGGAAGGTGTCACCGTTGGTGGCCAGCACCTCGAACTGGTGCTCACCGTCCACCTCGGCGATCTCGATGATGGAAATATCGAAGGTACCGCCGCCCAGGTCGTAGACGGCCACCTTGCGGTCGCCGCGCTTCTTGTCGAGACCATAGGCCAGCGCGGCCGCGGTGGGCTCGTTGATGATGCGCTTGACCTCGAGACCGGCGATCTTGCCGGCGTCCTTGGTGGCCTGACGCTGGGAATCATTGAAGTAGGCCGGCACCGTGATCACCGCCTCGGTAACCGGCTCGCCGAGATAGTCCTCGGCGGTCTTTTTCATCTTCTGCAGCACACGGGCGGAGATCTCCGGCGGCGCCATCTTCTTGTCGCGCACGCGCACCCAGGCGTCGCCGTTGTCCGCCTTGAAGATTTCGTAGGGGACCAGCTTGATGTCCTTCTGCACCTCCGGCTCCTCGAAGCGGCGGCCGATCAGGCGCTTGACGGCGAACAGCGTGTTCTTGGGGTTGGTGACGGCCTGGCGCTTGGCGGACTGGCCGACCAGCACCTCGCCGTCCTCCGTGAAGGCCACGATGGACGGCGTCGTGCGGGCGCCCTCGGCGTTCTCGATGACCTTGGCCTTGTCACCTTCCATCACCGCCACGCAGGAGTTGGTGGTGCCCAGGTCGATACCGATGATCTTGCCCATGGTGTTTCTCCGAAAATGTCTGAATTCTGTGTGAAAGTTCCCGTTTACCCGCTACATGTGGGGCATCCCCAGGGATTTCAAGGGTCATTCCTGCCCGGAAGCACCATCCTGGGGCGCCTTGCTGACGATCACCATGGCGGGGCGCAGCAGGCGGTCGTTGAGCAGGTAGCCCTTCTGCATCACGGTCATGACCGTATTGGGCTCAAGCTCGGCGTTCTCCTGCATGGACATGGCCTGGTGGCGGTCCGGGTCGAACCGCTCGCCCTGGGGGTCGAGCTGCTCAATGCCGAACTTCTCCATCAGCTGCACCAGCATCTTCAGGGTGAGTTCGGTGCCCTCACGGATCTTGTCGACATCGGTCTCGCCGCGCGCGGCGTCCAGCCCCATCTCCAGGCTGTCGCGCACGGCCAGGAGTTCCGAGGCGAACCGCTCCAGGGCGTACTTGCGGGCATTCTCCACGTCCCGGGCGGTGCGCTTGCGCAGGTTCTCCATCTCCGCCTGGGTCCGCAGCAGCTTGTCGAAGTGCTCCTGCGCCTTGGCTTGGGCCTCCTCCAGTTGCTTGAGCAGGGCGCCGGGATTGAACTCGCCGCCGGCGTCCGATGTGTCCTGTCCCTGCTGCGCCGCTTCTCCCTCGGTTCCGGGCTGCTGCTGTTCCTCGTTGGGCATTGCGTTCTCCACTCAAGATCTCGAATGTGCTGCAAGTTCCGGGGGCCGCGCCGGCCGGGACCCGGCAAAAACCGCTCGCCCGGGATCAACTGCTTTGAATGTGGGATTCAGGATCGGGAATTCAAGGCCGCCCCCAGCAGGCGGGCGGTGATGTCGACGATGGGAATCACCCGGTCATAGGGCATGCGGGTGGGGCCGATCACTCCCAGCACCCCCACCACGTGGCCGCCCACCTCGTAGGGCGCGGTCACCACGCTGTAGTCGTCCAGGATCCGGTGGCCGGATTCCTGTCCGATGAAGATCTGCACCCCTTGGGCGCTGATGCACTTGTCCAGGAGCCCGAGGATTTCACGCTTCTCGGTGAAGGCCTCGAACAGCTGGCGCAGTTTTTCCACACTGGTGAGTTCGGCATAGTCCAGCAGGTGGAACTGGCCCGCCAGCACCACGTCGTCGGCGTCCTTGTCCGCGGCCACCGCCTGCTCTCCCAGCTCGATGGCCGCCAGCATGAGGGAGTTCATGTGCTCGCGCACCGCCTTCATCTCACGCAGCAGCTGCTGGCGCACGGAGACCAGGTCGCGGCCCACCACCCGGTCGTTGAGGTAGTTGGCCATCTGCTGCAACTCGCCCGCGCTGTAGTCGCGATCCAGCTCCAGGATGCGGTTCTGCACCTCGTTCTTGTTCATCACCAGGATCACCAGCACCCGGCGCTCGGAGAGCTTCATGAACTCAATCTGGCGCAGTTCCGCGTGCTCGTGGCGCGGCACCCGCACCATGCCCGCCATCTGGGTGACGGCGGACAAGAGACCCGAGGCCGATTCCACCAGCACCTTGGTTTCCAGGTCCGGCCTGAGCCGTTCGCGCAGGCTCTGCACCTCCCGGCTGTCCAGGGGCTTGATCTCCAGCAGGCTGTCCACGAACAGGCGGTAACCCGCCGGGGTGGGAATCCGCCCCGCTGACGTGTGCGGCGAACTGACCAGCCCCATGTCCTCCAGGTCCGCCATGATGTTACGGATGGAGGCCGCGCTCAGGTCCAGCCCCGCGGTGCGCGACAGGGTGCGCGATCCCACGGGCTGACCCTCCCGGATATAACTCTCCACCAGGGTGCGGAGCAGCTGCCGGGCGCGGTCGCTGAGTTCGTTGATGGGCGGCGTATCCACCATGAAACCTCGAATTTCAGTGGCTTAGAATTTAGCACTCTGCCTGCAAGAGTGCTAATCCCATAGTATAGGCGCGGGGGAAGGAGTCAAGCGGTCAGACATCAGATATCAGACATCAGATATCTGACATCTGCAGTCTGATAGCCGATAATCCCGGTTCATGGCCGAACCGCACTTTCAGACCGTGGGCATCATCACCAAGCGCAGCGACGAGCGCCTGGTGCATATTCTCAAGTCCCTGATCGCGCAGCTTCTGGATCATGGCTGCAGCGTGCTGCTGGATGACAGTGCCCGCCAGTGGCTTGAAAGCGACCACGGCTGCGAGGCGGTCACCCTCGACGAGATGGGCGAACGGGCCGATCTGGCGGTGGTGATCGGCGGGGACGGCACCTTCCTGAGCGCCGGGCGCGCCATGGTGGACTACAAGGTCCCCCTGCTCGGCATCAATATCGGCCGCCTGGGCTTCCTGGTGGACGTCTCGCCCCACGAGTTGCACACCCGCCTAGACGAAATCCTCGCCGGCGAGTACGTGGAGGACCACCGCAGCCTGCTGGCCACCCGGGTGGTCACCAACGGGGCGGACCCGGTGGAGCGGCCGGCACTGAACGACGTGGTGCTGCACATCCGCGACGTGGTGCGCATGATCGAGTTCGAGACACGCATCGACGGGCGCCACGTGAACACCCAGCGTGCCGACGGCATCGTGGTGGCCACGCCCACCGGCTCCACCGCCTACGCCCTGTCCGGCGGAGGACCGATCCTCGCACCCAGCCTGGATGCCTTCGTCCTGGTACCCATCTGCCCCCACGGCCTGTCGAACCGCCCCCTGGTAGTACACGGTGACAGCGAGGTGGAAATCCGCGTGTGCGAGGAAAACCGGGCCAACGCCCAGGCGGCCTTCGACGGCCAGGACAGCACCACCCTGGGCCCCGGAGACAGCCTGATCGTGCGCCGAAGACACACCCCGCTGCGCCTCATCCACCCCGTAGGCTACGACTACCTGCAGATCCTGCGGGCCAAGCTGGGGTGGGGGGAACAGCCGTAAAGGCAGGTACAAGGGCAAAGGGATAAGGGAAAAGGGTTTACCCCTTGTACCTTGTACTTTGTACCTTGTACCTTCAGTCCAATGCACGACCCCGCCAACATCCTCTTCGTCGACGACGACCCGCGCGCCGGGGAGTTGTTCCTGCGCTTCTGCGAGGGTGGTCCGAACCAGGTCCGGGTGTTCCGCGATCCGGCCGAGGCGCTGGCGCACTTCAAGGCCGAAGGGGCCGACCTGATCATCACCGACCTGGCCATGCCGAACATGTCCGGTATGGAGCTGCTGAGCGCCGTGCGCGCGCACGACCCCGACGTGCCGGTGATCATCATCACCGGTTACTCCACGGTGGACAGCGCCATCGAGGCCCTGCGCCTGGGCGCCACCGACTTCATCAAGAAACCCTACGACACAGACGAACTGCTGGTGCTCATCGAGCGCACACTGGAAGGCGTGCGCCTGCGGCGCGAGAACCGGCTGCTGCGCCGCCAGCTCAAGGATGAACGCCTGCGTTACGGGATGGTGGGACGCGGCGAGGCCATGGAGGGGATCTACCGGGTGATCGACAAGGTGGCGGACATCCGCTGCAACGTGATCATCGAGGGCGAGTCCGGCACGGGCAAGGAACTGGTGGCGCGTGCCATTCACAACCAGGGCCCGGATGCGGAGAAGCCGTTTGTGGTGATCGATTGCGGCGCACTCAACGAGACGCTGCTGGAGTCTGAACTGTTCGGCCACGAGAAGGGCGCCTTCACCGGTGCATCTCACACCAAGGCGGGCCTGCTGGAGTCCGCCTCCGGGGGCACCGTGTTCCTCGACGAGATCTGCAATGTCTCCGACGCCATGCAGGTGAAGCTCCTTCGGGTGGTTCAGGAACAGCAGGTGGTGCGCGTGGGCAGCGTGCGGCCCATTGCCATCGACGTGCGCTTCATTGCCGCCACCAACCGCAACCTGGAGGCCATGGTGGAGGCCGGTGAGTTCCGCCACGACCTCTACCACCGGCTCAACGTGGTCAAGATCGTGATGCCGCCGCTGCGCGCCCGCCGCGAGGACATCCCCGTGCTCCTGCAGGCCTTCGTGGAAGAGTTCGCCGGGCGTTATCACCGACAGGTGGACGGCTTCGACGCGCAGTCCCTGGAGCGCCTGCAGGCCTATGACTGGCCCGGCAACGTCCGCGAACTACGCAATCTGGTAGAGCGCCATATCGCGCTGGCGGACGGACCGCAACTGCACCTGGACCCGCAATGGCCGGGCGCGGTCGATGCGCAGGGCACGACCCCCGCGCTGGATGCCGACGAGCCGGACCTGGCCACCCTGGAACGCCGATACATCCTCAAAACCCTGGAACGCCTGGGCGGCAACCGGGAGCAGACCGCCAGGGCGCTGGGCATCAACAAGTCCACCCTCTGGCGCAAACTCCAACAGTACGAGCAGGCGGAGTAGTGCCGGGGATCTGTCTGGTCGTTATTCACCACGAAGCTCACGAAGGGCACGAAGGAACATCGAAACAGGGTGAACTGGGTCGATCCTGCTCCTCGGGAGAATGCAGGTCGCTTTGGCCCGGGGTGGTTCTGTTTGACAAGGACACCGGACTCTCGCGAAGACGCGAAGCCCGCGAAGATTTCTGAGCAATTCATGATCTCTCAAGTCTTTCTTGGCGGGCTTCGCGCCTTTGCGAGAGACATTTTCCTTTGAGCCAACGAGGCAACCCTATGGCGGTGCGCACCGCCAATGCGAGGGAGGCCCCGAATCTCCACGGCCCATCATTCTTTCCTTCGTGTTCTTCGTGAGCTTCGTGGTTGGAAAACCCCTCCGAACCCCGGCACCACACGCACAGGCATCGCAAAATGCAACGGTTGGTCGTTGCATTTCGCAACAACCGCCGCTTCTGGAGCCACAGGAGCCCATGTAACCTCTTGATTTAAGGTGTATGTGCCGTTGGCATGGAGTATGCAATCTCATTAAGTGACAACACACGTGTCACACCAATTGCAGGAGACATAGCAAATGAACAGCAAGCGTCGAGTGTTTCTGAAGGGCACCTTGGCCGCCGGAGCGGTGGGT
>NZ_MVBK01000149.1 GCF_002000365.1 Thioalkalivibrio denitrificans | reverse complement strand
CATGGGTTTCATCCTCCCCCATCAGGGGGAGGATGAAACCCATGGGAGCGGGAAGATTCCCGGCCGGATTGCATTGCACTTCTTCGGGGCTACGGGCTAGATTGCACTTAGTTATGGATGGGCGGCGTCTCTGGGTTTGGACCTCGAGCCGCACAGGGCGGAATACAGCGCGGGCGTACGTGGGCCTTTATGCCGACAACTTGCGCCTTGGTCGTGGATCGCCCGTCGGGCTGAAGCCCGACCTACAGGTATATGAGGCAGATCGGCTGCAGTGGAAGAGTGGTGAGCTATGGGGGCTACAGGAGAAGGTCAGGCGCGCGATACCTCCAGCAGCAGGGAGTTCTACGAATATTACGCCCGGCAGAGCGAGTCGCCGCTGGCACTGGACCGCTCCAGGCGTATCTATGAAGTTGTGGTGGCCACCTATGGTCAGGACGCGCTCGCCCGCCCCCTGAACGTGCTGGACGTGGGCTCGAACGCGGGGACTCAGAGCATGGTGTGGGCGGAGCAGGGACACCATGTATTCGGAATCGACATCAACGCGCCGCTGGTTGACTTGGCGAAAGAGAGGGCCGGGGCGCGTGACCTGCCTGTCCATTTTCAAGTCGGTACTGCGGAGGCGCTGCCGTTCGCCGATGCCTCCATGGACGTCTGCCTCGCCCCGGAACTGCTGGAGCACGTGCCGGACTGGGAACGCTGCATCCGGGAATTCGACCGGGTGCTGCGGCCGGGCGGCGTGCTTTTCCTGACCACCACAAACTGGTTGTGCCCAAAGCAGTCCGAGTATGAGTTGCCCTTGTATAGCTGGTACCCCACTCCCCTCAAGCGCCACTATGAGCGCCTTGCGGTGACCACACGCCCGGAACTGGTCAATCACGCCACCTATCCGGCGGTACACTGGTTCTCCTATTTCCAGCTCAGGCGTCACCTCGGGCGACTGGGGTTCTCCTGCCGGGACCGCTTTGATGCCATGATCCTGGACGGCGCTGGGTTTCCGAAGCGGGTGGCGGTCCGCTCCGTTCGAGCGCTTCCGCCCCTGCGATGGCTGGCCCACACCCTTACGCCTTACACCTACGTGGTGGCCACCAAGCACCCGTGACACCGCTCACCGTCCACATCACGGTCGACACCGAATTCAGCGTCGGCGACGCCTTCAGCAACCCGCAAACGGGCGAGCCAGTCGGCCCCGACTGGGTCCACTGCCCGGTCAACGGCCGCTCCCAGGGGCTCGGGTTTCTCCTGGACACCATGGACGCCCACGGGCTCTCCGCCACCTTCTTTGTCGAAGCACTGAATACCGTCTACTTCGGCGATGAACCCATGGGCCGCATCGCCCGCACACTCATGGACCGTAGACAGGACGTGCAGCTCCATTTGCATCCTTTCTGGCTCTACTTCCGGGAACCGGACTGGCGCAGGCGCCTCGCATCCATCCCGCCCGAGGACCGGACCTCGGGACGATCACCCGAATCCCTTGCGGAACTGATCGAGGCGGGGCTGGAGACGTTCATCCGCTGGGGACTGCCAAGGCCCGTGGCGTTTCGAAGCGGCGGACTGGACGTGGACGGGAATGTCTATCGCGCCCTCAAGGGCTGCGGACTGCACATCGCCTCGAACATCGGTCTGGGGATTTGCGAGCCGGCTGACCGGTCGCTCCATCAGATCGGCGGCGCGCACCGCTTCCACGGCGTGGTGGAGCTGCCCATCCTGACCTATCACGTCGCCTCACTTGGCCGGACAGTGCAGCGCAAGAGCCTGACCATCACGGGAAGCTCCTGGCCGGAGATCCGCAGCCTGCTCTGGAAGGCGCGCAGAGCGGGATACCAGCAAGTGGTATTGCTCACTCACGCGTTCGAGTTCGTGAAGGTTTCTGTCAGCGGGGAGATCGTGCGGGAGAACCGCATCAACCAGTCACGGTTCACGCGCTTGTGTGAATTCATCGCCGAGCATCCCGACGATTTCCGATCGGGGCTCATGCGGGACGTCGATCCCGATCGTTTGAGCTTCGACCCGGTGCCGCCGATCGGGGTTTCCATCTGGCAGGCATCCGGCCGGATGGTTGTGAACCGCCTCAACGACGCGGTGATGCGGATCTGAAGGCCGTTTACCACGAAGCCCACGAAACACCGATCTTCTCTCGCCAAGAGCGCAAAGAACGCAAAGTTGGGATAGGGCGGGCCGTGCCCGCCACAGAGCTCACCATGCAACGCCATAGCGGGCATGACCCGTCGTATCCCATCAAGGAGGGTTTCCTTGGCGTGCTTGGCGCCCTTGGCGAGAGTAGAACGTTCCTTCGTGATCTTCGTGTGCTTCGTGGTAAAACCGTCCCTGCTTCAGCACGCCGCTTCGTTGATGATGAAGCGGTGCTTCCCGGACTGCGAGGCCTCGATGCGATCCACCGGAAGGAGTCGGATGTGCACCGGGCCTGTGAAGTACTTCGCCAGTGACTGGATGATCCAGGCGTCGTCCGAGTCTTTGTACAGATTGTTCTTCACGATCCGGATGTGCAGTTCAGTCGGTGTCTTCTGCACGATCTGGAATTGCCGGATGCCCTGCACCTTGGCGATGGTGTGGGCCACCACCAGGCCATGGATCTTCCTGCCGGCGCTGTCCACGAGCCAGTCCGTTCTTCTGCCCTCGATACGCTCGAGGCGCGGCAGGCCACGGCCGCAGGAGCATGACTTGTCCGACAGGGTCACCTGATCGCCGACCCGATAACGGATGAACGGGTATGCGAAGCTTTCGAGGTTCGTCACCAGCACGTCTCCGCGGGCGGGATCGCCGTCGGGCGATGTGTCCGGGTCCACTTCCAGGAACACGTTCTCGGCTACCACGTGCATGCTGCCCTCGGGGCATTCGTAGGCGAGCAGCCCCCCGTCCCGCGCGCCGTATTCGTTGATCACGGGCGCTCCGAACGCCCTTTGTATGGCCTCCCGCTGTGCGGGCAGGAGCATCTCGGCGGTGGCAACGACCCCCTTGGGCGTAAACCGAAGCCGCGTGCCACCGGCTTCCAGGTACTGGGCGAGCAGATGCAGGGCGGAGGGATAACCGACGATGACGCGCGGCTTCTTGCGGTTCATCAACGCGATGTATTCGGCCATGACCGCTTCGGTCATGTTGTGCGCGGAGAGCAGGTAGTGATTCATCAGGTGGCGGTCCTTGGCGTTGTGCACAAGGGCCTGTTTGGACAGCTCGATGGGTGAGGCCCAGAACTCGAACATCATATCGCCCGGCTCGATGCCCCACCAACGCCGGCAGCGCAGTTTGGCGGCGTTCTGAAAGGCCTGGGTGTGGGTGCTTGAGTAGAACCACAGCGGCGAACCGGTGGAGCTGCCTGTGCGCAGGCGGACGAGTTTGCCCGGATAGGCCTCAGCGAGAATCTCGGGCTCGTTCTCCTTGAAGGTCTCCTTCTCCATGACAGGGATACGGCGGAAATCCTCCAGAGTGAAATACTGTGGATTCAGGCCGACCTCGTCGAACACACGCCGATAGAACGGGACGCTTCGGGCGGCGTGGGCGATCAGCTCGCGCAGCTTGTCCCACTGGTGTTCCCTGAGCCGGTCACCCTCCAGCCACTGGGTGCGCTCCAGCTCCCGCAGGTACGCGAAGGTGTGCCGACCCTGCAGGCGCTCGTGCAGGGGGTAGAGGATATGTCGCACCAGGGGGGTGATCACGCCGGGCCGCTCCCGCGATTCATGCCTCGCCCCTCCGGGATTCGACGCTGGCCGGCCTCGGCACGAAATCCGGAAAACGCGGGCCACCCGGTGCCGTCGCCCGAACCGCGTCGCCCGCGCTGATGCCCGCCGCCTGCTCGGAGGCTCGGGGTGCCTCCTCCAGTTCGCGGCGCATAATCACGGCCAGAGCGACAAAGGCATACAACAGGTTGAAATAGGCCACGTCCAGGAAGGCACCTGCTGCCAGGTATCCGATGAGCCCCACCTGCAAGGCCCAGGCATACTCCGCAAGCCATATCTGGCCTGTCTCCTTTCTGGCTCTTCGTCGTATTCGATTCAATGTCAGGAAGGTGAATCCCACCAGCAACAGGTAGACGGCGAGACCTCCGAATCCGTGGTGGCCCAGAAGCTGGAAATAGATGCTGTGCGCTGCACGCGCCGTGTTCGCCCAAGGCTCGACCCAGTTCGCATAGCTGATCCAGACTTCGTCCGGCATGGCTGCCATGACGAAACCGGCACCGGTCGCCGGGTTTTCCACGGCAATGTTCCAATTGACCCCCCAGGCCTGGATGCGCTGCATGGCGGATCGATCTTCCTGATAGGTTTCGATGGTCTGCCAGCGACTCATGAGACGGTCAGGCACAGTCAAACCGACCACGGTCACTGCGGCCAGGGCTAATACAACGAGGGTCAACTTGCGCTTCATCTTGAGGAAGATGAATGGCGCCACCGCCAACAGGCCCAGCAAGGCGCCACGGGAATGAGTGGCGAGGATGGCGATGGCCGTCGTCCAGAACACACCATACATGGCCAGCCCGATCCACTTGTGCCACCGGTTCACGATGCCCCAGCCGAAATCCACCCACTTGCGGGTCATCATGCGGGCGCTGATCAGCAACAGCGGCAACACCATAATCATTGCCATGCCGAGATTCGTGTTGCCTCGAATGAAGCTTCGAGGGGGGCCCCAGACCATGTAGTTGCCGCCGGTGGCAATGGCAAACAGACCACCCTTGAGCCCGTAGAAGCCGATGGAGAAGGCCATGACCAGAATCAGCAGGACGATTCGCCGTTCCCCGTAAATGAGCAGCGGCGTCACGGCCGTCATGAGCAGGATCTTCATGAAATCCTGCCACTGCATCCAGGCCAGATCGGGCACCCAGGCGACGGATGTGGTCATGGTCACGTACATGGCAAAGACAATCAGCATGATCGTCTCGCGCGTGACCGGGAAGGGGCGCCGGTCCTTGGCCAGGAGAAGTCCAGCCAGGGCAACCAGTGCCACGACCTGGGCCACCGGCGCACTGAACATGAAACCCCAGGTGAGCCGATGCGGGTTCATCAGCCCGATCCAGAACCAGGTCAGAATGCCGGTCCAGGGGTGAAGCAGGATTACGGGCACAAGGCCCGAAATGATCACCAATAGCAGTAGATCACGCACGGCGGTTCAGCCTACGAAGCCCGGAGCGGGACTTGCGCCAGAAGGTCGGGAGCGTGAGATGGCGCAGACATCATGCTTTATAACCCCACATGGCCGACGACGTCACGACACGGCCTGAAGATAGGAGTGTGACGGACTTCAAATTTTAGCACTCCTTTTGGCCACGCGCTCAAGGGGATCCGGGTCCGAAATCCGGGCGGTTGTGATTCGGTTCCAAACGGCAGCAGATGTTTTCCCTCTGATGCCATTCTCTAGCCCGCATATCTCACCGGGATCGCGGGAGTAGGCGAAGGATTCGCACCCG
>NZ_MVBK01000148.1 GCF_002000365.1 Thioalkalivibrio denitrificans | reverse complement strand
GGCGCGAGACAGGCCCGGAGGCCGCAAGCATCGCGATAGGCCGGTGGCGGTGTACAAACTGTTACAGCGATTCTACGACCAGATGCGCTGAGTTATGGCGCGGTATCAGAAGGTTACACGAAGCCGCCGGCCGCCTTGGTGCAATATCGGGGTTAGCCCCCCGGGCTTGAGCCAGGTCAATGCATGGTGAATCCTGAGCTGCCAGGGTCATCATGTGCCAAAAGAATCCGGCGCCGGAGCGTATGCCAGGCGTCAGATCGGTGGTTGGCCCGAAACGGGCCGGGAGGATGCGCACATGTCAGCCTGGATCATCCCTGCGGCGGCAGGCGTGGCCCTGCTTGCCCTGATCATTGCCCTTGCCTGGGCCATCTCCGCGAACATGCGCGAGGGGCTGCTCTTTCGCAGCGGGCTCGCCCGCCGGCTGGAAGAGTTGCGCCTGCAGCGGCTCATGGCCCTGCTGGGCCTCGATCCCAACCGTTACCTCCACGCCGCGCGCATCGTCGACGTGGAGCGGCACATGCGCACCTGCAAAGAGTGCGAGGAGACCGCGCGCTGCGATGATGCCCTGGACAAGGAGACACCCGACGCGCTGGCCGGGCGTTGCGCCAACTACAGGGAGCTGGACATCGTGCGCCGCGCAGTGAAGGATTCCTGAACACCGGGGACCGTCGTCTGCCGCCGGACCCGCGCCGGGTGGCGCAGTTCGCCGAAGCCTGATCCACTGCCTTGACGGGGACCGGGGCAGGGTCAACCATGGCCGGATGTTTCCCATCCGCGATGACAATCCGCATTTCCTCACACCCTATGTAACCTACGCCCTCATCGGTCTCAACGCGGGCACATGGTTCTTCGTGCAGGGTCTCGGAACACCGGCCGCATTGGGCCAGTCCATCTGCATGTTCGGCGTGATCCCCGCGGAGCTGCTCGGCACCCTGCCATCCGGCACGCGTGTGGCCCTGGGTCCGGACCTGGTCTGCGTGATTGACCAGGGCAGCGCCTGGTATACGCCGGTCACGTCCATGTTCATGCACGGCGGCTGGTTTCACCTGATCGCCAACATGTGGTTCCTGTGGATCTTCGGCAACAACGTCGAGGACGCCATGGGTCACCTGCGTTTCGCGGTGTTCTACCTGCTGTGCGGCCTTGCCGCCGTTGGCGCACAGGTGGCCGCGGGTCCGGAATCGGCCATCCCGATGGTCGGGGCCTCCGGGGCCATTGGCGGCGTGATGGGGGCGTACGTGCTGCTCTACCCGCGGGTCAATGTCCACATGCTGGTGTTTTTCGGTTTCATCTTCGTGGTGGCGGTACCCGCCGTGTTCATGCTCGGCTACTGGTTCCTTCTGCAGCTGATCGGCGGGCTGGGCACTCTGGGCGACGACGGCGGCGGCGTCGCCTTTTGGGCCCACGCGGGCGGATTCGCCGCGGGCATGATGCTGGTCCCGCTGTTCAAGAACGCCGCGCTGCTGCGCCGCCATCCCTACTACGGCTGGCGCCGTCGCTCCGCCAGCCGCGGCTGGCGGCGGGTTCGCTAGCTGTGATCTCTCAATACGTTGTTCATCCGGGGTGAGCTGCTGGCAGGCAGAGCCGGTTGTAGGAGCCCAGCCCTCTGGGCGA
>NZ_MVBK01000147.1 GCF_002000365.1 Thioalkalivibrio denitrificans | reverse complement strand
CTCGCTACGAACGGTGGTGAGATAGGCGGGCTACTTGATTTCCGGCTTTCCTGTACTTCGAGACAAACCTGCTTTCTGGTTTTTTGCTTCGTGTCCTTCGTGCGCTTCGTGGTTCAAGGCTTTTCAGCGGCCGCGACAGGGGGCAGGGGCACTACGGCAGCAGGTGCGCCACCCCGTCGCGCTCTTCGCGGAGCTCGGTTTCTGTCGCCTGCATCATTGAGCGGCTGAACTCGTCGACCGACAGATCCTGCACGATGCTGTACTCGCCGTTCCTGCAGGTGACCGGGAACGAGTACATCAGCCCTTCCTCGATGCCGTAGCTGCCGTCGGACGGGATCCCCATGCTGACCCAGTCGCCGTCCGGGGTGCCCATCACCCAGTCGCGCACGTGGTCGATGGCGGAACTGGCGGCGGAGGCGGCACTGGAGGCACCCCGCGCCTTGATGATGGCGGCGCCGCGCTGCTGCACGGTGGGGATGAACTCCTTTTCGTACCAGTCCCTGGGCACCAGGTCGGGGGCCGCCTTGCCCTTCACGGTGGCCTGACTGATGTCCGGATACTGGGTGGCGGAGTGGTTGCCCCAGACGATCATGCGCTGCACGTCGGTGGTCTCGGCACCCGTCTTGGCCGCCAGTTGGGCGATCGCGCGGTTGTGGTCCAGGCGGGTCATGGAGGTGAATGCGCGCGCGTCCAGGTCCGGGGCGTTGCGGCTGGCGATGAGCGCGTTGGTGTTGGCCGGGTTGCCCACCACCAGCACCTTGATGCCGCGGCTCGCCACGTCGTTCAGCGCCTTGCCCTGGGTGGAGAAGATCTGGGCGTTGGCCTCCAGCAGATCCTTGCGCTCCATGCCGGGTCCCCGCGGGCGGGCGCCCACCAGCAGCGCAAAGTCCGCATCCCTGAAGGCCTCTTCCGCCTTGTCCGACAGGGTCATCCCGGCCAGCAGCGGGAAGGCGCAGTCTTCCAGTTCCATGGCAACACCCTTCAGTGCGTCCATGGCGGGCGGGATCTCCAGCAACTGCAGTATGACGGGCTGATCCCGGCCCAGCATGTCGCCCGCGGCGATGCGAAACAGCAGGCTGTAGGCGATCTGGCCGGCAGCGCCGGTGACAGCGACTCGAACAGGTGTCTTCATGAAAGACCCTCCCTCATGGATGGTGGTGGTCAAAAGTGCGCGCCGGGCCGTCGGCACGCGATGTCGTTGGCCCGGCGCGCACTTTTGA
>NZ_MVBK01000146.1 GCF_002000365.1 Thioalkalivibrio denitrificans | reverse complement strand
CGGGAATCCATGCCGACACCGGCGCGGTCATGGGCCGCGCGGTGCACGCGCAGGTCACCGTCACCTTCATCGGTCTCAAGACCGGGCTCTTTACCGGCGAGGGGCCGGGCCATTGCGGTGAGGTGGTATTCAGTGCCCTGGAGGTCCCTGCAGAGATCCATTCCGGCCTCGAGCCGGCCGCGCTGCGTCTGGACGCCGCCTGCATCGCTCGTCTGGGCACCCGGGCGCGCACAGCCCACAAGGGGGATTGCGGCCACGTGCTGGTGATCGGCGGAGACCGGGGCATGCCCGGCGCGGTCCGTCTGGCAGGGGAGGCCGCGGCGCGCACCGGTGCCGGCCTGGTATCCCTGGCCACGCATCCGGATCATGCCGGGTTGTTGCCCGCGGGCCGACCGGAACTGNNNNCGCCTGGCGGCCGCCAGGCGCATTCGCGAGACCTTCGGCGGCGTCTGCGTGCTCAAGGGCCCGGGGACCGTCATTTGCGACGATACGGGCCCGGCCATATGCACCGGCGGCAATCCCGGTATGGCCAGCGGAGGCATGGGCGACGTGCTCACGGGTGTCATCGCCGGGTTGCTGGCCCAGGGTCTGGAACCGGGCGAGGCGGCACGCCTGGGCGTGTGCATCCATGCGGAGGCCGCCGACCGTGCCGCCCGGGAGGGCGGGGAACGCGGCCTGCTGGCCTCCGACGTCATTGCGCAGCTACGCGCCGTGGTGAATCCGTGAGCAAATCCGAACGGATGCTGGTGCTGCCCGACGAGGCGGCGACGCTGGCACTGGGCGCGGCGCTGGCCGCCGTTTCCCCCGAGGGCGGTCTGGCGGTGCATCTCACCGGCGATCTGGGCGCCGGCAAGACCACCCTGGTGCGTGGCTGGCTGCGCGAACTGGGCCATTCAGGCGCAGTTAAGAGTCCCACCTATACCCTGGTGGAAAGCTACCAGGTGGCCGGGCGCAGGGTGCATCACTTCGATCTCTACCGCCTCACCGATCCGGAGGAACTGGAATACCTGGGCCTGGATGGTTACTTCGACGGCACCGCCCTGTGCCTAGTGGAGTGGCCCGAACGTGGCGGAGGGATGCTCGGTTCCCCGGACCTGTCCATCCGGCTCACCGTGGCGGGCGAGGGCCGCGAGGCCCGCCTGCAAGGCCTCAGCGAAGCGGGGCGAGCCTGGATCGCGGCGCTGGCTAACCGACTGGAAATGAATGATTAGCCACAGAGGGCACAGAGGTCACAGAGGAAAGGCGTAGAGCTGACTGAAATGACCATTGCCGGCCGGGAGCGGTCCCGGACCTCAACCGTGTGTCCCCGTCGATTTCCCGTATTTCTCTGTGACCTCTGTGCCCTCTGTGGCAAAAACTTCTGCTCATTAGCTGATAAACGGCAGTAAAAGGTCCCGCTATCTGCATGGATTGATTGAAAAATCCTCTTGCTTTTTTTGGCGGGTGCGTCACACTAGGAAGCAGGTTGCGAATCCCCGGTACCTGGAGCATGTCGTGAGTCAGTTGCCCAACGAGCCTCCGCGACGCCGATTCCTCAGGGCGATCATGAGCGCCTGCGGCATGACGGCCGCCTCCGTGATGGCCCCGGGTGTGCTCTGGGCGGCTGGTCGGGAGCGGGTGGAACGCATCCGCCTGTCGGCCCATGAGGGCCAGACCCGGCTGGTCTTTGACCTCTCCGGTCCGGTGGAACACAGCCTGTTCACTCTCACGGACCCGCACCGGGTCGTGATCGATATCCAGGGTGCCGGTGCCCGCGAGTTGACTGTGCCCTCGGTGCCGGAATCCCATGTAGCCCGCCTGCGCTATGCCACCCGCAACGACCGTGATCTGAGGGTGGTGCTGGATCTGCGCGAGCGGGCGGTGCCCAGGAGTTTCGTGCTGCGTCCCGCCCAGGGTGCGGGCCACCGGCTGGTGGTGGACCTGCAGCGTCAGGGCGCCAGCCAGGCACCGCAGACCGTGCGTTCCACGGAACAGCCCGGCGGCGAGCTGCGCGAGGTGGTGGTCGCCATTGACGCCGGCCACGGCGGACGCGACCCGGGCGCCATCGGTCCGGGCGGCACGCGGGAAAAGGACGTGGTGCTGGCCATTGCCCAGCGGCTCGAGCGGCTGGTGGCGAGCGAACCCGGCATGAAGCCGGTGATGGTGCGTACCGGCGACTACTTCCTGCCGCTGCGCGAGCGCATCCGACGCGCCCGTGCGCAGCGGGCGGACCTGTTCATCTCCATTCATGCGGACGCCGCGCCCGACCGGCGCGTGCAGGGCTCCTCGGTGTACATCCTGTCCCAGGGCGGCGCCAGCAGTGAGGCGGCCCGGTGGCTCGCCGAGCGCGAGAACGCCGCCGACCTGGTGGGCGGCGTCAAGCTGGACGACAAGGACGACGTGCTCGCCTCCGTGCTGCTGGATCTCTCCCAGACCGGCACCATCGAGGCCAGCGCGACGCTCGCCGATTCCCTGATCAACGATCTGCATCGTGTGGGCAAGGTACGCAGCCGCAGGGTCGAGCGCGCCGGCTTTGCAGTCCTCACCTCGCCGGACATTCCCTCCGTGCTCGTGGAGGCCGCCTACATCACCAACCCGGCAGAGGAACGCAAGCTGCGCACCGCGGCCTTCCAGCAGTCCCTGGCCGAGGCGCTGATGACCGGACTGCGTTCCTACTTCAACAACAACGCCCCGCCCGGCACGATCCTCGCCGAGACCCGCCGCGGGCGCCACGTGATCCAGAGCGGCGAGACGCTCTCCGGCATCGCCAACCGCTACCGGGTCTCCATCAACGAACTGCGCCAGCACAACAACCTCACCAACGACCGCATCCACGCGGGCCAGGTGCTGGTGATTCCGAGAAGGGACAGCTGAAATTCAAGGATGAAGGTGGAAGGATGAAGGCAGAATGAAGGACAATTCATCCTTCATCCTTCATCCTTCATCCTTTCAAAGTGCCCATCTCCCCCCTCCCTCCCCAGCTTGTCAACCAGATCGCCGCCGGTGAGGTGGTGGAGCGGCCGGCGTCGGTGGTTAAGGAGTTGCTGGAGAACAGCCTGGATGCCGGGGCCGCAAACATACAGGTGGACGTGGAGCAGGGCGGGGTGCGGCGCATCCGGATTCGCGATGACGGCTCGGGGATCCCGAAGGATGAGCTGGCCCTGGCGCTGTCGCGCCATGCCACCAGCAAGATCGCCAGTCTCGAGGACCTGGAGCGGGTCGCAAGCCTGGGGTTTCGCGGCGAGGCGCTGCCGAGCATCGCGTCCGTGTCGCGGCTGACGCTGACCTCCGCCACGCCGGATGCCGGGAGCGGCTGGACCATCCGGGGCGACGGGGGCGACCGCTTCGAGGCGCCCATGCCCGCCGCGCACCCGGAAGGCACCACGGTCGAAGTGCGCGATCTCTTCTTCAATGTGCCGGCGCGGCGCAAGTTCCTGCGCACGGAGCGCACCGAGTTCGGCCACCTGGAAGAAGTGGTGCGGCGCATCGCCCTGTCGCGGTTCCGTGTCGGCCTTGCACTGTCCCACAATCGAAAGCCCATGTTGCAGCTGTCGCCGGCCATGAACGAGGCCGCGCAGCTGGACCGCGTGGCGAAGGTGTGCGGCCAGACGTTTGCGGAACAGGTGGTGCGCGTCGACCATGAGGCGGCCGGACTTCGCCTGCACGGTTTTCTGGGTCTTCCCACCTATTCCCGCAGCCAGGCCGACCTGCAGTACTTCTATGTCAACGGCCGCATGGTGCGCGACCGGCTCATCAGCCACGCCGTGCGCCAGGCCTACCAGGACGTGTTGTTCCATGGCCGCCACCCGGCGTTCGTGCTGTACCTGGAACTGGATCCCGCGCTGGTGGACGTGAATGCCCACCCGGCGAAGCACGAGGTGCGTTTCCGGGAGTCGCGGCTGGTGCATGATTTTCTCTTTCGCAGCCTGCACAAGGTGCTGGCGGATCTGCGCCCGGGGGAGGGTGTTGCCCCGGCGCGAATGGAGATGCCGCAAAGCACGGTCGCCGGGGAAGCCGGCGCAGGTGCCGCACGGTCCTGGAGTCATGTCCAGTCGGGTCTGAACCTGCGCGTGGCGGAGGTCATGGAAGCCTATGGCAATCTGCATCCGCAGACCGAACTGCAGGAATCGCCCGCCGATGACGCGGTTGCGCCGCCGCTGGGTTACGCGCTCGCGCAATTGCACGGGGTGTACGTACTGGCACAGAACGCAGCGGGTCTGGTGCTCGTGGACATGCATGCCGCCCATGAGCGCATCACCTACGAACGCCTCAAGCAGGGTTACTGGGGCGAGGGCCTCAAGTCCCAGCCGCTGCTGGTGCCGGCACACATCAACGTCAGCCGCCGCGAGGCGGACCTGGTGGAGACCCACGGGGAGGCCTTCGCCCGCTTCGGCTTCGAGCTGTTGCGCAGTGGTCCCGAGCGGCTCCAGATCCGCGCCGTGCCCTCGCTGCTCTCCCGCGCCGACAGCGAGGCGTTGGTGCGCGACGTGCTATCCGACCTCGTGACCCATGGCGAATCCCGCCGCGTGGAAGCCGCCGTCAACGAGCTGCTGGCCACGCTGGCCTGCCACGGTTCGGTACGCGCCAACCGCCAGCTGACCATCCCGGAGATGAACGCCCTGCTGCGCGACATGGAAGCCACCGAACGCAGCGGCCAGTGCAACCACGGGAGGCCGACCTGGGTGCAATTGTCCATGGATCAGTTGGACAGACTCTTTTTGAGAGGACAGTAGGAGGCCCGCCCCCGGGCCGAACAACGGTTGGTGACATCGCGGGCAAGGGCATTCGCGGCGAGGGCGCCGCTCCTACAGCTGGTATCGTTTCATCCTTCATCCTTCATCCTTCATCCTTCCAAAGATGCATCCCCCCGCCATCTTCCTCATGGGTCCCACCGCCTCGGGCAAGACCGATCTGGCGGTGGAGCTGGTGCGTCGCCTGCCGTGCGAGATCATCAGCGTGGACTCGGCGATGGTGTATCGGGGCATGGATATCGGTACCGCGAAGCCGGGACCGGAGGTGCTGGCGCAGGCGCCCCATCGCCTGATCGACATACTCGACCCGGCCGAGCCCTATTCGGCGGCGCGCTTTCGCGCCGATGCGCTTGCCGCCATGGCCGAGATCACGGCCTCGGGGAGGGTGCCGCTCCTGGTCGGGGGCACGATGCTCTATTTCCGTGCGCTGGAGTTCGGCCTGGATCGTCTGCCGGGCGCCGACGCCCGGGTGCGCCGGGCCATCGAGACCGATGCGGCGGCATGCGGCTGGGAGGCGATGCACGAACGCCTGAAACAGGTGGACCCGGTCAGCGCCGCGCGTATCCACCCCAACGATCCCCAGCGTCTGCAACGGGCCCTGGAGGTGTACCTGCTCACCGGCAGGCCCCTGTCCTCGTTCCACGGCGGGACCTCGACTGCCGGGCTGCCCTACCGGCTGCTGCGCCTGGCGCTGGTGCCCGGGGACCGGGCGGCCCTGCGTGCAAGAATTTCGGCGCGATTTGACCGGATGCTGGAACTGGGCTTGATTCCGGAGGTCGAGACCTTATATCAGCGAGAGGATCTGAATGTCTCGCTGCCGGCGATCCGGGCCGTGGGTTATCGACAGGTCTGGTCGTGGCTCTCGGGCGAGATCGACTTCGAGACCATGCGCCGGAAGGCCATCACGGCCACCGGGCAACTGGCCAAGCGCCAGCTGACCTGGATCCGCGGCTACCCCGGGGTGATCGCCCTGGAGATGGAGTCGCTGGACGTGGAGGCGGTGGTTGCCCGGATTGAGGGACATGTGAACCAGTGACCGGGTGGCTGACCGACCGGTGTGCTAGACTGCAAAACAGGTTGAATATTCAAGCCCGGGGCGGTTTTGAGCTGATCCCGGGTGCGCTGGAAGGCTCCACAATCAGGACCCGTCGGAAGTTGGTGCAACCGGGCCCAGGAGCCCGGAGAATGACATAAAGGCCTCACCCCCCATCTCAGAGATCGACGCCAGGAGCAAGCTCATGTCAAAGGGGCAGACGTTACAAGAACCCTTCCTCAATACATTGCGCAAGGAAAGGATCCCGGTTTCCATTTACCTGGTCAACGGCATCAAGCTGCAGGGTCAGATTGACTCGTTTGATCAGTTCGTGGTGCTGCTCAAGAACACCGTCAGCCAGATGGTCTACAAGCATGCCATTTCAACCATCGTCCCCTCGCGGCCAGTCAAGCTGGCCATGCCCGAGGACGCGCAACCGGAGGGCTGACGGGTCCGATGTATCCCGCGAGTCTGAGCCGCGTCATGCAGGCAGGTAAGCCGATTGTTTGAACGACCCCAGCAGGGCGAACGGGCGGTGCTGGTTCACCTGGCGCTGCCCGACATGCAGGCCAGTGATGACGGCGTCGAGTTCTCGGAGCTCGCCCGTTCGCCCTGCTGGG
>NZ_MVBK01000145.1 GCF_002000365.1 Thioalkalivibrio denitrificans | reverse complement strand
CGGGACTCTCGCGAAGCCGCCAGGCACGCAAAGAATGATCATTTGTTCTCTCAAATGTCTTCTTGGCGCGCTTCGCGGCTTCGCGAGAGTCCCGGCCTTTTGTCACCGAAGCCATCGAACGTGAAATCGGGCAGGCAGCCTTGATCCACGCCCGGGATCTCAACAGCCCAAAACGCTTTTCTTCGTGCCCTTCGTGTGCTTCGTGGTTGGAGCCCTCACGCCGCCTTGCTGATGCGGCGTTCCTGCTGGGTGGTCAGGCGCTGCATCATGCGCAGGTCCCGTGTGCTCAGCTTCAGCGCGGCGTCCACCCACACCTCCGTGATGCCCAGCAGTTCCTCCCGGGTCACCGGGTTGCTCAGCGCCCTGGCCCGACGCAGGGCGCGGTAGCCGTTGCGCGCCTTGTTTTCCCGGGCCACATACGCGTAGACGGCCATCTCGCCCTCGCCGTCCTCGGCCAGCACGTCCACCACGCCCATCTCGTGCAGCGCCTCGGCGGTGTAGACCTGACCCGAAAGGATCAAACGTTCTGCCTGCGTCGGGCCGAGGCGTCGCGACAACAGGCTGTAGGCCCCCATGCCCGGGAACAGGTTGAACAGGATCTCGGGCAGGCCCAGGCGGGCGCTGCGCTCGGCCACCAGCACGTGGGCTGACAGGGCGCCCTCGAAGCCGCCGCCCAGGGCATCGCCCTGCACCAGGGAGATGGTGGTGATATCCCGGCCGTCGATACCGCTGAGATTGGTCCAGAGCATGTCGATGCAGGCATGGGCGTAGCGGCGCAGCCCGTCGCGGTCACCGGCTTCCACCAGCGCACGGAACAGGGCCAGGTCGCCGCCCAGGTTGAATATGCCCGGCACCTTGGAGGCCAGCACCATGTAGTCGATGCCCCCATCCTCCGGGGCGTCCAGACGGTGGGCCATGTCGTCGCGGAAGCTGGCCAGCTCCGAGAGCAGTTGCGGGCTGAAGCAGGGTCGCGGCGTGGCGTGCATGTAGTACCACATGATGCGGTAACGCGTGTCGTGCCAGGTGGAGAGGTTGGGCTCATCGTGACCCTGCGTGTGACCAGGGGTCTGAATCTGCGGCAGGTGGCTCATGGCGTGCTCCTTGGGGGAAGGTGTCCCGAAAGTGTGATGGACTACACGTCGATGGTAGGTAGTCCCGGAGCCGTCCATGGGTGCCCGGTTCACATTCCCGCTGCCCGGTGAGGTAAATGGCGCGGATTCATGACAATCGGCACCAAAAGACGGACAAGCGGCGGACCCTTTGCCGTCGATACCCCGAAAAGTGCCGTTCAGCCCACCCAGTGGCGTGGCAGTCCGGCCGCTTCGGCGATACGGGTCTCCAGCTGCAGCCGGGCCTGTGTGCCGTCATTGCCGAGGATGAGGGTCTCCAGCCAGCCGTCCAGGGCGGCCAGACGCAGCAGCACCGGCCACGCCCCCCGTTCGATGGGCCTGAGGGGACGCAGGCGGTGATAGGCGTTGAGGAGCGCCGCGCTCAAAGTCCGGTCCAGGCGCCCATCGGATCCGATGCAGCAGTCGTTGACCGCCACGGCCACGTCCACGAGCAGGGCACAGCGACTGGCGTGACCGAAACCGGTCAGGCCGACCCGGCCGGTCTCGTCGATCACCAGGCGCCGGCGGTTGGGAGCCCCGTGGATGGTCCCCTGGGGGAGGTCCGTGTGCCGGTAGAGTCCCTGAAAACGGATCTCCTCGTGCAGCAGGGTCCGTGCCTCCGGTGTCAGGTCGGGGGCCAGGGCGTCGGTGCTCTGACGGCGCCAGCGATGATCGCGGTGGGGAGGGCGGGACTGCGTGAACTCGAGCCCGGCGAGGTGAATGCGGCCCAGCAGGTCGCCCACCCGCGCGCATGCGTCTGGTTCGAGGCGTTGCGGATGCTGCCCTTCGGGCCAGCGGACCAGTGCGCCCGGATACTCACCCAGGGACCGGATCCAGCGCCCGTCGTGGCCCCGCACCACGGTGGGGACAGGCAGCCCATGGCCGGCAAGGTGCTCCAGCAGCGCTTCCAGGAACGGGTCGGTCATGCCCGGCCCGACCAGCCAGAATCGCCCGGCGTCGGTGATCAGCCGGCCGCGCCGACCACGTCGGCCCGGCTGGAAGTCACGCAGTTCGCCCAGGGCATAGTGGCGCAGGAACGCCACGAGTTCCTCCCGGGTGGGCAGAGGGTTGCAGGCGGGGTGTAAGGGGGTGGACGAGGACGCGGCACTCACCAGCGAAAGATGGTCCAGGCCGGAATCATGATACGCGGGTCCAGTTCATGGGAACGGGTGTCCAGGTCGCCGTCCCCGGAGGTATCGATCAGATAGTAAGGCGGGCCCGTGCGCGGGGTGATGCGCACCATGTAGAGCTGGCCGTGCAGGCGGTATTCCTCGATGATCTCGTCGTCGCGCCGGATGATTACCACCTGGGGCTCCATAATCTCCCGGGTGACCGCCGGACCTTCGTCCAGCAGCGGCGGCGGGGGCGGTACGTCATCGGCGACGGCAAGGGCGGGCAGGAGCAGCAGGGCGGCAAGGGGGAGGTGTTTCACGGTCACAGCTCCATCAGCTTTTCTTTCTCTTCCGGCGAGGGTTCGAAACCCCGTGCCTCGTAATAGTCAAAGATGGCGTCCACCGCCGCCTTGGGCTCGTCCACGAGCGTGTAGAGCTTGAGGTCCGATTCATCGATGGCACCCTCTGCCACCAGAGTATGCTTGAACCAGTCCAGCAGCCCCTTCCAGAAGGCGCTATGCACCAGGATGATGGGGATACGCCGGGTCTTGCCGGTCTGCACCAGGGTGAGGATCTCGGCCAACTCGTCCAGGGTGCCGAACCCGCCCGGGAGCACCACGTAGGCGGAGGCGTACTTCACGAACATGACCTTGCGGGAGAAAAAGTGCCGGAACCCCAGAGAGACGTCCTGGTACTTGTTGGCTACCTGCTCGTGGGGCAGTGCGATATTCAGCCCGATGCTCGGCGACTTGCCGCCGAAGGCTCCCTTGTTGGCCGCCTCCATGATCCCCGGACCGCCCCCGCTGACCACCGCGAAGCCTGCGTCCGACAGCTCCCGGGCGATGTCCTCGCCCAGCTTGTAGATGGGGTTGCCCGGCTGGATGCGCGCCGAGCCGAAGATGCTCACCGAGGGCTTGATGCGCGCCAGGCGCTCGAAGCCTTCCACGAACTCCGCCATGATCTGGAAGATCTTCCAGCTTTCGCGGGTCAGCGCGGAGTCGTCGATGGGCTGCAGCCCGGGGTGTTCGGCGCGGGAGGAGGGATTCATGGGTCGGATGACTCGAACAGATGGATTCCTAGCTTATCCGTAAACTCCGGTCCGGTAAAACGCCGGATCAGGTAGTCCACGCGGAGGCCGCAGAGGCGCGGAGAAC
>NZ_MVBK01000144.1 GCF_002000365.1 Thioalkalivibrio denitrificans | reverse complement strand
ACCGGCCCCTTCTCCAGCGCCCGATCCACCGCGCTAATGCCGCGCCGCTTGATCTCCTGCGCCGAAATCACGTTCTCCATACATCCTCCAGTACCGATTTGAGTACCGATTATAGCACCCCTGCGGGGTTAAGGGTATTAGTCAGTGGTCAGTGGTCAAGAGCGTAACCCTCCCCACAATGCCCTACAACCGACGACTGACAACGGACTACTGACAGCCAGCCAACAAGACCGCGCCGGACACTTGCGCCAGAAAACTGGACGGCGTTGGCCCATTGTACTAACATTGCGTCCATTGTTTGAACAAGAGGGATACCTTCATGAGCGCCGCCGCATCTTCATCTTCTGCTCGATCAGCCCGTCTGGGCCTGCGCGCCACGCCACAGCAGGAAGCCGTGCTGCGCCGTGCCGCCGAGGTTGCGCACAAGTCGCTGACCGACTTCGTGCTCGATGCAGCCTGCCAGGCGGCCGAGCAGACCTTGCTGGACCAGCGGTTGTTCATGGTCTCTGGCAGCCAATACCAGGCCTTGATGGAACTGCTTGAGCGCCCCGAACAGGCCAATGAAGGCTTGTCCGACCTGTTTGCACGCAAGGCACCCTGGGATACGAAGTGACGCTGCGGCCGCCGGCCCCCTTGGCTGAACAACATCGGCTCGAAGATTTCGATTGCGGCAAGCCGACGCTGAACGACTGGCTGTTGCGCCACGCGCGCCAGGCACAGGGCAGCGGGTCTGCCAAGACTTTCGTCGTTTCCACCATGGATGATCGTGTCGCAGGCTACTACAGCCTGACTGTGGGCCAGGTCGATACTCACGATACGCCCGAACGCATCCGCAAGGGTATGGGGCAGTACCCGGTGCCTGTGGTGATCCTGGCCCGGCTCGCCGTATCGAAGGTATTCCAGGGCCAAGGCATCGGCGTGGGGATGTTGCAGGACGCGATCCGCCGCACTTTGGTGATCGCCGGACAGGCCGGAGTGCGTGCCCTGCTGACCCACCCCATCGACGAAGACGCGGCGCGCTTCTACACCCGGTTCGGGTTCATTGCCTCACCGCTACGCGAGCAGCAGTTGCTCTTGCTGCTCAAGGATGCGAAGAAGGTCGTTCGGTGAGGTCATTGTTGGTCAGTTGTCAGTTGTCNNNNTTCCCTTGGCTTTGGTGGTTCCGATTGACTTTAAGTACGCATTGAGTCTGGGGGCCAATTCATCAATTGTCGCCTTGAGGCCATCGACCTCGGCTTTTGGCAGCAAGCCTCGCTTGTAAGCCCTTCGGAGCCAGTGCTGGACTTCGGTCAGCGAGCCACGGGCAATGCGGATGAACCGTCGATTGTCCTGATAGGTGCCTCGCGCACTCCCCTCGGCGATGTTGGCACCTACGCTGTCCGCGGCCCTGACCAATTGCTTGCCGACGGTGTCCTTCGCGAATGACTCCCAGCCGGTAACAACCTCCCAAATGGCATCGGCCAGTCGCTCGGCCAACCCATAGACGTGTAGTTTCTGAAAATTTGGCCTGTCCATGGCTCGCTCCTTGTTTGTGGTCAGTGGTCAGTTGTTAAAACATGGATCAACGGACTACCGACCACGGACAAAATCCAACAATTTCCGTGCCATACGTTCTGGGTCTGCAAAGTCTGTCCGTTGTCCAGGCAGACGCCTACGGGGTCGCCCAACCACGCTCGCGCATGTCTTTGAAGAAGGTTTCTATCACCGTCGTCAAGGTGGGCACGAACTCGTGGCCAGCTTGCAGGGCGTCAGCGAGGGTGTTCGGGTCCTCTATGTATTCATGCACCATCTGGTTGCGTAGTTTTCGCATGGCCAGCCAGTCGTCACTGGACGGGATCAATCCCAATTTTTCCGCCCGATCGAGGTTGTCGATGGCGGCACCGAGGTGCTCTCCTAAAACCTCCAGGTAGAGCGGTAGCAGTTTGTCCCCCAGCGTATCCTGCAAGCGGCCGAAACGGCTGACGAAGGCTTCCACTCGTTCGGCTTCGTCGATGTTGTCGGCGAGAGCGCGTGCACGCTCCGGGGTAAATGGCCTGCCAAATACGCGGTGGTCGGTGATGAGTAGATGCTTTTGCTCGCGCTGGACGACTCGGGCGAGGAATCGCAAGCGCTCGAGCTGTTCCGGGTCGATCTTCATAACAGCCGTCCACGCTTTTCGGCGGCGTGATGCACCGCGCTTCGGGCAATGTTCGGTGCAGAGAGAACGACGTCCACTGCCCGGCCCTGTAGCTGCCGGCTGAGCCGGGCAGAGAGTCGCGCGGAAAGCACGGCCGGGCGCTCGACGGGTTCGTCGAGTTCGACCAATATGTCGACATCGCCCCCTCGCAGCGCATCGTCCAGGCGCGAGCCAAACAGCCGAACACGTGCACTGGGGCCACATTCACTGTGCACCACCTCACGGATAGCTTCGACTTGTTCTCGACTCAGCCGCATATGGATCATTGTAAGCCAGTATTGGTCAGTGGTCAGTGGTCAGTGGTCAAAAGCGTAACCCTCCCCAACATGCCCTACAACGGACAACTGACAACTGACCACTGACAACTGACAACCCCTATCAATCACCCAATCACTTCCAGAGTATGTGCATCCACCCCGGCAAGTGATTGTGGTGATATGCGCCTATCGAAGGTGACAAAACGCACGCCATGATGCGCGGCCAGGGCAAGCAGATAGGTGTCCGTGACCTGGCGGTGTCCCAATACATGGCGCCAGTCTATCGAGCCAATTCCCAAGAGGCTGATATCGTCCGGCAGGAAGCGGTGATCCGGACTGGCACAGGCCTCTGCCAGGCGATGCGCGACGACTGGCACGGGCAGATGTCCCGGATAAGCCGGTTGAGTCATGATCCTGATGACGGCATTTTGGGTAATGGGACAGGAAGACCATCCGTGAGCAATTTCGCGCCCCAGCCATGACCAGGCTTTGCGGTGCATCGTGTGGGCGCGATCCATCAGCGCGATCAGGACGTTGACGTCCAGCAGGGCCCGCATTAGACGCCCTCCTCATCCCGGAGCCGATCAATCTGTGCATTACTGACCACAGGTCCCCGCGACGGAAAGGGCCTGAATCCGCCCAATGCCTCAGTACTATCACCGGAGATCGAACCCGTTTGCTCCACACGGCCCGACAGGGCCTCCCTGAGCAGGCGGGAGATAACACGCCCTGCGGACACATGCTCACGCCGGGCAATTTCTTTTGCCGCCTCCAGGACGTCGTCTTCGATATCGATTGTCGTTCGCATGGCTTAATGTTCCGCGTAATTTGATGCGTGTGCATCATGATGTCATTGCATCAAGCCGGATGCAAGGAGCATGGACGCTGTACACATCCCCATTTGAGGGCTCCAACCGGGAGAACGACCGGGATCGGCTTTGTGCATCAGCACGCCGGCAGTATTGACGGATGGACTGGCGCGGGGCAGACCCGCCGGGAAGCCCTCCGCAGGCATGCTTCGGCGGCCAGGGGCCGCCCTATGGGAAGCTCTCTTCCACGCACTTGGTGCTCAGGATGCGTGAGCAGGTCGCGAATTTTTCGCGGGACATCCAATGCCACGCTCAGGAATCCCCTCGGGAACCTGCTGCGGCCTCCATCTCGGCTTTCAGGGATTCGATCTCGGCGCGGATGGACTTGTATTCCGCTTCGCGGCGCGCAAGGTAGCGGCGCGTGACGTTGAGTTTCTCGCGGATGCCGGATGGGGTGAGCTTGTAGAGATAGCCCAGCTTGTTGTTGGAGCGGCGGAAGTTGCCGGCCTTCACGAAGCCCTTCTCGATCAGACCGCGCAGCAGGTAATGCGCCTTTCCGACCGACATACCAAGCGCATCCGCCAGTTCACGCTGGCTGATGTCGGGGTTGTCCTCCAGCATACGCAGGAGCCGGTAATGGGCTTCGTCGTGGCTCAACAGGTGTTCCTGCCTCTTGGTGGGCGGGTTTCAGGCTCGCAAGGGATCACATAACGACAAGCTGGCCTGTCCGCGGCACTGCGCACGGCTCCTGGGATATGGCACTTGTCCGGTCTCGGAGAGTTCAGAGAATGCAACGGGAAATCCACCGCCTATCGATCCTGCGATGATATCGCCCGGGACCTCCGCGCAGCTTCATCCGCCTCCGAGTAGAGGAGTTTTCCCGATAAGCGGCCGATGCTGGCCCGGACATTGCACCAAGGATCGCGAATGATCGTGGTCTCTATGCCCGTCTCGCGCCGCCTCTGAAAGTGGAAGCATAGGGCGCGGGCCGTGCGCGCCGTCAGAAGGCGGCCATGGGCCGCCCTATGAGCAAGCGAGACAGGTTCAGAGGCCGCAAGCTTCGCGGAATGTCCGGGCTAAGTGGGTTTGGTGACGAGATCCGCGGCGATCTCCACGGCCTGTTGTCTGCCGAGGAACTCCAGCAGCAGCAAGACCCGGTCCTCGCCGCGCATTTGCTGCACGATCGCCTCACATTCGGCGAAGCAACCCTCGGCGATGCGCACCCGTTCTCCTGCCCTGAAGGCGGGCCTGGCCGTCGCCATGGTTGCGCAGGCGGCCTTGAGGGCCTCGATGACATCGGGCGGGACCGGGCGGGGCTCGTTACCGAAGCGCACAATTCTGGCGACACCCCGCGTTGAGCGCAGACTGGACCAGTTGTCCGCGGCGTCAAGGCATACGAAAAGGTAATGGGGAAATAGCGGCGCCGGCTTGCGCACCCGGCGGCCGGCCACCCGCGTATGCACCAGGTGGGTGGGGTGAAAGGTCTCGAACCCCTGGTTGTTCAGGTGTTCTTCCGCGCGAAAGCTTTCACGCGGCTTGCATTGCACGAGGTACCAGTGCCTGGACATGCGTTTGCCTGGAGACGGTTTGCCGCTGGATCAGGGGGAAATGATGCCAGAGATCCAGCACGAGGGGGATGCAGCGAGGTGCCCCGGATACCGATGCTGCGCAGAGGCCACTTCTTCGCCCGATCCCGGCATTACGGGCCCTCCACTGTGAGGCTGGGCGAAAGCTCCTGATTGGGCCGACTTTGCAGGAACCTTCAGCCGTTCATGTCGGACCGGGCCAGCAGTGAAGAGTCATCGATCGACAGGCCGGGCCATCGAACCCCCTTTCTCAAACCCAGTTTTCCACCAACAGGCCATCAACCCTGCGAAACTCCCTTTCGTTGTTGGTGACCAGTGTCAGACCGAGGCTGCGGGCGTGTGCCGCGATCATGAGGTCGTATGGCCCGATGACCATGCCCTGCCTTTCCAGAACCGCGCGAATCTGCCCGTAATGGCTTGCCGCACGATCGTCATAGGGCAGCACATCGAGTCTGGCCGCGAAGTGTTCCACCATTTTGAGATTATGATCGGGCCGAGATGACTTCTCTGCTCCATACAGGAGTTCAGAGAGCACGACAGAGGACACTGCCAGATGTTCGGAATGACGATTGAACGCATCCCGGACCCGCGGTGGACGATGACGAAGCGTATGGATACAGATATTTGTGTCCAGCATGTAGCGCAGCATCAGAGGGCTTCCCGTCTCTGCATCTCTGGCTGTCCACGCTCGACCATGAAATCATCGGTGACAGCAGGGCCGTCAAAGAAATCATCCCATGCATGGCCTGAAGGTACGATCAGGCGGGCCTGGCCCAAGCGATAGATTTCCACCTTCTTGACATGGTCCGGCAGCGCAACAGCCTTCGGCAGGCGAACCGCCTGGCTGCGATTGCTCTTGAAAACGGTTGTCTCGGTCACGGGCAGTTCCTCCGCACCCATCATGTTGGCAAATTCTGGGTCCAATATTACGCAGCACAAGGGATATGTCAATTGGATATACAAGCCGACAACACCTCACTCCGACCCACTGGCCCAAATGCACAACCTTATTGAGAGATCACCGTCAGCCCTTCTTCACATGCTTCATCATCCGCTTGCGCCGGTATTGCTGGCGCGGGGTGAGTTTCTGGCGGCGGCCTGCGTAGGGGTTTTCGCCGGTACGGAATTCCAGCCGGATCGGGGTGCCCACCAGATCGAGCTGCTGGCGGTAGTGGTTGGTGAGGTAGCGCTTGTAGCTGCCGGGAAGTCGGTCGGTCTGGTTGCCGTGAATGACGATCACCGGGGGGTTCTGGCCGCCCTGGTGGGCGTAGCGCAGCTTGACGCGCCGGCCGCGTACCAGCGGCGGCTGGTGGGCGGCCACGGCCGCTTCCAGGAGCTTCGTCAGTTCGTTGGTTGATACCTTGATAAACGCCGAGTCGTAGGCGCGCTTCACGTGGCCGAAGAGATCACCCACGCCGGTGCCGTGCAGCGCCGAGATGAAGCGCCTTTCGGCGAAGTCCAGAAACGGCAGCTTCAGATCGAGTTCGTGGCGCACCCGGTCGCGCTGGTCGGAGTCCAGCCCGTCCCATTTGTTGATGGCCAACACCAGCGCCCGACCGGCGTCCATGACCACGCCCAGCAGGTGGGCGTCCTGTTCGGAGATGCCCTCGCGGGCGTCCAGGACCATGACCACCACGTGGGCGGCATCGATGGCCTGAAGCGTCTTCACCACGCTGAATTTCTCTATGGCCTCGTGCACGCGGGCACGGCGGCGCACGCCGGCGGTGTCGATGAGGGTGTAGGCCTGCCCGTCGCGCTCGAAGGGGATGAAGATGCTGTCGCGTGTAGTGCCGGGGACCTCCGTGGCCACGACCCGCTCTTCTCCGAGGATGCGGTTGATGAGCGTGGATTTGCCCGCATTGGGACGACCCACGAAGGCGATGCGGATGCCCGGCCAGCGCTCCGCTTCCGCCTCGACGGTCTCGGCGTCCGGAAGATGTTCGCGCACTGCGTCCATGAGGCCGGCGATGCCGCGCCCGTGGCTGGCGGCGATGGCACGCGGCACGCCAAAACCCAGGCTATGGAACTCGGCCATGGCCTGATCGACGTCCAGTCCGTCGGTCTTGTTGACCACCAGCACCACCTGCTTGCCCCGCGTGCGCAGGTCCCGGGCGATGGACTCGTCGGCGGCGGTCAGTCCGTCGCGCCCGTCCACCATGAACAGCACCACGTCGGATTCATCAATGGCCTGGCGCGTCTGGCGCGCCATGAGGTCGTCCAGCGTCTCCGCCTCGCCGGAAAGCCCGCCGGTGTCCACCACCATGTAGGGAAACCCGCCCACCCTGCCCGGCCCGTACTGACGGTCGCGGGTCAGCCCCGGGAAATCTGCCACGAGGGCGTCCCGGGAACGGGTCAGCTGGTTGAAGAGGGTGGACTTGCCCACGTTGGGGCGGCCAACCAGGGCAATGACGGGGAGCATGGGTTGGTCAGTTGTCAGTGGTCAGTGGTCAGTTGTCAGTGGTCAGTTGTCAGTTGTCAGTTGTCAGTTGTCAGTTGTCAGTTGTCAGTGGTCAGTTGTCAGTTGTCAGTGGTCAGTTGGGCGCATCGTACGGGGTTGACCCGGACATTGCACCAAGGATCGCGATGCTCGCGCCCCTCTGTAGGTCGCCCTTCAGGGCGATAGACGCGGCTTGATCAGGCACCGCCCGTCGGGCTGAAGCCCGACCTACAGGCAAGCGAGACAGGCCCGGCCTATCTGTAGGTCGCCCTTCAGGGCGACAGACGCGGCTGATCAGGCACCGCCTGTCGGGCTGAAGCCCGACCTACGGGCAAGCGAGACAGAGCAAGGGGGCGCAAGCATCGCGATCCTTGGCATTGCCCGGATTAATCATTGGTGGCGGCCCAGCGGCCGCGGCGGCCGCCCTCGGGGACGACGGCGGCGAGCCGGCCGCCCTGGCCGAGCACGTAGAGGCGGTCCTCGTGCACGATGGGGCGCGCCATGACGCCGGAGGAATCCACCTGCAGGCGTCCCACGAGGCTGCCGTCCTCGCGGTCCAGCCAGTGCAGGTAGCCTTGGTAGTCGCCCAGCACCACGTGATCGCCGAACACCACGGGCGGCGTCAGGCGACGCAGGCGCAACTGGTCCTGTTGCCACAGGGTCGCGCCGCCTTCACGGTCCAGGGCCCAGACGTGATCCTCGGCATCGGTGATGAAGATCTGATCGTCCGATACCGCCAGACCCCGATAGGAGGAGAACTCGCGGTCCCAGAGGGTGCGGCCGTCGCTGAGACTCAGCGCCGCAACGCGCCCCTGATAGGCCACGGCGTAGACGCGACCGTCCCGTACCTCGATGTGTCCGTCGACGTCCACCATGCGCTCGAGTTCCGAGCGTCCGCTGGGCATCGCGAGAACCGTTTCCCAGAGTGCGTTGCCGCGGCTCAGCCCGAGCACGACCACGCGGCCGTTATCGAACCCGACCACCACACGCCCGGGCACCATGACCGGCTGACTCACGCCGCGCAGGCTCAGGGCCGGGGTCGTGCGGCCGGCCAGCCACGCGGGTTCGCCCGTGCCCGCATCCAGCGCATGCACACGGCCATCGTTGGTGCGTGCAATGAGCCGGTTCTGCTGAACCGTGGACAGGGCCATCACTTCGCTGGAGAGCTGCCGCCGCCACAGCAATTCTCCGGACTCCATGTCCAGGGCGATGGCCTCGCCCTTGGCGGTGCCGATGGCCACGATGCCCTCACCGCCGCCCACGCCGCCGGTGACCGCCACGTCCAGGTCGGTGGACCAGCGGGGCCGCCCGTCCTCCAGCGCCACCGCCGTCACCTGGCCGTCGGCGTCGGTCACGTACAGCGCGTCTTCGTGGAGCATGGGCTCCAGGTGCACGTAGTAGCGACCCGTGCCTGATCCCGTATTGCGGTCCCAGACGGTGGACGGCGCGATCTTTGCCTCGAAGTCAGGCAGCGGTGCGGGCGGTTCCGTGGTGTCACGCTGGAACATCCCGCATCCGGCCAGCAGCGCGGCCGCGAGCAGCAATACGAACAGCCTCAACGCCCGAGCGATGTTCATGCGCCTGCGCCCACGGCCTGCGCGGCGACCTCGTCACGTTTCATCTGCAGATACTCCGTGCCGCCGGCAGACGCACCGATGGCCTGATCGTATGCCGAGAGGGCCCGCGCATAGTCACCCTTGTGGCGATAGACGTCACCCCGCAGTTCCTGGACCAGGGCCTCGAAGCCGGGGGGCGCATCACCCTCGACAAACGGCAGCGCCTCGTCCGCCCGGCCGGTGGCCACCAGGACACGACCCAGCCGAACGCGTGCCAGCCATTCCACTTCCGCCCTTCGCGAGTGCTCGACCACCCAGCGCAACTGTGTCTCGGCGCTTTCCAGATCCCCCCGGTCGGCCTCCAGCCGCGCGAGTTCGAGGGCGGCCATGGCGGCATAGGGCGTGCGGGCGTAATCTTCGGTCAGGGTCCCGGTGCGGCTGCGTACCCCCTCCACGTCGCCCTGGCGGGCCGCCTGCTGGACGGTGAAGTACAGATCCGAGGCGCGCTCCGCGCGGGACTCGGTCAGGTCCACCCAGTAGCGCCAGCCGAACAGGCCGGCCAGGCCCAGGACGATGCCGGCGATCACGGCGGTGCCGTTGTCCTTCCACCATCGCTTGATCGCCTCGACCTTTTCCTCGTCTGTGGTGTATTCGGTCACTGAGTGTTCTCCGTCATTCGATTCAAAATACTGTCAGCCACAGAGGGCACAGAGTTCACAAAGACAAGGGGCATTCACCGGTCATGCGGGTTTCCCCCGCCCACCGGGCGCGCGCAAGGCGCCATGAATGAGATCTTTGACTTCTCTGTGTCCTCTGTGTCCTCTGTGGCAAAAAAATCTCAGCCAGGCGCAGGGCATTCGATCATCCAATGCAGTTGCGCAGATACTCCACCAGGGCATCCTGCGCCACTGTCTCCTGCTCCGCAGCAGCGTCGCGCAGGGGTTTGACGCCGATGGTGCCGGCCTGCAGTTCCGACTCGCCCAGGATCAGCGCCAGCAGGGCGCCGCTCTTGTCGGCGCGCTTGATCTGGGCCTTGAAGCCGCCCCCGCCCCCGTTGACCACAAGGCGCAGGCCGGGGAGTTCGTCGCGCAGCCGCTCGGCCAGACGCAGACCCGAGGCCAGGGTACCCTCCCCCGCCAACACCAGGTAGGCATGCGGTGCGGGAGCGGGCGGCAGCGAGCCCGCGGCCTCCATCATGGCGAGCAGGCGTTCCAGGCCCATGGCGAATCCGGCCGCCGGGGTGGGCCGACCGCCCAGTTGTTCCACCAGGGCATCGTAGCGCCCGCCGGCACAGACGGTGCCCTGGGCGCCGAGGGTGTCGGTGATCCATTCGAACACGGTACGGCTGTAATAATCGAGCCCCCGCACCAGCGCAGGATTGACCGTATAGGCAATGCCGGCCGCATCCAGCAGTGCCTTGAGACCCTCGAAATGCGCCTCGGATTCCGCATCCAGGTGGTCCAGCAGGCTCGGTGCCCTGCGGATCACCTCGCGCATGTCCGGGTTCTTGCTGTCGAGGATCCGCAGCGGGTTCGTATGAAGCCTGCGCCGGGCATCCTCGTCCAGCACCTCGGCATGGGCCTCAAAGTGGCTCACCAGCAATGCCCGGTAAGCGGCACGGGCCTCGGCCGAACCCAGCGAGTTGATCTCCAGTCGCACGTCCCCGATGCCCAGCGCCGTCCACAAGCGGGCGGTCATCAGGATCAGCTCGGCATCCACGTCGGGTCCTTCCATGCCGAAGGTCTCGACGCCGATCTGGTGAAACTGCCGATAGCGCCCCTTCTGCGGACGCTCGTGGCGGAACATGGGACCCAGATACCACAGCCGCTGCTGCTGGTTGTGCAGCAGGCCGTGCTCGATGCCGGCCCGCACGCAGCCCGCGGTACCCTCCGGGCGCAGGGTCAGGCTGTCCCCGTTGCGATCCTCGAAGGTGTACATCTCCTTCTCGACGATGTCGGTCACCTCGCCGATGGAGCGCGCAAACAATTCCGTCTGCTCCACGATGGGCATCCGGATTTCGCGATATCCGTAACCGACGAGCACGTCCCGTGCCGTGGTCTCCAGATGCTGCCAGCCGGCGCTGTCGGCGGGCAACACATCGTGCATGCCGCGAATGGATTGAAGGGTCTTTGCCATGGTTTGAAAGGCGTGGCTTGTGGTATCGGGTGTCGTCAGGCAGAAACCGGCCCTGCGTTTCAGGGGCGCTCCAGGACGAATCGGGCCGTGCTGTCCGCGCGCGCCCGGCCCGACGGGTCGTAACCTTCCCCGTCGATCTCCAGCCGGACTCCCGGCGCGTTGCCCAGAAACACGCGAAACGGCGCCACGCCGGACAGGCTGCGCTCGGTTCCCTCGCGCATCAGGCCGACCAGCAGTCTCTGCTCCTGGTCGTCGTAGATTTCCACCCAGGAATCCTCCAGAAACGTCAGCACCAGTTCACTGGGCACCGCATCGGTCGGCTCCGCAGGAGCCGGTTCCTCAGCGTCCGCGACTGGGGGCGGCTCCGCGATCTCCGGCTCGGCGGGGGCCGGCTCGGACGGCACCGGGGGTTCCGGCGCCGCCGGGATTTCCGGCTCGGGCTCCATGCCGGGCCCGCCGAGCACCGGCGGCGGAGGGACCTCGGGCAACGGTTCGGCCCGGGGTTCGGGCGGTTCCGGAGTCATGGTAAGCGGTGGCGGTGGAGGCGGTTCCGGTTCGAGGGCATCCGGCGCAGGCCGTTCTATGGGTAACCGCTCGGCCTCCACGGCGGTCGGCATCGCGTCATCCGCCTGGCGTTCATACCAGCCATAGACGATGAGTACGCCCACTGCCAGGAGGATGACCGCGCCGAGCACATAGGGCGCCTTGCGATGGCCGCTTCGGGCAGCGGATGTGGCCGCACGATTGACCACCGGCGGCGTATCCAGTCTGGGCTCGCGCATGCCCTGCGCGTCATAGGCCTCGATCAGCGGTTCCGGGTCCAGTTCCAGCGCCCGCGCACAGGCGCGCAGGTAGCCGCGCACGTAGGCGGGTTCCGGAAGGTCGTCGAAACGATCCTCCTCCAGGTGTTCGACAATGGACTGATTCAGGTGCAGCCGGTCCGCCAGGTCCCGCTGACTGAATCCCTTGGCTTCGCGGGCCCGTCGAAGGCGCGCCCCCGGTCCGGGAATCGTGTCACGCCCACCGCGAATCTCCCCGCTGTCCCCGCGATCATCGACCACGTCGTTCCAGCTCCAGCAACTGCGCGGTCTCTCGGGAATCCGGGAAGCGATCCTTCAGGCGTACGGCGCAATTCCCCGCGCCCTCCCGGTTGCCCAGTGCGGTCTCCGCCTGGTAGCACAGCCACAGGGTCTCCGCGGTGTGTTCCCGGTGATCCCGGAAACGCTGCAGGTATGCCCGGGTCTGCAGGTAACGTTCGTCGTCAAAGGTCAGACGCGCCATCTCCAGCAGGGCCGGCAGGTACTGGGGGTTGTTGTCCAGCGCCAGTCGAAAGCGCTCCTCCGCCTCCGCCACCTTGCCCTCCTCCTGCAGGCAGACGCCCGAGTTGGTCAGGGCCTGTTCGGGACTCAGGTAAAAGGGATTGCCCAGTGCCTTGTCGAAGGCCTCCTGTGCCTCGTCGAAACGCTCCGTCTGGCACAGGAACGACCCAAAGCTGTTCCAGGTGAACGAGTCGTCCGGGTCCAGTTCCAGGGAACGGCGGAAGGCGCGCTCGGCCTCACGGGGATTGTTGAGCCGCACCTGCAGCAGCGCAAACGCGCTGTGGGCGGGCGCATACCTGTCGTCCAGTTCCAGCGCCCGGTTCAGGTTCATGCGCGCCTGTTCCAGATTGTTGTTGGCCAGGTAATGCAGCCCCAGATCCGTGTTGATGCCCGCGGCCTCCCGGGAACGCTCACGATCCTGGAGGGTCGGCTGGC
>NZ_MVBK01000143.1 GCF_002000365.1 Thioalkalivibrio denitrificans | reverse complement strand
AAAAGCGACTGGGGCGGCCGTTGGCCTGATCCGACGGGCACAGCGCAGACACATGACGTCATCGCGGCGTCAGGCCCCGCGGCCGCCCCAGTCGCTTTTCCGGATCGTTACGTAGTTCAGAACCCGATATCGAAACGCATACGGGCTCTCGTGTCGTCGTACCCACTGAGCTCGTTATCGAGAACTTCAACATCAAATCCCAACCGCGCATTGGGCGCGAACATCCACCCGACGCTGGGGTTGATGGAGGTCACCTTGGTACCACCCGGCACCAGAGTGCCCCGGTCCGAATAGTCGTCTTCATACTCATACTGGCCGTAGTTGAGACCGAAGGCCCATGGACCGCGGTGGAACGTCGCCCCGACAAACCAGCCGCTGTGATCCACATTGTAGTCCGGGCCAAGCGCAGCGGGAGCATTCACGTCACCGCGCACCTCCTGCCTGCCGATCAGGTATACGCCCAGAACGTCTCCCTTCCATCCATTGCCGAGATCCCACTGGTAGGAGGCATCGACGCCCATCCGGCGGCCTCTGTCGGTCGCGTCCGAATCGTCGCCCCTACGTCTGTAATCGTGTTTATCGGCCTGGAACCAGAAGGCCCCGATGTGGGCGTCGCCGTCGCCAAGCTGGGGCTCGTAAGCGACGCGCACGGCGTAGTCCTTGAGATCCTCCTCGTCCCCGGAGGTGTCAAAAGCGCCGACGCCGAAGTACATGCCGTTGCCGTACGCGTAGGCCATGCCGCCGGTGCCCCGGTTGCGAAGGGAACCGCTACGCAGGTCCTCGCGGTCATAAGTGGACACGACGTTGCGTGAAAGCTGGGAGCCGGTGCCCCGGCTGAGGGTGTCGTACGGGTCGGACCTGCCGAATCCGACGTTGCCGCCGGCGATGCCCAGGGTCCAGTCGCCGAATTCGTTCGCGAGGCTGAGCTGCATCTCTGTCCTGTCGTCCTCGTCGCCGAGGGCCTGGACATAAACTCCCGTGTACTCCGTCATACGCCCGGCCACATAAAGCCGGATGGGGTCCGGAGCACTGACGTGAGTTTCGTTGTCCCCGTCGAAGTTGTGGCGGATGTCGCCACGGACCCGGGCGGACAGGGGCATGTTCTCCTGGATGTCCGCGCCATGCAGCAAGGGAATCATGTTCGCGCGATACCCCGAAATCTTGAACTCCCGACCGAACTGATTCAGCCTGGGTGGCTGAGTGTGGCAGGCAACACACGCCTGGCCGGTTTGCCGGGCAAAACTCGGAACCGCCTCGGCCGTTTTCGGAACCATGGTGAGCAGGCCGCTCGCCAGACCCGCAAGGAGCATCGCCGAGACGCCCCACGTACGTTGTCTTCCTCTTCGATTCAACATGATGACGCACTCCACTAGGTTGGATCAGACAATTTCTTACGATCCACCTTATGGAGTCGGGGGTGACAGCGAATCGGCCGAAGGAAGAAACGTTACTGGGACCACCGTCCGGGGTGACATGGGACCTTGGTCGGATCAGGAGATGCCTGGACCGCGTTGGCGCTCGATCACGGATGGAGCCCGCGCTCAGCCACCGCGAGACCGGTCCCGGGCGCTTCAGCGGCAGAAAGGCCAGAACTGGTAGAAACGCCGGCAGCGGAAGCGGCGTTCGCATTCCTCCAACTGCGCCGAGTAACGCTGCGCGCGTTCGTTGACCCGCTGGGCCACGCGCTGCACCTGCGGCTTCGACCGGTAGGCCCCGCGTGCATAACCGGTGTGCCCCTCGTGATAGGCGAGATAGAGGCGCTCGGCGTCGTAGGGCGGAATGCCGAGGCGCCGGTGACTGACGTCGTTGTACCAGCCGATGAAATCCAGTGCGTGGGCCATGTTCGTGCGCCGGGCATTGTGCCGCCCGGTGGCCTCCTGGTAATCGCTCCACGCGGGCGTGATCGCCTGGGCGTAGCCGTATGCACTCGACGGCCTGCGCCGCGGGATGAAGCCGAACCGGTATTCCCGGGGCGGACGCACATTGTGTCGAAACCCCGACTCCTGGTGCACGAACGCGATCTGCACGGGGATCGGCGTACCCCAGCGCTGCTCGGCGCGGCGCGCGTGATCATACCAGCGGGGGTATTCCTCGAAGATGTGACAGATATTGTCCGCACGCTCGGGCGGCTGGTTCGCGCAGGCGGTCAACAGCAGCACGACTGCCACCCATAGCGAGCGGAGAAACCGGAACAGCGTCATCAATGCCGTTGGGGGCGGCGCCCGATGTGGATTCGGCCGCCATCATAACGTCGGCCCGGCGTCGTGAACGCGAACGCACATCCCAGGAATGCAAGGTGAAGGGGGCGGCACGCAATACCGCCCCCGAATCGAACCGCCGACTCAGTCCTTGTCAGCGGCGCTCGTAGATTTCGACGCGCCCGTCCCTGCCGATGGCGAGTACGTTGTAGCGTTCCGTATAGGGGCCTTCCATGCCCGGCGAGCCCATGGGCATGCCCGGAACGGCAATGCCGTGGATGGCGGGCTGCTCATCGAGGAGGCGCTGCACCACGTCGGCGGGCACATGGCCCTCCACCACATAACCGCCCACGGTCGCCGTGTGACAGGACTGCAGCTTGCCGGCAATACCCAGTTGCGCCTTGATCGGGTTCAGGTTCTGCAGGTCTCTCGCATCGACGGTGAAACCCGCCTGCTCCATGTGCTCGATCCATTTGTCGCAACAGCCGCAGGTGGGCGTCTTGTAGACCACCATGTCGGCGGCCTTCGCTGCCTGGATGCCGATCAGGCCGACCAGCGCCGCCAGGGCCGCCGTCGCCAGCGCCCGGAACAGTCCCCGGGACCGCGGCGAAGCAATGGTCCGCACATCGCCGTGTGTATACATATCAAGCTCTCTCCCGCCCCGACCCGGGGCTGCTTTCGAATGAACCGCCTGCCCCCGCCCATCCCTCGTCGCGCGGGCCATACATACATTCTGCACCCGGGCAGATGGCCCGGTCGCGTGCAACGGGGAAGCCCGTTGATCCCGATCAATGGCCTTCGGAAGTGCTTGACGCGGGCGCAGGACTGCCTTTCCATAGGCGAGTACCAAGAAGACCGAGCCACCCGCCCCGGGGGAGCATAACGGTCAGCAGCAGTCATGCTCTTTTTCTACGTCCATGGATTCAGCAGCAGCGCCCGAAGCCGCAAGGGACAGGCCCTCAAACGCCTGTTGAGCGGTCACCGCGTGGTCGGCCTGGAATACCCCTATCCGCCGGACGAAGCGGCACGCACGCTGCTGTCGCAGGCGGAGGCGGCGGGTGCCGGCAGTGAACCCTGCGTGTTCGTGGGATCGTCCCTGGGCGGGCTCTATACCCGCTATCTTCTGACGCAGTTCGATGCGAAGGCCGTGCTCATCAACCCGGTGGTCAGGGCCGATCTCATGCGCGCGCTGATCGGCCCCGTCACCAATTACTACACCGGGGCGACCTACGAATGGCGCGAGGAAGACGTCCGTGCGCTGGCCCGTTACGATACGCCCCTCGCCGGACCGGCGCTGGTATTGCTTGATGAAGGGGACGAGGTGCTCGACTACCGCATGGCGGTGGCGGCCTACGAGGATGTGGCCGACGTGATCGTGTTCCCCGGCGGCAACCACGAGTTCGCCCACCTGGAGGAAAGCATCCCGCTGATCACGCGCTTCGCCGCCGAATGAGCGTATAGGCTGCGCTCATCCGTCCGCCGTCGGTTGGGGCGCGCCGGTGGTCGCGATGCTGACCTGGTTGCGCCCCGCACGCTTGGCTTCGTACATGGCATGATCGGCCCGCATCATCAGGGCGTCGAGGGAATCGCCCGCCATGCGCGTCGCCACGCCGATGCTGGCGGTGACTGAAACCGTGTTGCCGTCGTCCAGCATCGGCCGGCTGGCCTCGAGTCGGTCGAGGATTCTCCGGGCGACGGCGGCAGCACCGCCCGAATCGGTGTCC
>NZ_MVBK01000142.1 GCF_002000365.1 Thioalkalivibrio denitrificans | reverse complement strand
GTGACACGCTGAATTCCATGCGTGTCACACGCAATTCGTCCTGCTGGAGTTTGCCCGTCAGCTCCATGACGGCCTCCAGATCGGTTCCTTCCAGTTCCAGTGTCTGCGTGATGCGCCAGCCCGTCTGGCGCGTCTCGCCGTCCCGGCGTTCGTAGACCGGTTGCGTCGTATAGGCCGGTGTCCGAAGCTTCACCGCAGGATACTCGCGCCCCATGGTCAGCGCCCTGTCCATCAGCTCGCGCACCTCCCGGGCCAGCCGCGCGGGGTCTTCGCCGGTTCGTTCCGCCTGGAGCGTGACGCCCGCCAGATCGTTGTCCACCTCCCTTTCACTCACTGCGGACAGATGCAGGCGCACGGCGTCCGCATCATCGCCCAGCACGGGTGAGGCAACCACCGCGAGGCACAGAAGCGCAAGCAGGGCACTGCGAGTCAGGTTCGGCATGGGGGGTTCTCCGGGGTGGGCGGTTGTCTGTTGTCAGCACTCAGCAATCAGCACTCAGCACTCAGCACTCAGCGTTCAGCGTTCAGCGTTCAGCGTTCAGCGTTCAGCGTTCAGCATTCAGCATTCAGCATTCAGCATTCAGCATTCAGCAGCAAAAGACCATGGAGAAGATCGTTCGGTTCCCCCGGCTTCCACCCGGAGTTTCCCCCGATTACCCTCTTTTGACCACTGACCACTGACCACTGACCACTGACCACTGACCACTGACCACTGACAACCGTCACGGCGTCCGCGGATCCTCGATCACCGCGTCGTCCAGCAGCCCCTTATCCAGCATGTAGCCGGTGACGGCGTCTCCCACGCCGTTGATGACGAACTGGATGGCCAGCACCGCGAGGATGAGACCGAAGATCTTGGTCAGTATCTGCTTTCCCGTCTCGCCCAGGAAGCGCACGATGTGACGGGAGTGGATCATGGCGAAATAGCACGCCACGGTGACGGCCAGCACCGCCAGATAGACCAGCACCAGGTGGTATACCGTGGGTGCCTCGCTGGTGAGTATCATCACCGTGGCGATGGAACCGGGCCCGCTGATGAAGGGGATCGCCATGGGGATGACGGA
>NZ_MVBK01000141.1 GCF_002000365.1 Thioalkalivibrio denitrificans | reverse complement strand
TGCTGGACCAGTGCGGCGTGGCAGGCATCACGCGGGCCCGTGTCATGGATGCGGCCCGCGGCATGGGCATCGCTGTCCACGAGGGGCGTTACACTGCCGACGACCTGCGGGCCTCACAGGGCCTTTTTCTCACCAATACCCTGCTGGGCGTGCGCCCGGTGGCGGAACTGGACGGGCAACAGTTGCCCCGTTCGCCCCTGGTGTCACGCCTGCAGAAATCACTGGAGGGCGATGCGTCGTGAAGTGGCTGCTCCTGGTGGTGGTGTCGCTCGCCGTGGGTGCGGCCTCGTACCTGGCGGTGGATTACACGCGCTTTCTCGACCGGCCCGTGGCCCTGGAAGATGCGCAGATCTACGAAGTGCCCGCAGGGGCCTCCGTGCGCCGGGTGGCCCGGGAACTCAGCGAGGCCGGGCTGCTGGAACACCCCCTGTACTGGGAGTTCTATGCCCGGGTGGAGGCCGACTCCACGAACATCCGCGCCGGCGAGTACCGCCTTGACCCGGGTCTGACGCCGCGCAGCCTGCTGGCCCTGTTCGTCAGCGGCCGGACCGTGCAGTACAGCCTCACCATTCCCGAGGGCTGGACGTTCGCGCAACTCATGGCGGCGGTACGGGGGCATCCTCACCTGGTGCAGACGCTCGACCCCGAGGAGGATAGGGAGATCATGGCGCGCCTGGGCAGACCCGGCGAGCATCCGGAAGGCTGGTTCTATCCGGACACGTACCTGTTCCCCCGCAACACCACCGACCTGCAGTTTCTGGAGCGGGCGCACCGGCGCATGGTGGGCGTGCTGGACGCAGCCTGGGCGGATCGCCAGCCGGACCTGCCCCTGGAGACGCCTTACGAGGCCCTGATACTGGCCTCCATCGTTGAAAAGGAGACCGGTGTGCCCGAAGAACGCGACCTGGTTGCGGCGGTGTTCACCACGCGCCTGAAACGCGGCATGCGCCTGCAGACGGACCCCACGGTCATCTACGGCGCGCAAATCACGGACGGGCGGCTGCGCAGCAGGGACCTGCGCACCGACGGACCGTACAACACGTACACACGTACCGGTCTGCCGCCCACACCCATCGCCCTGCCCGGCGGCGACGCGATCCGTGCCGCCCTCAACCCGGCGGATACCGAGGTGCTGTTCTTCGTCTCGCGGGGAGACGGGAGTCATCAGTTTTCCACCACCTACCGGGAACACCGTGAGGCCGTGATCCGCTATCAGCTGGGCGGCGACGCCAGCCGCTATCCCGGGAGCGCCCGGCGATGAATCGGCACAGGGGACGTTTCATTACGCTGGAGGGTGGCGAGGGCGCCGGCAAGTCCACCCAGGTGGACGGCCTGCGCCGCTTCCTCGAACAGCAGGGCATCACGGTGATCACCACCCGGGAGCCGGGCGGCACCCCCGTGGCCGAGGCCATTCGCGGCCTGTTGCTGTCCACGGATCATCCGGCCATGCACCCGGACACCGAACTCCTGCTCATGTTCGCCGCCCGGGCCGAACACCTGCGCACGTTGATCCTGCCGGCCCTGGAAGCCGGCACCTGGGTGATCTGCGACCGCTTCACCGATGCCACCTACGCCTACCAGGGCGGCGGCCGCGGACTGGACATGGGGCGTATCGCGGTGCTGGAGAACTGGGTGCAGGGCGCCGTGCGTCCGGATCTCACGCTGCTTCTGGACATGGAGGTCAGGGCGGGCCTCGCCCGGGCCCGGGGCCGCGGTGAGGCGGATCGCTTCGAACAGGAGACCGTGGCGTTCTTTGAACGGGTGCGCGGGGCTTACCTGGAACGCGCCCGCCTGGACCTCGGCCGTTACCGCGTCATCGATGCGGCGCAGCCGGTGGAGGCGGTGGCCGGCGCGCTCCAGGCGGCCGTGACGCCGCTGCTCGAGGGGCGAACGCCCACATGACGGCCGCTCCCTATCCCTGGCTGGAAGGTGTCTTCCGGCAATTGCTGGGGCGCCTGGCGGCGGAGCGCATGCCTCACGCACTGCTGCTGTCCGGACCCGCGGGTATCGGAAAGCGGGCCCTCGCCGAAGCCGTGGCCGGGGCGGCCCTGTGCACCGACCGTGATGCACACGGCGGCGCCTGCGGTCGTTGTGCCAGCTGCCGCCTGCACCGGGCCGGAACCCATCCCGATCGGGCGGATGTGACCATCCCCGAGGAGCGGACCGGGATTCTGGTGGACCAGATTCGTGAACTCGCCGAAGCCATGGGGCTGAGCCGTTCCCTGGGTGATCATCGGGTGGCGGTCCTTTGGCCTGCGGACGCCATGAATCCCAATGCCGCCAACAGCCTGCTCAAGACCCTGGAGGAGCCAGCGGAGCGCTCGCTCATGATTCTGGTGAGCGCACAGCCGTCGCTGCTGCCCGCGACCGTGCGCAGCCGCTGCCAGATCGTCTCCGTCACGGGACCCGACGACACCCGGGCGCGCGCCTGGCTGCTTGAGCAGGGGATCGCCGAAACCGATCTCGAGACGCTCCTGTGCCTGTCCCGCGGCGCACCCCTGACGGCACAGTCACTGGCGGAGGAGGGTGCGGTGGCGCAGTGGCAGGCGCTGCTCGCCGACCTGGCGGCGCTGTGTTCGGGATCCGGTGGTGTCGTGACCACAGCCGAACGCTGGAAACAGCAACCGGCCGCGCGACTCGTGCACTGGATCCAGATCGCCTTGTGGGAAGCGGCGCGTCTGGCCATGAACGGACACCGTGCGGCTTCCGGGGCAGAGGATTTGCAGCGATTGGCAAAGTCGTTAGACTTGGAACGGGCCCTGACTCTTCAGGAGCGCCTTGCGGACGCACGGCGCGTGGCCCGCACACCGGTCAACCAGCAGCTGCTGCTGGAGGACGTGTTCGCGGAAATCACCGCGGGCAGGCACTGACGGAGTTCATTCATGTCGGCAGGACAGGGCATCCTCTCACTGGCCATCAAGGACAAGAATTCCTTGTATGCGGCGTACATGCCGTTCGTGAAAAACGGCGGCCTGTTCATCCCCACCCAGAAGCCCTACAAGCTGGGGGACGAGGTGTTCATGCTGCTGACGCTGATGGAGGAACGCGAGCGCATGCCCGTGGCGGGCAAGATCATCTGGGTCACCCCGCCCCGCGCCCAGGGCAACCGCACCCCCGGCATCGGCGTTCAGTTCAACCCCCAGGACAACGGCGCCACGCGCAACAAGATCGAAGGGCTGCTGGCCGGTGCCCTGCAAGCCGATCGTCCGACCCATACCATGTAAAAAATGGACAGGATGAACAGGATTTCTCGGGATTTACAGGATGTAAGAAAAGTTGAAGGAAAGGACAGGAGTCACATGGCTTAGGATAACGCCCTGAAATCACGTAAATCCTGCCTCGTGTCTTTTCGTTCAATCAACCATCCTGTTAATCCTGAAAAAATCCTGTTCATCCTGTCCATTAAGCCTCCCGGCGGCCACCCATTCCAACACCATGCTCATCGACTCCCACTGCCACCTGGATCGCATCGATCTGGAGAAATTCGACGGTTCACTGGACAACGTGCTGGATGCCGCGCGCAACGCTGGCGTCGAGCACGTGCTGTGCGTGAACATCCGCCTGGAGGATTACCCCACGGTGCACGGGATCGCCGAGCGCTATCCCGACGTCTCGTGTTCGGTGGGCGTGCATCCGGGTGAGACCGATGGGGCCGAGCCCACTGTCGAGGATCTCGTGAGCCGCGGGCGTGATCCCCTGGTGGTGGCGGTGGGGGAGACGGGGCTCGACTATCACTATCACCCGGACAACAACGAATGGCAGCGCGAGCGCTTCCGGGTGCACATACGCGCGGCCCGGGAACTGGGCAAGCCGCTGATCATCCATACCCGCGATGCGCGGGAGGACACCATCGCCATCCTTCGCGAGGAGGGGGCGGACGGCCCGCGCGGTGTCATGCACTGCTTCACGGAGACCTGGGAGATGGCGCGGGCCGCGCTGGATCTGGGCTTCTACGTGTCCTTCTCGGGCATCGTCACGTTCCGAAATGCCGAGGCGCTGCGGGACGTGGCCCGCCGCGTGCCCGACGACCGCCTCCTGGTGGAGACGGACGCCCCGTACCTGGCGCCCGTGCCCCATCGCGGCAAGACCAATCATCCCGCCTGGGTGCGGGATGTCGCCGCGCGGGTGGCGGAAGTCAGGGGTACCGACCTCGACACGCTTGCCGAACTGACCAACCGCAACTACGACACGCTGTTCGGGCGGGGCTGAGGGTGGGTTTGACCACGAAGCACACGAAGGGCACGAAGGCTTCCTGTCCTGATCCGGAGGAAGGGACCGCCCTGGCACGGTCACATGATCACGCTTCCCGAATTGCGGTTTCGTATCCGTTGACCACGACGTCGATGCGGCCGGAGTCGAGTTCGTAGACGAGGCCGTGGACGGCCATGTCCTCGGGCATGTAGGGAAGGGCCCGGATGGCATCCACTTCCCTGCGCACGGCATCGCGTGGGTCCTCGAATGTCTTGAGCCAGTTCCGGAGTCGTTCGCGAAACGGCTCACCGATAGACGCCTTGAAGCGCTCCAGTCGGTCCGCGGGAAGCCGTGTTTCCATATTCTGAACGATGGTGTCGATGCGCTCGTGGGCCAGGCAGCATCCGCAGTCGGTGTGCATCATGACGGCGATCTCGCGGGCGCCCGCGAGGAACATGCCGATGATCAGTGACCTGGCCTCCGCCACAGCCCCGATGGTGCGGATCACCCGCACGGACGAGTGACCCTCGCCTTCCCTGGTGAAGGGTGAAATACCAATGGCGTCCGTGTTGACCCGGGGATCCATGCAGGTGATCACGAGGACCGACCCCGGGGTTCGCTGAACGGGGAGCTTCTCCGGTCGCAAGCGTTCGCGGAACTGCTTGTTGGCTTCGATGACCTGATCAAGCCATCGCACCGTGGTGTCGCTCATGTCGCTCCTCCTGCCCGGCGGGGTGGCTGTGTCAAGTGTGTTTTGACATCCTACAAGGCGTAGCTCGCTCAGGCCATGCGCCACAGCATCCGCTGCCACCACCGGTATCCCACCCAGGCCGTGGCAAGCAGGTACGGGATCGCGCCCGGGACCCACATGATCAGCCCTGCCAGCTGCTGATCCGCCAGATCCCGGGCCTCGCCGTAGAGCGGCTGGCCGGCGAAGCTCAGGATCGCACCCAGAAATCCCGTGTGCATCAGCGTGAACAGGACCGCCAGGAGCGCCCACGGTGCCCGGCGCGATGCACCCTGAAACACGGACCACCAGAAGAGGCCGGCGGTAAGGAGGAAGCTGGCATGTTCCAGCAGATGCCACCAGGGATTCTCCACGGCAGCCATGTAGAAGCGGGGCATGTGCCAGAACCAGATGGCGATGGCATGAAGGCAGGCGCACAGGAGCGGATAGCGCACCAGCTGGAGCAGAGGACCCCAAAGCACCGGTGTCAGCGTGCGGCTGGCCGAGACCAGTTGGGGCAACGGGCGGCTCACGACCCACAACGGCGCAATCACCCCCATCAGCAGCATGTGCTGTGTCATGTGGGCAGCCGTGCCCGTCTTCGCCCAGTCATCCAGCGGTCCCAGCAGGGTCGCGAGGCACAGCAGCGCCGTTCCATGGAACAGCCAGGCCTGCCAGCGACGCGGTCGGATGCGGCGTGCACCGATCATGTAGGTCGCCCACAGCAGACCCAGCAGCAACAGGGTCAGCCAGGCCACCAGTCGTTCCTGGCCATCGCCCGCGAGGGGGCTGTGGGCGAGGGCCGGCAGGCTCAGCCCCGACAGCAGGGTGAAGGCGGCCAGGGCGCTTTGCCGCCTCACAGGCATGGCGGCAGCATGATCACCGGCAGACCGACGGCCAGGGTCGCGACAGCAGACGCGAGATAGAGCGCACCCGACACGGCGGGCAGAAATCGCATCAGCCCGGATGCGGGACGATCATGCGAGCGCCTCACCGCAGTCAGGCAGTGCCGGGCCTGCACGAGCAGCGCGCCCGTGACCAGCAGGGTCAGCAGGAGCAGCACGCCATTGATCCAGGTCAGGGCACCCGTCGATGGCGCCGGCGGCGCCACCGCGCAGGCCACGGAAAGCCCACCGTAGAGCACCACGAACCAGACGCTCCACACCACCAAACCGATGACCAGGTGCGCGGGATGGGCAGGTGAGGCGATCATGCGCCGCTCCAGGCCGGGGGCAGGAGCAGGAACGCGGCCGCGCTCAGCCAGAAGACGCCCAGTGTATACAGCCACAGGAGGCGCAGTACCTGTGGCTCGTAGGGCAGCCGCACGCTCACATAGCCCCGCGCGGCACGCATCGCCTGCATGGCCGTGAGTACCGTGCAGAGGGCGCCATGAAACAGCAGGTAGAGGCACATCACCAGCAACACGGCGTCATGGGCGTTGTCGGTGGGTGCGAGCGACGCGTCGCTGACCGCCCCGATCAGCACGGCCACATGGATGGCCCCCAGCACCGCCGTCTGCCAGAGCCGCCTGTGCAGGCCGGTGGCACCCCCCGCAGCCAACCGGCGCGCGATCCGGTGGTGTCGGAACGTGGCCAGCGTCAGGAAGATGCCGCTGGCGAGCACGAGCCACAGCGACATCGCCTGACTGTCCGGAGGCGACCAGTTGGGAGCCACCGTCCACAGGTAGAACCAGCCGAACAGCAATGACAGGTACAGGGCACCGTTGGCCATGAGGGTCACCACCATGCCCCACAGGCCGGGCCCGTCACAGGTGCGCGAATGCAGCGGCGGATTTACGGGCTCGTCTTCCGTGAGCGGGGCCATCTGCGGGTGGGCGCCGTTCACCCAGCTCCAGCGCAGCAGGAACACGGCGGCCCCGACCACCCCCAGCAGGGCGACCTCGTACACACGCACCAGCAGGCTCACGCACACCACCGCCAGCGACAGCGCGGCCAGCAGGGGCAGCCAGGAATTGGTGGGCAGATGAATGATCTCCCGCACACGTGCCGTGACCGCGTCTGAGCCGTAGATTTCACGTCGGCCGTGTTCCGCGGATGGCAATCCATGTTCACCGGCGGCGATGGACGTCTGCAGATCGGGATGCTCATGCAGCGGATGACGGGTACGCACCGGCGGCAGGCTGGCGAAATTGTAGGGTGGGGGCGGGGTGTCCAATGACCACTCCAGGGTGTCCGCCTTCCAGGGGTTGCGCGGCGTGGGGCGCCCGAAGCGCAGATGCAGGGCCACGTCGACAATGATCACCGCGATCCCCGCGGCCATGATGAAGCCGCCCACGGAGGACAGCAGGTTGAGCCAGTCCCAGCCGAGGCCTGCCTCGTAGGTGTAGATCCGACGTGGCATGCCCAGCAGCCCGGTGAGGTGCATGAGCAGGAAGGTGACGTTGAAACCGGTGAAGGTGAGCCAGAAACCCAGCCGTCCGAGACGCTGCGAGGGCTGTCGCCCGGAGAACAGGGGGAGCCAGTAGTACAGGCCCGCCATGAGGGGGAAGAACATGCCGCCCACCACCACGTAATGCAGGTGAGCCACCACGAAATGGGTGTCGTGCACCTGCCAGTTGAACGGCACCAGGGCGAGCATCACACCTGTGAGACCCCCGCATACGAACACCACCAGGAAGCCGATGATCCACAGCATGGGCAGGCTGTAGATCACCCGCCCGCTCCAGAGTGTGGCCAGCCATGCAAACACCTGGATCGCCGTCGGTACGGCCACCAGCATGCTGGCCACGGAGAAAAACGCCTGGGCGAGATGCGGTATCCCCACGGTGAACATGTGGTGCACCCACAGACCGAAGCTGATAAAACCCGTGAGGATGATGGACAGCACGATCCAGCGGTAACCGACGATGGGTCGCTGGGCGAACACCGGGATCAGGGTGGACACGATGGCGGCCGCGGGCAGGAAGATGATGTACACCTCCGGATGACCGAACAGCCAGAACAGGTGCTGCCACAGCACCGGGTCGCCGCCACCCGCCACCTCGAAGAACGGCAGGCCGGCCGCGCGCTCGATTTCCAGCAGCACGCTCGCAAGGATCAGCGGCGGGAAACCGAACACGATCATCAGTGACATGGCGAGGATGTACCAGCAGAACAGCGGCATGCGGGTCAGGGACATGCCGTTGGCCCGTGACCTCAGAATGGACACGGTGAGTTCAATGCCCGCCGCCATGGCGGAGATCTCCACGAAGGTGATCCCCAGCAGCCAGAAGTCGGAACCGGGGCCCGGGGAATACTCCTGACCGCTCAGCGGCGTGTACATGAACCAGCCGGCGTCAGGGGCAATGCCCAGCACCAGGCTCGACAGGATGATCAGACCGCCGAACAGGTAGCAGTAGTAGCCCAGCGAGCTGATGCGCGGAAAGACCAGGTCGCGTGCGCCGATCATCTTGGGGATCATGTAGATCGCAAACCCCTCCAGGATGGGGATCGCGAACAGGAACATCATCACCGTGCCGTGCATGGTGAAGACCTGGTTGTAGATCTCCGGAGAGAGGATGTCCTGCTCCGGCAGGGCGAGCTGCGTGCGCACCAGCATCGCCAGCACCCCGCCGATGAGAAAAAAGACCGCGCCGGTGATCATGAAGCGCAGCCCGATGGAGGTGTGGTTGACCGCCGCCAGCGTGCCGATGCCGGGCAGGTTGGCCCAGACGCGCTGGAGCTGGGCGAGCCTGGCGGACTGTTCCGGCGTCTGCTCAGTCATTGCCGGCGGCCTCCGTCCGCCAGGCATCGAAGTCCTCGGGGTCGTGGGCGATCACCGTAAAGTGCATGTGTGCATGACCGGTGCCGCAGAACTCCGCGCACTGCCCGCGGTAGCTGCCCGGGGCGTCTGCCTGCAGGCGCAGCACGTTGGTGCGCCCCGGGATCGCATCCAGCTTGCCGCCCAGGCGCGGCACCCAGAATGAATGGATCACGTCCACGCTGGTCACGTGCACATCCACGGGCCGGCCTGCGGGGATGTGCACCTCGTTCGACAGCGAGATGTCCCCGTCCGGGTAGTGCACGTCCCAGTGCCATTGCCGCGCGGTGACATGCACTTCCAGGGCCTCTCCCTCATCCGGTGGCAATGGCAGCATGGAGTGCCCCGCCGGTATGCCGAAGGCCAGCAGGACCACGATGCAGGCGAGCGGCAGCACGAGTCCGCCGCCGATGATCCAGCGACGATGGATGTGTTTCTCCTGCGCCTCGTCCCGGATTGACGGCGAACGGAACATGGCATAAAGCCACAGGCCGCACACAGCGACAAACACAAGGGAGAACAGAACAAACATGCCCCACCACAGCATGGCCGCCGTGGCAGCCGAGGGCCCCGCGGGATGAAGCGTGGAGAACGGACCGGCACATCCGGTCAGACCCAGGGGGGTGCCGGCAAGCATGGGGACTGCTAGTCTGTGAAGTCTCCTGAGCATCACGTGATGAACCCGCCCCGCGACGGGGAATGGACGATTTCATGCCAGCCGAACCCATACAGAGCCGTGCCGCCATCCTTGGCCATCCACTCCATCCGGTACTGATCCATTTCCCGGTGGCGGCGCTGATTGCCCTGGTGGGCAGTGACATCGGCTGGTTGCTGACGGGCGATCCCTTCTGGGCGCGCGCGGGTCTCTGGCTTGCAGGTGTGGGCGCCCTCGGAGGCTGGATCTCCGGCCTCGCCGGGCTCGTGGATCTCGTGTCGGTGTGGCGCATCCGACGGCTGATCACCGCCTGGTGCCATGCCATTCTGGCGGTGATGCTGCTCTCGCTGGCCTCCTTCAACTGGCTGCTGCGCCTGGGTGAGCCCGAGGCTCACATCATGCCCTGGGGCCTCTACGTCAGCCTGCTGACCGCGGCCCTGATCTCCATCACCGGTTATCTGGGCGGGCGGCTGGTCTATGAATATGCCGTCGGGGTGGACATCGAGGAGGCCCTGAGTCGCAGCCTCAGACCCTGACAAACCCGGTGCAGGACGCATTACAGGGACCACGGCAGACCCTCCGGCACCTGCGGTTTCGCGAGCACGATCCAGACAATGGCGATCATCAGCAGGCACAGCACGCCCGCAAGCAGGCGGTAGGTGTTTGTCAGCGGTTGTTTCGTCTCGTCCTCCGCATGCAGGACCAGCAGTCCGGCTGCCACGTGACAGGCCACCAGCAGGGTGACCGCGGTCAGCTTGAGGATCAGCCAGTATTCCATCGACCGATCCACGAGAAACACGGCCGTGCCGCTGAGAATGGCCAGCAGGGCCGCGGGGGTGGCGATGTGGGTGAAGACAAAGCGCGCCACCGAGTCATGGCGTCGGGGGACCTTGACCAGCTCCACCTGACGCGTGCCCGTCGCGGCCAGCAGCAGCGGGAGGTAGAGCAACCCCGCTGTCCAGAAGAGCAGGGCGATGATATGAAGCGCCAGCAACCAGAGCATAGGGAACGTGTCCGTCGCTGAGTGGACCCTGCCGGCGGCTTGCTTCCCCGTGTTGTCGGTGTCGGGACACGGACGCCGGCCCGGTGAGACATGCGGGTTGAACGCAGGGCGGGCCGTCTGTCCCTGCCCGGAAAACCCTACCAGCCCGATGCGGCCATTTCATCCGCCCCCACCTGCAGAAGGGTGTTCCCGGCCGGCGCGCCGTCCGGCAGCCGCCGGGCTTCAGGGGGCCGGGTCGGGGAGTTTGCCGTCGACGAGAAAACGCTCGATGGGCAGCGTGTGCAGTGTGCCGCCGGCATCCGGGAGAAAGGCGACCTTCCGGCTCGTGGTCTCGCAGGTCCAGGCCTCCTGTGAACGTGGCTTGCGGCTGCACAGGGCCCTGGGCGTGAACAGGGCGGCGTTGAGTCCCTCGGCGCGTGCCGAGGGATATTCGAAGGCCTCCACGCCGGCCGCGCGCATCGCCGAGCCGAGGCGCTGTGTGGCGCCGTAGACGGAGGGATGGGTGAGTACCGCCCGGTACCGCTCGAACGGGGGATGCTGCAATTGCAGCCCCTGGTCGGTGCGGTAACTGGCTTCGAATATCGTATGCCGCGTCGTGAACGGCTGGTCCGGCGGCGTTGCCATGGCGTGCCAGAAGTGGAAACGGTAGAACGCCGCCTCCGCCAGCAGGGTGGGCAGGGCGAGCGAGCCGTAGAACAGACCGGGCTCCAAGCGCGAACCGAAGCGGGAACCGTGGGGCAGCGGCGGGTAGCGAAACGGGGTGCTGAGGAGATAATGGCGCGGTGCGCCGGCGGGCAGCGGAGGCTTGGTGTCTTCCAGCAGGCTTTCCAGTACCGCCTGCTCTTCGAGGGAGTCCACCAGGGTGGCCGTCGCCACCTGTTCCTGGCTTTCCACGATCCGGAGCAGGGCACCGCGCAAGGGTCCAGCCTCGGGCGCGCAGGCCGACCAGATGTCCGGTTCAGGCATGGGTCTCAGACCCCGCGTCGCGACCCGTTCAGACCTTGCCGCGCATGGCGTCCAGATACTCTGTGACACGGATCAGGCCCTGCACGGTGCAGACCTGTTCCGCCGGCACCCCGCCCGTATGCCGGTTGGGCGTATGCATCCAGTGGCGCATCTGGTCCGGTTCCCCGCCCACCAGCACGAACAACGCCCGATAACAGCGCACCAGCAGCAGGGCCAGTTCCCCCGACTTGCTGTCCGGGTCGATGTGTCCCCGTGTCAGGGTGCTGCGATCCTTGCCGATCACGCGGCCAAGGTCGCCACGGCTCAGCCCGAGGGCCTTCCCGGCATTGAGAAAGGCCGTGGTGAGTGTTCGGGCCGGATCGATCCGTGCGGTGCTGGCTGCCTGGGCCATGGGGATACTCCCAAAACGTTGCATATGCCAATTATCAAGCTCAAAAGTGACATTTGCAACACCTAGGAGCCTGTCGGACTTTGGCTGCTCCTACTGCGCCGGTGGGNNAGCTACGGCTATGGGTTTCGCTCCAGAGCGGCGCCTACGAACGAATCGCCGGGAGCGATTCGTCGCGCAAGCCCCGCAGGGGCGAGGCGCAAGGATGCGCCGAGCAACGCGAATCCTTCGCCTGCTCTCGCGATCCCGGTGAGATATGCGGGCTAGTCAACGCCCATCCCCGATGCGCTCAACGGCCTCCAGAAGATCCGATTCCGCATTGTGGAAATGCGGGCTGAAACGCAATCCGCCACCGCGATGGGCACACAGTACACCCGACTGCATCAGCCGTTGGCAGATGGCTTCCATGTCCGTGCCGGGCCGTGTGAACGTCACGATGCCCGCGCGTCTCTCTGGGGCCGTGGGAGACAGAATCTCAAATCCTTTCTCACTCAATATATCAATGAGTAACGAGATATTTCTCGATATGTTGTCAGATATGGTATCCAACCCCGTCTCCAGGAGCAGATCCAGACTGGCGGCCAGGGCATGGACCCCGAGCAGGTTCGGGCTGCCGCATTCGAAGCGCCGTGCGCTGGCGGCGGGTTGCCAGTCGGGGCGATCGAAATCCCCCAGCGCCTCCAGCATGTGCCAGCCGAACTGGTTGAGCCTGAGCCGGTCCCGCACCTCCGGGCGCACAAAGAAGACCGCCACCCCTTCGGGGCCCAGCATCCACTTGTGGCCGTCGGCCGCCACGAAGTCGGCCCGGCAGGCCTGTGCATCGAAGGGCAGGGCGCCCAGCTGCTGGATGGCGTCCACGCAGAAAAGCACCCCGCGCCGGTGACAGGCCTCGCCCAGACGCTCCAGGTCCAGACGCAGACCCCGGGCATACTGCACGGCACTGATGGAGAGCAGCCTGGTGCGGGCGTCCATGGCCTCGATGAGGGCGCCTTCCGGATCGGGGCCCTCAAGGTCCACCAGGCGGGCCTGCACGCCGAATCGGGGCGCCAGGGACTGCCAGACCACCCGGTTGGAGGGGAATTCCTGCCGCGCGCTGACGACGTTGTCACCGGATGCCCACTCCAGCCCGTAGGCCACCACGGACAGCGCCTCGGAGGTGTTCTTCAGCAGCGCGATGTCATCCGCCGACGGCGCGTTGATCAGGCGGGCAAGCAGGCCCCTGAGACGCGTTTCCTCCCGGATCCAGTGGGGGTAGGCCCGGGATCCCTCGTGCATATTGGCGCGGGCGAAGCGCTCCACGGCCTCCACGGCACGCCGCGGCCAGGGCCCCACGGCGGCGTGGTTCAGGTGGATCAGGCCGGGTTCCAAGGGAAATTCCGGGTGCATGACGGCGGCCTCGGGACTGTTTCGGACGTGTCGACACTGTGCCTGCGCCGTGCCGGGGCGGCAAGGTGCGTTTTGGACAGGGTGGGGCGCATTTGTTAAGTTAGACTGCTTTCACTCACGGGCCGGCGGCGCGCGATCCCCCGCGACGCGCGTTATCGCGCCTGCCCTTCCATGACCCGGCATGCACGCCTGCGAGGCCCGGTCATCACCCTCGATCCGAAGGAGGCCCTAGCCCGCATATCTCATCACCGTTCGTAGCGAGGGCGTCGAGATGCCGCTGTGACGGGGCGCGCGGACCGGAAGACGGCGCAGGCATAGCCGACACTACGTCAAGCCGGCTGGAGCGAGCACGCCCCGTCACAGCGCGCAGATCGGCGGCCGCAGTAGAAGGGTGGTGAGATATGCGGGCTAGCCCCCCCGGGATCGAGCAGCAATCGGAGGCATACATCCATGAGTTCAGTACTCAAGTTCTACAGTGACAGGGCCCTGGGCGAGATTCAGGCCCGCAGCTTCAAGGTCTTCAACGAGCGCAGCCTCGCGAAGATTCCGCAGGTGGCCGGCCTGCCCGAGGCACAGCGCTTCGAGATGAAAGTGGTGGCCAGCGTCCTGCCGTTCCGGGTCAACGAGTACGTGATCAACGACTTGATCGATTGGGACAACGTGCCCGACGATCCCATCTTCAAGCTCACCTTCCCGCAAAAGGACATGCTTGCGCCCGAGAGCTACGAGCGCATGGCGGAGTTGCACCGCCGTGGCGCCGACAAGGCGGAGATCGCCGCGCTCGCCCGCGAATTGCGCGAGGGTCTGAATCCCCATCCCGCGGGCCAGCTGGAGATGAACCTGCCCCGTGTGAATGGCGAGGTGGTGGAAGGTCTGCAGCACAAGTACCGTGAGACGGTGCTGTTTTTCCCCAGCCAGGGCCAGACCTGCCATTCGTACTGCACGTTCTGTTTCCGCTGGGCCCAGTTCGTGGGTGACAAGGCGCTGCGCATCGCCTCCAATCAGCGCGACCAGGTGCTGGGCTACCTGCGCGAACATCCGCAGGTGACCGATCTGCTGGTCACCGGCGGCGACCCCATGGTGATGAAGACCAAGCACCTCACCCAGTACCTGGAGCCCCTGCTGGAGGACAGGCGTCTCGCCCACGTGCAAACCATCCGTATCGGCACCAAGGCGCTGACCTTCTGGCCCTACCGCTTCGTCACCGACAGCGACGCTGATGAACTGCTGGACCTGCTGGCGCGCCTGGTGAAAGCGGGCAGGCATGTGGCCATCATGGCCCACTACAACCACTGGCGGGAGCTGGACACCCCCATCGCCCGCGAGGCCATCCGTCGCCTGCGGGGCACGGGCGTGGAGATCCGCAGCCAGGGACCCCTGCTGGCCCATATCAACGACGATCCCGACGTCTGGGCCCGCCTGTGGAAGACCCAGGTGCAGCTGGGGATCATCCCCTATTACATGTTCGTGGAGCGGGACACGGGCGCGCGCCACTACTTCGAGGTGCCGCTAGCCAGAGCCGCGACCATCTACCGTGAAGCCATGAAGCAGGTCTCCGGCCTGGGACGCACGGCGCGCGGACCGTCCATGAGCGCCGGTCCCGGCAAGGTGGAGGTCCAGGGCGTGGCGGAGATCCAGGGCGAGAAGGTCTTCGTTTTGCGATTCCTGCAAGCCCGCAATCCCGACTGGGTGCAGCGCCCGTTCTTCGCCAGATACGACGAGAATGCCACCTGGCTGAACCACCTCAAGCCCGCCTTCGGCGAGGAGAAGTTCTTCTTCGAGGACGAGTACGAAGCCATGCGGGCGGGCAACGGTTGAGGCCTGGAGCAGAACCGCGACGCAAAGACGCAATGACGCGAAGATCCGCAAAGGTTTTTTGAACGCAGTCGACAGGGCATCCCGAGCGACGGAGTCGTCTCCTCAGTCTTGGGACAACCTGTCAGCCTTCTCAAGAATCAGTTTTGCGATCCTTTGCGTCATTGCGTCTTTGCGTCGAAAATGCCTTTCCCATGAACAACGACCACCTCACCCGCCGCGACCTGTCGGTCGTTTGGCATCCCTGCACCCAGATGAAGGACCACGAGTACCTGCCCATGACGCCGATCCGGCGGGGGGAGGGGGTGTGGCTGGAGGATTACGACGGCAACCGTTACATCGACGCCGTCAGTTCCTGGTGGGTGAACCTGTTCGGTCACGCCAATCCCCAAATCAACCAGGCCATCCGTGACCAGCTGGATCAGTTGGAGCACGTGATTCTTGCCGGCTTCACCCACGAACCCGTGGTGCGCCTCTCCGAGCGGCTGGTGCAGATTACGCCGCCGGGGCTCACGCGCTGCTTCTACGCCGACAGCGGCTCGGCCGCCGTGGAGGTGGCGCTCAAGATGAGCTTCCACTACTGGCGCAACCGGGGGCAGGGTGAACGGACCCGGTTCATCTGCCTCAGCAACAGTTACCACGGCGAAACACTCGGCGCGCTTTCCGTCGGAGATGTTGCTTTATATAAGGAGACTTACAGGCCACTCTTAATGCAATCTATCACAGTGCAAGCCCCGGACTGCTACCATCGCGAATCCGGGGAATCCTGCGAACAGGTGGCCGAGCGCCAGTTCGCGCACATGGAACGGGCCCTGGCCGACCATGCCCACGAAACCTGCGCCGTCATCGTCGAGCCCCTGGTGCAGTGCGCCGGCCACATGCGCATGTATCACCCGCGTTACCTGACGCTGTTGCGTGAGGCTTGCGACCGGCATGGGGTACACCTGATCGCGGACGAGATCGCGGTGGGTTTCGGGCGCACCGGCACCCTGTTCGCCTGTGAGCAGGCCGGCATAACGCCGGATTTCATGTGCCTGTCGAAGGGCCTCACCGGCGGTTACCTGCCCCTGTCCGCGGTGGTGACCACGGATGATGTCTACCAGGCCTTCTACGATGAATACGAAAAGCTGAACGCCTTCCTGCATTCGCATTCCTACACCGGCAACCCCCTGGCCTGCGCCGCCGCCCTGGGCACGCTGGACATCTTCGAGCAGGAGGACGTCATCGGCCGCAACCGGCGACTGGCCGACGTCATGGGGGAGGCGCTTGAACCGCTCAGGGCGCATCCGCACGTCGCGGAGGTGCGCCAGACGGGCATGATCGCCGCCGTGGAGATGGTCAAGGACAAGGCCAGCCGGGAACCGTATCCGTGGCAGGAGCGGCGGGGGCTCAGGATCTATCAGCATGCCTTGAAGCGCGGGGCGTTGCTGCGCCCGCTGGGCAATGTCAGTTACCTGATGCCGCCGTACGTGATCACAGAGGAGCAGATCCGGTTCCTGGCCCGGGTGATGGAGGAGGGCATTGATCTGGCCACCGCACCGTGAAGGTGTTTGGGAGACCGGCGTGCCGGCCCGCTTGCCCGTCGTGATCGGCCGGTCGTCGGCCGATGCGCCGTGCGGGCAGTGATGGCGGGGCCATTGGGTTATCGTTGACCCATCTCTTAATGTTTCCGAGGTGCATCGTGAAGGCTTTAACGGCCGCCTGTCTGCTCCTGTTGTCTCTCCTGATGCCCGCACAGGCCACCGAGGTCCGGGAGGTCACGCTGGAAGTGCGCGGCATGGTCTGTCCCGCCTGCCCGCCCAACGTGGTGAATGCCCTTGAGTCGGTGGAGGGCGTCACACACGTGGCGGTGAAGCTGCGCGAACGGCTGGTCATTGTTCGTTTCGACGCAAGCCGGACCGATGTCGAAGCCCTGATGCAGGCCACCGACGATGCCGGATATCCTTCGTCACTCAAGGAATGAAGCGCTTCCCCTTGAATCATTGGTCCTTTTCGGGCCCGAATGCCCACAGCCCAAAAATCAGCCAGCCTGTCATGAGCATGGAGCAGCCGATCAGCACCGGCAGGGCGCCGAACTGATAGACGAGGGGCAGAGACAGGGCCGTGAACAACCCGCCGCCCACCACGGGCTCGAACAGCAGCTGCTTGTAGCCGAAGCTCTCCATCGCGCCTGACCTGTTGTCAGGATCCGCCATGCGCACCAGCAGCAGGCCGATCACGGTCATGCCGATACCCTGCCCGAAGTTGGCCAGCCCCATGGGGAACCAGTCCCTGGGGAACATCCTCGGCGCCAGCACGAGAAACCCGAACAGGCACCATGCGATCCCGGCCACGGCAAGAATCAGGAAGGTCCAGATATGGGTGCCCACTGCCTCCAGAGACAGCGTTGCAAGCGCTGAGACGATGAGCACGTCCAGCGCCGCGCCCGAGATGCGATTGATCAACCGTCGGTCGAGAGACTTGGCGTGGCCCAGGCGCATGAGCGCCACCTGCACCAGTACGCCACCCACCATGGCCAGGGGGAACAGGGGGATGTGTTCCATGAGGGCGAGGCCCTCGCCATCGGTGTTCCAGGTCATCGATTCAAGGAGGATCAGGCCCTGAAGGATCAGCCAGCCGATCCCGATGGCCAGCGCAAAGAATCCCAGGTGAACGGACAGGGGATCGATGGAACGCGTCTTCGCGAAGCGCGGCACCGATTCCCGCTCGTCGTGCTCGCTGAAGCGTTCCGTATCCATGGCGTCCGCTTCCTGCGCGCTGAGCCGTCCCGTGCGGACTCCCCAGTTCACCAGCAGCGTACCCAGAAGGACGCCCGCGACCACTCCCACGGTGGCGAGGCTGAGGGCGAGGTCCGCACCGCTTTCAAAGCCCAGATCCCGAAATGTGCCCGCCAGGCCCGCGGCCGTGCCGTGGCCGCCCTCGAAGCCGATTTCGATGAGCGTGCCTGCCATGGGGCTGACGCCAAACACCGGCGTCAGCAGCACCAGGGCCAACAGCAGCCCGATCACGTACTGGCCCCACGCCAGCGTCTGACCGTGGGCCACCATGGGGCCTGCGCGGCGCCAGATGGACCGGGGCCCGGGAATCGTCTTGCCCAGGAACAGACCGGCGAACACGACGCTGATCAGGAGCCCCGGCAGTCCGGACCAGACCTCCAGGGTTGCCTCCGGAAACACGCCGTTGGCGAGGGGGCTGTCCTCGGCAATCCAGCGGGAGGCCAGCCGGCCAAGCACCTGCGGCCCGGCCAAGAGTGCCAGCAGTCCCGCGAGGATCGCACTGGGCAGGAACAGACGACCGAACAGCGCCACGCGCACGCGCAACCACTTGCCCGCGAGCATCAGCAGCCCGAGCAGCGTCAGGGCAACGAATATCTGTTCCAGTGACAAGGGCCATGCCTCCTTTCGCCCAGGGCAAACGGTGGTCCCGCGCATTCACCCTAACACGCACCCGAACAAGGGCCTATGATCAGGAGATGGCACTCCCGACCGACAAACAGGAGGAACGAGATGAGTGACCGTGACCAGTACATCGAGAAGATGAAAGCCAGGCTTGACGAGTGGAATGCCGACCTGGCCAAGCTCGAGGCCCAGGCCAAGAGCGCGGAGGCCGACATGCGCATGCAGTACGACCGGCACATCGAGGAGCTGCGCAGGCAACGCGACCAGGCCGAGAAACAGCTACGCGAACTGCGTGACGCCGGCGAGGAGTCCTGGGAGCGCATCCGCAAGAGCATGGAGGCGGCCTGGGACGATATGAGCAGGGCCTTCCGGGACGCAGCAGACCGCTTCCGGTAGGCGCCCCAAAAGCAACGGAATGAGTCTGTAATTCCTTTTGTGTAACTGCCTATCC
>NZ_MVBK01000140.1 GCF_002000365.1 Thioalkalivibrio denitrificans | reverse complement strand
CCGCGCAGCGGGGTTCGAAACGCCTTTGACTTTGAGTGTGAGTTTCTCTTGCATCAACCACCAAGCTGGACCGAAACGCCTTTGATCGTCAGGCCCTTGCGACAACACCCCGTCCGGACCACACAACCCCGAACCTCAACCCCCACAAGCCGCCTGACCAGGCGGCACGTTGAGCTGCAGGGTCCCGACGAGCTGCTCCACGTGCTCCAGGCCGTGGCGCTGCAGGTAGCCGCGGATGCCGTTGTTGATGGACTTGCAGATGAGGGGATCGTAGAAGAGCGCGGTACCCACGCCCACGGCGCTCGCGCCCGCGATGATGAACTCCAGGGCGTCCGCGGCCGAGGCCACGCCGCCCTGGCCGATGATGGGCACCGCGTGGGGTCGGGCCACCTGGTAGACCTGGTGCACCTTGAGCAGGGCGATGGGCTTGATGGCGGGGCCCGACAGGCCGCCCTGGTTGTTGCCGATCACCGCCTCGCGGGATTCCGCGTCGACAGCCATGCCCATCAGGGTGTTGATCACGGAGAACGCGTCGGTGCCCGCCTCTATGCAGCGCCGGGCATTCTCGGCGATGTCGGTCTGGTTGGGCGAGAGCTTGGTGATGAGCGGCTTGCCGGTGACCTTGCGACAGGCCTCCACCACCCGTGCGGACATGTCCGGGTCGTTGCCGAAGGCCACCCCGCCCTCTTTCACGTTGGGGCAGGAGATGTTGATTTCGATGGCATCGATGGGCGAGTCGTTGAACCGCTCGGTGACGCGGATGTACTCCTCGATGGTGGAGCCGGAGACGTTGGCGATGAAACGCGTCTCGTCGAAATCCAGCGTCGGCAGGATCTCGTCCACCACCCGGTCCACCCCCGGGTTCTGCAGGCCGATGGCGTTGAGCATGCCCTGTGGCGTCTCGAACACTCGGTGCGGCTGATTGCCGAGGCGCGGCTCACCGGTGGTGCCCTTGAGACACACGGCGCCCGCGTCCCGGTTGGAGAACCCCTCGACGCGCGTATACTCCTCGCCGAACCCCACGCACCCGGAAAGCAGCACCAGCGGCGTGGCGAACTGCAAACCGCAGAACTCGACGGCCAGCGGGTCACGTTTGGGAGCCTTTGCGGACATGTTTGACGTGGTCCTCTTTCAACCGGAGATCGCGCCCAATACGGGCAACATCATGCGCCTGTGCGCCAACACCGGCTGTCGCCTGCACCTGATCCGGCCGCTGGGGTTCTCGCTGGATGAATCCAGGCTAAAGCGGGCCGGACTGGATTATCGCGACAGCGCACAGGTGTCAGAGTATGACAGCCTGGACGCCTTTGAGGCAGCCGTGCGCCCGGCACGCCTGTTCGCCCTGACCACCCGCGCCGAACGCCCCCACTCGGCCCCGGCATTCCACCGGGGCGACGCCTTCCTCTTCGGCCCCGAGACCCGCGGCCTGCCGCGGGAGGTACTGGACACCCTGCCCGAAGACCGCCGCCTGCGCATCCCCATGGTGCCCGGCAGCCGCAGCATGAACCTGTCGAATGCGGTGGCGGTGGTGGTGTATGAGGCGTGGCGACAAGCCGGCTTCGCCGGCTTGTCGAAGGATGGAGGTTGAAGGTTGAGGGATGAATCAAACCGGAGGCCTCCCTCCCCTCACGGGGAGGGTTGGGGAGGGGTGGTGTCATTCATCCTTCAACCTTCAACCTTCATCCTTGTCTTCAAAACTCCGGCTTCTGATCCCGCCCCAAGAGCTCCCCCACCGCCTCGATAGTCGACACGCCCGTATAAAGCACCCGGTGCACCTGGTGGCAGATGGGCATGTCCACGCCGAACTCGGCGGCCTTGGAGACCGCCATGCGCGCCGTGCGCGCACCCTCCACGGCCTGACCGATGGCGGCGAGCGCGGAATCCAGATCATCGCCCCGGCCCAACGCCAGACCCAGGCGGCGGTTGCGGGACTGATCGTCGGTGCAGGTGAGGACCAGGTCGCCGAGACCGGAGAGCCCCATGAGGGTCTCGCGCCGGGCGCCCACGGCCTCGCCCAGGCGCATGAGCTCCGCCAGCCCCCGGGTGATCAGTGCGGCGCGCGCGTTGGCTCCGAAGCCGAGGCCGTCGGAGATGCCCGCGGCAATGGCCAGCACGTTCTTGAATGCGCCGCCCAGTTGCACGCCCAGGATGTCGTCGCTCAGGTAGACCCGCATGCATTCGCCGTGGAACCACTCGGCCACCCGCTCGGCAACTCCGGGGGTGGTGGAGGCCACGGTGAGGGCGGTGGGCAGCCCGCGCGCCACCTCTTTCGCGAAGCTGGGGCCCGAGACCGCGGCACAGGGGAAGTTCACGCCCAGCTCTTCGGCCACCACCTGGTGCAGCCACTGGCCGCTGTGTTCCTCGAGGCCCTTGGTGGCCCACACCAGCACGCTGCCCTCGCTGCGGTAGGGGGCCAGGGCTCCAAGCACCTCGCGAAACGCCTCGCTGGGCACGGCCACCAGCCAGCTGTCGCAGGCCTGAACGGCCCCGGCCAGATCGGAGGTGGGCGTCAGGGAGGGCGGGAAGGCGGCATCGGGCAGGTAGCGCTGGTTGCAGCGCGCTTCCGCCATGGCCTTCATGGCGTCGGGATTGCGCCCCCACAGGCGCACCTCAAGCCCCTGGCGGGCCAGGTGGATGGCCAGCGCCGTGCCCCAGGAGCCGGCCCCCAGCACCACCACTGATTCCGGCCCCGACATCCGCCCCGCGCCTCAGTGAGCGGCGTCCGGGGCGGTGTCCCCGGTTGCACCGCTTTCCTGCTTGCGCTGCTGAATCTGCTGGGCGTAGAGCATGTCGAAGTTCACCGGCGCCAGCAGCATCTGCGGGAAGCCCGCCTTGACCACCAGGTCAGAGACCACCTCCCGGGCGAACGGGAACAGGGTATTGGGGCAGTAGGCCGCCAGCAGATGGTTGAGCTGGTCCTCGGGGAAACCCCGGATCAGGAACACCCCGCCCTGCTTCACTTCCACGAGGTACGCGGTCTCGTCATTGGACTTGGTGGTGACCGTGAGCGTGAGCTCCACCTCGTACATGCCCTGGTCGTCCAGAGGCCGGGCCTGGCTGTTGAGCTGCACGTTGGTGTCCGGCTTCCAGTCCCGAGTGAACACCTGCGGCGAACGGGGCGCCTCCAGGGAGACGTCCTTGAGGTAGAACTTGTGCAGGCCGAATTCCTGCTGCGGCTTCGCGTCGCCCGAGGCGGCACCGGGGGCGGGGGGCTGCTGACTGTCGGTCATGATGACTCCGGGAAGGGGAAGAATCGGCGTTCAGGCCGCACATGATAGGCGCCGGGGGCGGGGGCGGCAAACACGACCTGCGCCGGGAAAAGCGAACCGCGAAGGAACGCGAAGGGTTGCGCGAAGGCTCGCAAAGGAATGATTGAACAAGAACCCCTCGCGTCGTTCGCGCAACCCTTCGCGTTCCTTCGCGGTTCGCTTTATCTTGTCAGTCCCGCACGGCCCCCCGCACCCACGCGACGATCGAGCGCGCGTCCATGGCGCCGCTGGTACGCGCCGTTTCGCGGCCGTTTCGAAACAGGATCATCGTGGGGATGCCGCGGATGCCGTAGCGGGCGGCCGGCTCAGGGTGGGCCTGGGTGTCCAGCTTGACCAGGCGGATGCGCGGCTCCAGTTCCCGGGCGGCTTGCGCATACGCGGGCGCCATGACCTTGCACGGGCCGCACCACGGAGCCCAGAAGTCCACCAGCACGGGAAGATGACTGCGCGTGATCTGACGCTCCAGTCCGGCGGTGTCCAGTTCCGCGGGCTGACCGTCAAACAGGGGCTCGTGACATCGGCCGCAACGCGCCTCGGCGGCGGAGCGCGAAGCGGGCACGCGGTTCACCCCGCCGCAGCGGGCGCAGACCACGTGGGGTGCATCACTCACGCTTCGGACAGTCCGAGCAGCGGGTCCAACCGTCCGGCCCGGTCCATGGCGGCCATATCGTCATAACCGCCCACATGAAAGTCGCCGACGAAGATCTGGGGCACCGAGGTCCGCCCGCTGCGCGACTCCATGACGGCTCGCTGGTCCGGGTCCCGGTCGACGCGGATCTCCTGGTAGTCCACGCCCTTGTCCGAGAGCATGCGGCGTGCCCATCCACAGTAGGGGCAGAACCCGGACGTGTAGATCACCACCGGTGCGAGTGTACTCACGGAATTGCTCATTTCTTGCTGAGGGGCAGGTTGGCGTTCTGCCAGGCGACCACGCCGCCGTGCAGGTTGATGACGTTGGTGAAGCCGTGGGCGGTCAGCACTTCGCTGGCGTGGGCCGATTGGTTCCCCGTCCGGCAGTACACCACCACCGGTTTCTCCCGGTACTTCTGCAGTTCGCCCAGGCGCTCACGCAGTTCCTTGACCGGAATGTGCCGGGCGCCCTTGATACGACCCTTTTTCACCTCGGATTCATCACGCACGTCCAGCACGAGGGCGTCGTCCTTGTTGAGCACGCGCACCACGTCGTTGGGGCCAAGCGCCTGNNCAGGCGCTTGAACTCGATGAAGGTGATGGTCGCCAGGATGACGGCCAGGGCGACAAAAAGCACGGGATTGTTGGCGACGAATTCCTGATACTGTTCCATGATGTTCCGACGGTTGGCAGTGCGGAGGGGTTCAGGAGGAACGGCAGAAGACTTCCTGCATCATTCCGATCAGGCGCAGTGTACGCGCATCGCCGACCCGGTAGTAGACGCGGTTGGCATCCTTGCGCGAGGCCAGGATGCCCTTGTCGCGCAGGATCGCCAGGTGTTGCGAGATGTTGCTCTGGGAGGTGCCGACGTTGTCGACGATCTCCTGAACGCTGACCTCGCGATCCCCCAGGATACAGAGGATCTTCAGACGCAGAGGATGGGACATGGCCTTCAGCGATCGCGAGGCCCGTTCGATATCCTCCTCCTGGGTCATCAGTTCGGGGTTCATGGCGGCTATGTTCATATGGAGTCGTTGACCTCGCTTTTCGGGCCGTCCGATGATGATCCGGTCGGACAACCCTGTGTAATATAATTAATAACTTATTAAGTTATATGCCCGTTTTGAAAAATTCAACACTTCGCACGGGGAGAAGGCCCGCGCCATGGCGCAGAGCCGCGTTTTTCCTTGCGATCACGCTGGGCTTCGCGCTGGCCCCCGCCGCCTGGGCGAACGACAAGGCTGAGGTCGCGCAACGCCTGGAGGAGGTTCGCAAGGAGATTGCCGCCCTGCGGGATCGCCTGGAGGCCGCGCAGGGGGAACGCGGACGCATCGAGGCGGCCCTGCGCAAGGCCGACCGCGAGATCGCCGATGCGGATCGACAGCTTGCGGCCACCGAACGCGCCATGGAGCAGGCCGGCGCCCGGCTGGCGGAGCTGGAGGCGGAACAGGCGCAGGAGCGGGAGCGGCTGGAAAGTCAGCTCGCGCTGCTGGCCCGCCAGTTGCGGGCCGCCTACCTGGCAGGCCGCCAGGACCGCCTCGCCCTGTTGCTGAACCAGGAGGACCCGGCTACGGTGGGTCGCCTGCTGGTCTATTACCGGCACTACAACGACGCCCGCGGCGAGCGAATCCGCGAGGTGGACGAGGCCCTGGAGAACCTGGCGCTGATCACCCGCGAGGTGAGCGAGGCCCGGGAGCAACTGGCCGGGGAACGGCACCGGCGCCAGCAGCTGCGTGACCGGCTGGCCGAGGGTCAGGAGGAGCGCCGTCGCCTTCTGGCCCGGCTGGAGGCCGAGATCGAGGCCACCGGCACCGGATTGAGCCGCCTTGAGGAGGACGAAGAGGGCATGGAGGAGTTGCTGCGCTCACTGGACCGGGCGTTGCAGGACATCCCGGAGCACAGTCAGCTGGATGAGCCGTTTGCCGATCGCCGGGGCAAGCTGCCGTGGCCGACCGAGGGCCCGCTGCGGGCACGTTTCGGCACCCCCCGGGGCGGCCAGTCAGGGCTCCAGTGGCGCGGCGTGGTCATCGGCGCGGAACCGGGCGACCCGGTCCACGCCATCCATCACGGCCGGGTGGTGTTTTCCGACTGGATGCGGGGTTTCGGCCTGCTCACCATCATCGACCATGGCCACGGCTACATGACCCTCTACGGACACAATCAGAGCCTTTACCGCAGCCCCGGGGACTGGGTGCAGGCCGGAGACCTGATCGCACGGGTGGGCGAGGGCCCGGGCGAGGACGGCCGGGGTCTCTACTTCGAGATCCGTCACCAGGGAAATCCGCTGAACCCCGGGCGCTGGTGCGACTCTAATGTGAAAATCGCCGCTCCAGCATCACATCGCTAGCCCGCATATCTCAATACGTTGTTCATCCGGGGTGAGCAGGCAGGGCCGGTTGTAGGAGCCCAGCCCTCTGGGCGAACGCAGCACTGGCACAGCGCCGGTTCGCCCAGAGGGCTGGGCTCCTACAGTGTGGCCGGGTGCACCGTCACAGCGCGCCGATCGGCGGCCGCAGTAGACGGGTGGTGAGATATGCGGGCTAATGTCACGGTGCTATGATCGGCCCATAGAGTCCGCGCGCCGCAGCCCGGACCCTGAAATTTCGGAGACAGGCAAGTATGAAACCAACCATTCGCATGAGCGCGGGGCTCCTGGCCGGGATCCTGCTGGGCCTGGCGCTCAGCGTGTCCTTCGGGGTGTTCGCCGACCGGCAGCAGGGACAGGACGTCATCCCCCTGGAGGACCTGCGCACCTTCACGGACGTCTACATGCGCATCAAGCGCCATTACGTTGAAGAGGTGGACGATGCCACCCTGCTGGAGAACGCCATCCGCGGCATGCTCCAGGGCCTGGACCCGCATTCCAGCTACCTGAGCCAGCGCGATTTCCGTGACCTGCAGATCGGCACCAGCGGCGAGTTCGGCGGCCTGGGCATCGAGGTGGGCATGGAGGACGGCTTCGTCAAGGTGATCGCGCCCATCGACGACACGCCCGCCAGCCGCGCCGGCGTGCGGGCCGGCGACCTGATCATCCGCCTGGATGACCAGCCGGTGAAGGGCATGAGCCTCAACGAGGCGGTCAACGTGATGCGCGGCCCCAAGGGCACCGACATCACCCTGACCATCATCCGCGAGGGCGCCGACCAGCCCATCCGCATTACCATCACCCGCGACACCATTCGCGTGCGCAGCGTGCGCAGCGAGATGCTGGAACCGGGCTTCGCCTACGTGCGCATCAGCAACTTCCAGTCCAAGACCGCCCAGAACCTGGTGGAGGAAGTGCAGAAGCTGCAGCGTGAAGGCAACGGCCTGCGCGGCCTGATTCTGGACTTGCGCAACAACCCCGGCGGCGTGCTCAACGGCGCCGTGGGGGTTTCGGACGCCTTCCTCGAGGAAGGCCTGATCGTCTACACCGAGGGCCGTACCTCCGACGCGCAGTTCCGCTACCAGGCCTCCCCCGGCGACGTGCTCAAGGGCGCGCCTATGGTGGTGCTGGTGAACGAAGGCTCCGCCTCCGCATCGGAGATCGTGGCCGGCGCGCTTCAGGATCACCAGCGTGCCGTGGTCATGGGCTCGCGCACCTTCGGCAAGGGTTCCGTGCAGACCATTCTGCCGCTCCAGCAGGACACCGCCCTCAAGCTCACCACTGCCCGCTACTACACCCCGGACGGCCGCTCCATCCAGGCCGAAGGCATCGAGCCGGACATCAAGCTCGAGCGCCTGCAGGTGACCCAGGCGGACGGCGACAACGCCATGCGTCCCGTGACCGAGGCCGACCTCTCTCGCCACCTGCAGCGCCAGCGCGCCCAGGAAGAGGCCCGGGAGGACGACGAGGAGCGGCCGTCACTGGCCCAGCGGGACTACCAGCTCTACGAGGCGCTCAACCTGCTCAAGGGGCTGACCATCCTTCAGGCCCGCAGCGGCTGATGCCCGTCGGTTCCCGGCATATCGGAGTCGGGCCCTGACGGGTGACATCCCCAAGGGGGCAAGGCTCCGGCAGCCAGCGGCGCGCTGGATGCTGGGGCTGCTGCTCCTCTGGCTGGGCACCGCACACGCCCACGAAACCCGCCCCTTCATCTCCATCATCATCGATGACCTGGGCAACCGGCAGGACGAGGGTGTTCGCACCGTCGCCCTGCCGGGCGCCGTGACGCTGGCCTTCCTGCCCCACACGCCGCATGCCCGCGCCCTCGCCCTGCAAGGCCACGAGGCCGGCAAGGAGATCATGCTGCACCTGCCCATGGAGGCCACCGAGGGCAACGCCCTGGGGCCGGGGGGCATCAAGGCGGGCATGGACCGGGACACCATGCGCACCACGTTCGTCACGGCGCTGGAGTCGGTGCCCCATGCGCGTGGCGTGAACAATCACATGGGCAGCCTGCTCACCGCTCACGTGCAGCACATGGAATGGTTCATGGCCGAACTGGCCACGCGGGGTGAGCTGTATTTCGTTGACAGCCGCACCACCACGCAGACCGTTGCCCAGCGGGCGGCCCTGGCGCACGAACTGCCCGCCACCCGGCGCGACGTCTTCCTGGATACGATCCCGGACGACGAGGCCTACGTGGAGGAACAGTGGGACCGGTTGCTGGCGCTGGCCCGGCAACGGGGCCACGCCCTGGCCATCGGCCACCCCTACGCGGCTACACTGTCGGTATTGGAGCGACGCCTGGCCGAGATGCCCGAGACCGGGGTGGAACTGGTCAGCGTCAGCGAGTATCTCAAACGCAAGAAGGAGGCGAACCGGCTATGGCAAGCATCCTCATCCCACTCGCAAACGGCAGCGAGGAACTCGAAGCCGTCACCCTGATCGACCTGTTTCGCCGCGCGGGCTTCGAGGTGGTGACCGCCGGCCTGGAGCCGGGCCCGATAAAGTGCTCGCGCGGCACGGTGATCCTGCCCGACCAGACACTGGATGAGGCCGAGGACCGCGACTACGACCTCATGGTTCTGCCCGGCGGCCTGCCGGGCGCCGACAACCTCAATGCCGACCCGCGCATCCATCGCCTGTTGAACAAGCTCAGCGAACAGGGCCGCTTCGTCGGCGCCATCTGCGCCGCCCCGAAGGTGCTGGCCGACGCCGGCCTGCTCAAGGGCAAGCGGGCCACGTCCTTTCCGGGCGTACTGGAGTCCATGGAACTGGGTGACGACACCACGCTGACTGTCGAGACCGTGCAGCGCGACGGCAACGTCATCACCTCCCGCGGCCCCGGCACCGCCATGGACTTCGCCCTGGACCTGATCGAACTGCTCGCCGGCCCCGAGAAACGCCGCCAGGTCGAAGAACCGCTGCAGCGCCCCACCTGATCGTAGACGTGGATTGGGGTGGGTTCAGGCGAACCCCAGCACCCAGAAAAACCTTCTTTGCCACAGAGGACACAGAGGTCACAGAGTTAAAAAGCAGAACGAAACACCATTGTCAGGATTGAACGGAAAAGCATTTGACGTCGGTTTTCCCTCTGTGACCTCTGTGACCTCTGTGGCAAAACCGCTCTTCGCCTTACCCACGGACAACCCGCACCCGCCCCGCCGCCTCGCGTGCCCGGGCGCGGCAGTCGTCGATGTCGTCGCCGTGGGCCACGGCGACGCCCATGCGGCGGCGTTCGAAGGCCTCGGGCTTGCCGAACAGGCGCAGGTCGGTGCCGGGCACGGCCAGTGCCTCGTTCACGCCCTCAAAAGCGACGCCCTTCGCGTCCATGCCGCCGTAGATCACGGCGCTCGCGCCGGGGTTGCGCAGGCCGGTGTCAACGGGCAGGCCGAGGATGGCTCTCGCGTGGAGTTCGAATTCGCTCTGCCACTGGGTGGCGAGCGTTACCAGACCCGTATCGTGCGGCCTCGGACTCACCTCGCTGAACCAGACGTCGTCGCCGCGCACGAAGAACTCCACACCGAAGATCCCCTGACCACCCAGCGCGCCGGTGACGGCCTCCGCCATCTCCCGGGCACGCGCCAGCGCCGCGTCGCTCATGGGCTGGGGCTGCCAGCTTTCCACGTAGTCGCCCTTCACCTGCCGGTGGCCCACGGGCTCGCAGAAGTGCGTGACCACGTCGCCCGCGCTGTCCAGTGCGCGCACCGTGAGCAGCGTGATCTCGAAGTCAAATTCCACCACTGCCTCGACGATCACGCGACCGCGGTTGACACGCCCGCCGGTGCCGGCATACGCCCAGGCCGTCTCCAGTGCCGATGCATCCGGCACCAGGGACTGCCCCTTGCCGGAGGACGACATCACGGGCTTGACGATGCAGGGATAACCGATCCCCGCGTCCACCGCCTCGCGCAGTGACTCCAGCGAATCAGCGAAGGCGTAGCCGGAGGTCGGCAGACCCAGTTCCTCGGCCGCCAGCCGCCGGATGCCCTCCCGGTTCATGGTGAGCTGCGCGGCGCGCGCCGTGGGGATCACACGGGCCAGCCCTTCGGCCTCGATGCGCGCCAGTTCGTCGGTGGCGATGGCCTCGATCTCCGGCACGATGAGATCCGGCTTCTCGCGCTCCACCAGTTCACGAAGCGCCGCCGCATCGGTCATGGTGATCACGTGCGCGCGGTGGGCCACCTGATGTCCCGGTGCGTTCTCATAACGGTCCACCGCGATCACCTCCACGCCCAGGCGCTGCAGCGCGATGATCACCTCCTTGCCCAGTTCGCCCGCCCCCAGCAGCATCACGCGGGTGGCCGAGGGAGACAGGGGTGTTCCGATGCGGGTCATGGCGTCACTCCGGGGCAGTGAATCGTACGGAGGCCCAGTATAGCGGCGGGACAAGTCCCGTGGGTCCGCGACTGAACTCAGTACGTACGGACCTCGGCTGATAACGCAGAGGACGCAGAGACGCGGAGGACGCAGAGGGTTTTACGTTATGGATTTCTTTGCGTCCTCCGCGCCTCCGCGTCCTCTGCGTTCAACACCCCTGCAAATCGGAAGCAAGAACGCCGAACATGATGCCCGGCCCTTCGGATGGACGCGTCATCCGGCAGGCAGGCGGATGGTGAAGACGGTCAGCCCGTTGGAAGAACGCACTGTCACGTCGCCGCCGTGGGCCTGCACGATGGAACGCGTGATCGCCAGCCCCAGGCCCGCCCCCTCTCCCCGACCCGAGCGGTCCGCGTCCACGCGGCGAAAGCGGTCGAACACCGTCGCCAGACGATCCGGCGGGATGGTCGTTCCCGGGTTCTCCACGGAAATGTGCACCGCATCGGCAACGTTCTCGATGCGGATCTCCACGGTGCCTCCCTCGGGGGTGTGGCGCAGGGCGTTGGAGAGCAGGTTGGACAGCGCCCGGCGCAGCATGAGGGCATCGCCCGCCACGGTGGCCGCACCGGTGAGCCGGATCTTCACGCCGCGCTCCTCGGCCAGCGCCTCGTAGAATTCCATGAGGGCACGCGCCTCCGCCTCCAGGGCAATCCGCTCTGCCGGGCGCGGCAGCATGCCGTCGTCCGCCTTGGCCAGAAAGAGCATGTCCGAGATCATGCGCGCCATGCGCTCGAACTCCTCCAGGTTGGAATGCAGCGTCTCGCGGTACTCGTCCGCACTGCGCGCCCGCGAAAGCGCTACCTGGGTTTCAGTCATCAGGTTCGAGACCGGGGTACGCAGTTCGTGAGCGATGTCGGCGGAGAATTCACTCAGGCGGCGAAACTGTCCCTCCAGCCGGTCGAGCATGCCGTTGAAGGCATCCAGCAGTTCTCTGATCTCGGCGGGAGCCCCCTCATGCGGCAGCCGCTCGCCGAGCCGTTCCGCGGACAGCTGCGCGGAGGTCTCGGTCACGCGCCTCAAGGGGGAAAGTCCCCGGCGCACGGCCACCCAGCCAAGCAACGCGGCCAGCAGGGCGGTCAGCGAGATCTTCACCCAGAGCTGGCGTCGGAACTCGCTCATGAAGTGCTCGTGATGGGAGGTATCGAGCGACGCGATCACGCGCAGGCTGCGCGGTTCCGCCAGGGGCGCCGTGAACACGGCCTCGCGTCCCACGTAGCGCACGCCCTCGTGCTCCCAGCGGCGCAGCCCGCCCTGCGCTTGCGGGGCCGCATCGAAGTTTGATGCAAAGGGTTCCGGGCGAGTCATGAACAGCTCGCGACCTTCTTCGTCGAACACCAGCACGTCCACCATCTCCCGTCCGGAGAGGGCGTCGCCGAGCCGCGCCGGCAATGCCGCGAACGCCTCGTCGCCAGCGGTTCGGCGCACCAGCCCTTCCACCACGGCAAGCGCCGCCGCGAGTTCATGGGCGTCCAGCTCCTCGAAGTGCTCATCCATCGCCTGCTGGAACAACAGGCCCGCCACCAGCAGCACGGCGGCGGAAAAGACCGCAAAGAGAATTGCGAACCGGGCGGTGAGCGAGAGACTGCGCGGGCCGCCCGCGCTCATGCCGACTCGTCCGCATCCAGCGTGTAGCCCATGCCGCGCACGGTGCGGATGAGCTTGCGCTCGAAGGGATCGTCCACCTTCGCCCGCAGACGGCGCACCGCCACCTCGATGACGTTGGTGTCGCTGTCGAAGTTCATGTCCCATACCTGGGAGGCGATCAGCATGCGCGGCAGCACCTCCCCCTGGCGGCGCAGGAACAGTTCCAGCAGGGCGAACTCCTTGGCGGTGAGATCGATGCGTGCGCCGCCCCGCACCGCGCGCCGCCGGCGCAGATCCAGCTCGAGATCCGCCACGCGCAGGATCTCGGGCTCCTTGGCGCGGCCGCGGCGCAGCAGTGTGCGCACCCGTGCCAGCAGTTCCGAGAACGCAAAGGGCTTGACCAGGTAATCGTCGGCCCCCAGCTCCAGCCCGCGCACCCGGTCCTCAACCTCGTCCCGGGCGGTCAGGAACAGCACGGGCGTCTCCGAACCCGCCTCGCGCACCGCCTGCAGCAGGGCCCAGCCGTCCAGCCCGGGGAGCATCACGTCCAGGATCAGCAGGTCGTGGTCGCCGGTCTGCGCCAGGTGCAGCCCGTCGGGCCCGTTGCGTGCGAGATCCACCACGAAGCCCGCCTCGCCGAGGCCCTTGCGCAGGTATTCGCCGGTCTTGGGTTCGTCCTCGACGATCAGGATCTTCACAACTGACTCCGTGGGCGGTGCGCGTCAGGGGCCATTCTGCCCGCCTTTGATGCGTCCGGAACAAAGATTACAGCGATGTAATGTTGCGGTCAGCTTCCTGTCGGGCAACCCGATGCAGGATGTGACCCACAAACCGCACGAGACCGGGGAACGCCCATGTCCGACAAACCGCATTTCACCACCCGAAGGGGTTTCATCACCGCGCTGGGCTTCGGCGCGGTCAGCCTCTACGGCCTCTGGGCCGCCTACGGGGCAGCGCCCCTGCCGTTCGCCCGCTCGCTGGCGGGCGGTCATGACTCACACGGAGCCGGCCACGGAGATCATGGCGGGCACGGCGGACATGGTGACGCGTCCCACGGCCCCGACGCCGAGGCGTTCACCCGCAAGACCCAGGCTTTCATCGAACGCTACCGGCTGGAAGACGGGACGGTGTACCCCAGACAACTCGGGCCGATGCCCGGTGACGGGCACGGGGACCACGGGGGCGATCACGGAATGGATCACGGGGGCGGCCACGACATGGGCCACGGCACCATGGATCACGGCGCCATGGACCACAGGGGCGGCCACGGCATGGATCACGGCGCCATGGACCACGGGCAAATGGACCATGGACACATGGACCACGGGCAGATGGACCATGGAACGCCGGATCACGCCCACGACGATCACACCGGCATGGATCATGGCGACATCGACCATGGCGCCGACGACCACGCCGATCACGGCCACGAAGCGGACCACGGACAGAACGGTGACGCCATCGACGTCTACCTGGCCGCCGGCATGTGGTACTACCTGCCGTCGAAACTGCGTGTCGACGCAGGCCAACCCTATCGCTTCCGCATGATGGCGCTCGACGTCTCCCACGGCGCCTCCATCCAGTTCGGCCGGGGCGGGCGCATGGTGCGCCTGCGCCCGGGTCGTGTCGCGGAGATGGACATCACCTTCCACCGCAAGGGCACGTACCTGGTGTACTGCACCTTCTACTGCGGCGCGGCCCACGACTACATGCAGGCAACAATCGAGGTGGTCTGATCATGAGCGCAACATACAAGGAACGCTTCCAGGCCCTCGGGGATTCCGACCGCCGCCTGCTGGTGGCCATGAGTGCCGTGGCCTTCGCGGCACTGGCCCTCGGCATTCTCGGCGGATTTCTCACCGCGCTGGGCCGTGGCGGGCTCATCGACGTCGTCCCCGATACCGGCTACCGCTTCCTCACCGTGCACGGTGTCGGCATCTTCTTCTACTGGCTGTTCATCGCCCAGGCGGCGCTGCTGCTCGGCTTCTCGGCCGTGGAGCAGGGGCGCGGGCTTGCCCGCCGCAGACTCGCGTGGGCGGGCTTTGCGCTGATGCTGGCTGGCTTCGGCTTCAGCATGGCCGGCGCCCACATGGGTACACCGCTGCTCTACGACGGCGCGCCGGACCTGGCGGGAGATGCGCCAGGCGCGCTGCTGGTGTTCAACCTGGGCTACCTGCTCCTGGGGCTCGGGCTGATCGTATTGCCCGCCACCGCCATCGCCACATTGCTGGCACCCCGATGGGAGGGCACCCAGGAACGGCTCTCGGCGGTGGGTTTCGCGCTGTTCACGTGGGCGGGCTTTCTCATGGTCACGGGCTTCGCCGCGCTCTACACCTTCATGCCCGGCACGCTCTGGGCGCTCGGCCTCGGACCGATGCCCACCAATCACGGCACCAACTGGCACATCGTGTTCCACAACATGCACTACCTGCCGCTGATGGCCACGGTGATCCTCTGGTACGTGCTGGTACGTGCGCTCACCGGCGTGAAGTCCGTGTTCGGCGACCGCTTCTCCAAGATCGTGTTCTCCATGTACCTGGTGTTCGTGCCGCCCACCTCGCTCTATCACATGTTCCTGGAGCCGGACCTGCCCGGCGTGGTGCGCGTGACGGGCTCGCTGCTGTCGCTGTTCGTGAGCGTGCCCACGCTCACCGCGTTCCTGATCATCGTGGTCTCGCTGGAGGTCTACGCACGCAGTCAGGGCGGACGCGGGCTGTTCGGCTGGATGCGCGTACTGCCCTGGCGTCATCCCGCGATGTCCTCCATGGCGGTGGCCATGCTCAGCATGGGGTTCGGCATCGTGTTCGCGTTCGTGCTGATCCAGGAGCAGCTGGCACCGCTCCTGTCCGACACCTTCTTCGTGCCCGGCTACTTCCACTTCTTCACCCTGGGCACCGTGAGCATCACGCTGCTGGCCGCCTTCTCGGTGATGCTCCCCGCCATGGGCGGACGCCCGCTTTGGCGGCCCGAGTGGCTGCGCTGGATGCCATGGCTCGCCTTCGTGGGGGTCGTGCTCTTCGGCATGGCGGGGGTGGCCGCCGGCTACCTGGGCGTGCCGCGGCGCGTGTTCGTCATCGACTACATGGGTCACGCGCCGGCGCTGTGGCACACCCTCATGGGCGCGGTCATGATCGGCGGCACGCTCATGGCGCTGGCCCTGGCGGTATTCGGTGCCGGCGTGGCCATGTCGCTGCTCAGGGCGCGCGGAGCCGTATCCGACCCCGCCGGACTCGCCGTCGCCGCGTCCTGGGGCGAACGCGCGCCTTCACCGGGCATGGCCGCCTGGGTGGGGCCCGTGTCCGTCGCCATCATCGTCGGCGCCATGTACGTCTTCACCGCGGTCGGCTTCGAACTCATGAACGCCCTGCCCGTCACCGCCGTCGGCGGCGGCGGCCATCACTGAGGAGAGAGACACATGAACGAGGACTTCTGGCTCATCGTACCCGTGGTGATCGTCTGGGCGGTGCTCGCAGTCGCCTACGCGCTGGCCCCCTGGGGCGACATGATCGGCTATGCCTGGGTGTGGGGATTCGGCTCGGTGCTGTTCCTTGGACTGGCGGCGCTGCTGCTGCGGGGGCCGGGGGCCCGACCGAAATCCTAGCTGTGTTACCCCAACAGATTGTTCAAAAGTAAGGCGCAGGAGGCTCTCGGGAAGGAGCGAAGCATGTCCTGCGATGCTTGTTGTAGGAGATTCTATGTCTCCGCACAAGCCTGCTGAGGTGTTTTTGGTTGGTACTGGGATTGGTTTCTGAGCAGGGCGAAGGCCACCCGGGCAAGTTTTCTGGCCAAGGCGACCAGGGCCTGGATCTTTGACAGGCCACGCTGCTGGTGTCGCAGGTAGAAATCGCGCCAAGTGGCGGTGCGCGA
>NZ_MVBK01000139.1 GCF_002000365.1 Thioalkalivibrio denitrificans | reverse complement strand
TTTGCGTCTTTGCGAGAGAACATTTGCTTTTATCCTTGCTTCATCCCCTTCGTGCGTCTTCGCGTTGAGGCTTTATCAACAGTGATGACCAGGAGTGCCCATGGCCATACGCGTCGCGCTCAATCATCGGACGGTGTACCGCTTTGATCGCAGGGTGCGGGTTTCGCCGCATGTGATCAGGCTGCGGCCGGCGGTGCACACGCGCACGCCCATCGTGTCCTATTCGCTGGGCATACGGCCGGAGCAGCATTTCATCAACTGGCAGCAGGATCCGTTCGGCAATCTCCTTGCTCGGGCGGTGTTTCCCGAGGCGATGCGGGAGCTCTCGGTGACGGTGGACCTGGTGGCGGAGATGACCGTCATCAATCCCTTCGATTTCTTCGTGGAGAAGTACGCGGAGCATTTCCCCTTCGCGTATGACGGCATCCTCGCCAAGGAGCTCATTCCCTATCTGGAGATCACCGAGAGCGGACCCCTCCTGACCGAGTGGCTCGCACAGACGAGCAGGGAGCCGCGAGGCATCGTCGATTTCCTCGTGGACCTCAACCGCAGGCTGCAGCAGGACATCGCCTACAGCGTGCGCATGGAGCCGGGCGTGCAGACCTGCGAGGAAACCCTTGAGCGGGGCATCGGCTCCTGCCGGGATTCCGGATGGTTGCTGGTGCAGATCCTGCGACACCTGGGGCTCGCGGCGCGCTTTGTGTCCGGTTACCTGGTGCAACTCACGGCGGACGAGAAATCCCTGGACGGTCCTTCCGGCCCCGAGGCGGATTTCACGGATCTGCACGCCTGGGCCGAGGTGTTTGTGCCCGGTGCCGGCTGGATCGGGCTGGACCCCACCTCCGGGCTATTCGCGGGCGAGGGCCACATCCCGCTGGCCTGCACCCCGAGCCCCCTGAGCGCCGCGCCCATTACCGGCTACACCGAGGTGTGCGAGGTATCACTGGAGCACGAGAACCGGGTCCGCCGCATCCACGAGGACCCCCGGGTCACCAGGCCCTACAGCGACGACCAGTGGGCGGCCATCGATGCCCTGGGCCACAAGGTGGATCAGGATCTCCTGGACGGCGACGTGCGCCTGACCATGGGCGGTGAACCCACCTTCGTGTCCATCGACGACATGGAGGCCGCGGAGTGGAACACGCGGGCCGACGGCCCCCACAAGCGCAGGCTGGCCCGGGAACTGGCCGGCCGACTGCTGCGGCGCTTCGGTCCCGGGGGCATGTTTCACCATGGGCAGGGCAAGTGGTATCCGGGAGAGCCGCTGCCGCGCTGGTCACTGGGGTGTTTCTGGCGCAAGGACGGCGTGCCCGTATGGCGCGATCCCGCGTTCATGGCGGACATCAGCCGCGACTACGGTCACGGCCGAGACGAGGCCCTGGCGCTGGCCCGGGAAGTGGCACACCACCTGGGGATCCCCGACCGCTACCTGGTCCCCGCCTACGAGGACCCGCTCTACTACCTCTGGCGCGAGGGCAACGAACCCGTCAACCGGGATCCGCTGGAGGCCGACCTCAAGAGCCCCGCCGAGCGTCAGCGGCTCGCCCGCGTGCTGTCCAAGGGCCTGGACGAACCGGTGGGTTACGCGCTGCCGATCTCGTGGGACCACGAACTGGACCACTGGCGCAGCGGCCTGTGGGCGTTTCGCCGGGGTCGCCTGTTCCTGATCCCGGGCGATTCACCCATGGGCCTGCGCCTGCCGCTCGACAGCCTGCCCTGGAAGGCGTCCGCCGAGCGGGACGAGCCTCCCCCGCCCGACCTGTTCGAGCCGCGCCCGGAACTGGGTGATTACTACGGCGAGGTGGCGCGCCGCTACAGTGAGCGCGTGGCCCCGGAGGACCCGAGAAGCGACACCGGCCTCCAGCCCCAGGTCTCCGGTGACGATCCGGACGATACCCGCTGGACGGAGGTCCCCCACACCAGCCTGTGCGTGGAGGCCCGGGAAGGGCGCCTGCACGTGTTCCTCCCGCCGCTGAACTTCCTTGAACACTACCTGGAACTGGTCTCCGCCGTGGAGGCGGCGGCCTCCAGGCTGGGCCTGCCGGTGGTGCTGGAGGGATACGAGCCGCCCCGGGATCCGCGCATTGCGCGCCTGCTGGTCACACCCGACCCGGGGGTGATCGAGGTAAACATTCACCCAGCGGCCAACTGGGAGCAGTTGCGGGACAACACCGTGGCCCTCTACGAGGAGGCCCGCCAGTCCCGGCTCGGGACCGAGAAGTTCATGCTGGACGGCCGCCATACGGGCACCGGAGGCGGCAATCACGTGACCCTGGGCGGGGCGCTGCCTGCGGATAGCCCGCTGCTGCGCAGGCCCGACCTGCTGGGCTCGCTGGTGACCTTCTGGCAGCACCATCCTGGGCTGTCCTATCTCTTCTCCGGCATGTTCATCGGCCCCACCAGCCAGGCGCCGCGCATCGACGAGGCCCGCAACGAATCCCTCTACGAACTGGAGATCGCGCTGTCGCAGCTCCCGCAGGGAGAGGAGCCGCGCCCCTGGCTGGTGGGGCCGATG
>NZ_MVBK01000138.1 GCF_002000365.1 Thioalkalivibrio denitrificans | reverse complement strand
CGCAGTAGGAGCAGCCTAAGTCCGACAGGCTCCTCGCATCCGGTTGGTTCTAAAGAGCCAGTTTGTCGCGAATCTTGTCGATTCCGGCCTTGGCGCAGGCGTCGTCCGCCTCGCCGGTGGGCCCGCCGGATACGCCGATGCCGCCGACGATGGAACCCGCCTGCTCGATCAGCATGCCGCCGCCCAGGATCACCACGCCGGGCAGGTCCCGGATACCGCTGGAGGGCCTGCCGGGCTGGGAGATGTCCATCAGATCCGTGGTATTGGTCCGAAAGCTGACCGCTGTCCATGCTTTGCCGACGGCGGTGTCCGGCGTATGGGCGCCGGCGAAGCGGTCACGCAGCAGCACCTGCGTGTTGCCGCCCCTGTCAACGACAGCCACTGCCACCTGGTAACCGCTGTCGCGGCAGTTGGTCAAGGCCGCCTGAGCCGCCTCCAGGGCGACCTCGGGAATCAGCACGGGGTAGTTGAACGTGGCGCTGTCCTGGGCCAGGGCCGTCGTGGAAACGGCCGCGGCCAGAACGGCCGTGACAAGTATCTTGCGTGTCATGATGAATCCCTCCTCGCTCGTGCATACGGTTCCGAGCACTTCGGGTGTCTGTTCAAAAAGTATAGTCATTCATGCCGGCACCGACGGTGAGCGGTCTCGGCGTCCCGTTCGAGTTCTCCGTTGCCGAACCGCGTGCATCGCGCTCTTTTCCGTCACACCCTCCGAGCTTGCCCGGGATGCGGCAAATCCCCCGTCACCGCGGCAAATGCCGCAATTCCATCGCCGACGCCCGCAAGAAGGCGTGCCCGCAGGCGCATTCCCGGTTGGTCCCGATATTGCTTCCTGCATGTGGCCCCCCGCGGTCCCGCGGACATCAATTCACGTGCCGGAAAGATGGATCAGTGAGAAAAATCAAACGTTCGGTCCTCATGGCGGGAATGTCCGCCACCCTGCTGTTTGCCGCAAGTCACACCGCCTGGAGTGAGACCGCGGGTCTCGACGAGGTCATTGTCTCGGCCACGCGTACCGAGCAGCCGGTGGAAGACGTAAACGCGTCGGTTCAGGTCATCTCCAGGGAGAGCATCGAGCGGTTTTCAGGCCGAAGCGTAGCGGAGGTCCTGCAGTTCGCGACCGGCATGCTGGTACGCGATACCGGAAGCAGTGCAAACGTCTCCCTGCGCGGATTCGATTCCGGCCACACCCTGATCCTGGTGGACGGGATGCGCCGCACGGAAAAGTATGCGGGCAGCAACGTTAACAACCTGTCGCTGGAGGACATCGAGCGGATCGAGATCGTCCGGGGTCCGATGTCGGCCCTGTACGGCTCGGAAGCCCTGGGCGGTGTCATCAACATCATCACTCGGCGCGCCATGGACAGGCCGCCCACGCAGGCGAAACTCACCCTGGGCGGCACCGGGGACGGCCAGCGTGAGACCGCCCTGCTGCACCTTTCCAGTGGTTGGGCCAGCCCCAGGACGCGGCATCGCGTCGGGCTGGAGGCGAAGTACAGGGAGCCGTTCCGTGTCGACAAGGACAGTGTCGACACGGACCTGAGAGAGGAAAACCGACTGTTTCTCAATTACGACGGCCGCTTCACGCTGGACACGGGCGCTGACATGGGGCTCACCCTGGAGTACGTGGAACAGGACGACAAGGGCGTCGGCCTGGACAGGTTCGGCAACCCCTACGACCAGCTCGAACGTGAGACACGCTATTTCGTGGGCGGCAGTTACTCCGATGTCGTGGGCGCCGGCCTGCTTGATGTGAACCTGGGTTACGGGACCAGCAGCGCGACCGTCAATCGCGGCACGGCCGAGGATGAGACCACCGACTTCGATCAATACCAGTCGGAACTCACCTATGCCTGGGAAGCATTCGAAGGGCATTTCTTCAACGTTGGCGCCGGCTATCGCTATGACGATGTCGAGATCAGCACGCTCTCCGGAGCGGTAGACAGGGAAGTGACACACCTGTTCGCCCAGGATCAATGGAGCATCACCGACACCGTGGAACTGACACTTGGCGGGCGCTACGACAACTACAGCGACTTCGGCGACACCTTCAATCCGCGGGCCACGCTCGCCTGGCGGCCGGGGGACTGGGGGTTTCGTGTCAGCCACGGCACCGGATTCAGGGCGCCCACGCTGCTGAATCTTTACATGCAGGACATGGTGCGCGGAGCTTTCCTCATTCGCGGCAACGAAGATCTTAAGCCGGAAAAGTCGGTCACCACGGAGGCGGCGGTCACGTACCGTTTCCGCCAGGGTCGGGTGGAATTGATCGTCCATGACTCCAGGCTCAGGGACCTGGTGGCCTCCCAGGCCACCGGAGACCTGGTGAACGGCAGAACGGAACTGGTCTACCAGAATGTGGACAAGGCGACGATCAGGGGTGCTGAGTTGCTCATGGATCTGATGCCAAGCGATGTCAGCCGCATTCATTTCGGAGCGGAGTATATCGATGCAAGGGACACCACGCTCGATGAACGCCTGACCGACCGCCCGCGCTGGCAGGCGCGCATCGGCGCCAGCCGGCATTTCGGTAGAACGGCGATCGAATTCAGGGTTCGCCACCTGGAAGACTTCTGGGCGCCCGACCCCGGGATCCCCGACGCCGAAAACTATAACAGCAGATTCACCACGACCAGCCTCCACCTGGACCACAGGTTCTCGTCGTCGATCAGTCTCTTCGGCGGTGTGGACAACCTGTTCGACAGGAAGATGCCGGACAACATGGCCTTCCGCGGCACCCCCGACGACCCGGGTGCCCGTTACTACTACGCGGGCATCAAGGGCACATTTTAACCCGCGTATGTCGCGGGGATCACAGCAAGAAACTTTGTGATCGACACGGGACGCGGTCCGCGGAGTGCGTGAGGGGAGTTCAGTGAAGGAAGAGATCCTGATCAGAAGATCGCCCGGTGCCGTCGGCAGGGCCGGGTCCGTCCGCGGACGCTGGGATATCACGGCAACGCCTGTCTTGGGCAGGCTGCTGCGCAGCCCCGTTCCGCTGACCGCCCTCAGACTGGTGGTGCTGAGCCTGCTGATCCTGGGAATCGTTCACGGGCTGAGCCGCCCGGACAGCCGGAGCGGACTCACTCTGCTGCTGTTCTGGGGCCTGTTCTGGCCTTTGCTGACCGTATTGGTGACACCCACCCTCGGCAACGTGTTCTGCGCAATCTGCCCCCACGGTTTCGTCGGCAGATGGCTGACGCGTGTCGGCCTCAAGCGCCGGTTCCCGGCGATGCTGCGAGGCGGCGGAATCGGCCTGTTGGTCCTGGTGCTCGGTTACTGGTTCATCCACTACACCATGCCCGGGGCCCTGACCCGTTCGACCGTCGTGACCGCGTGGTATTTTCTCGGGTTCACGGTGCTCGCGTTCGTCAGCTTCTATGTGTTTTCCGGCATGTCCTACTGCAAGCACCTCTGCCCGCTCGGAAGACTCCTGGCGGTGCATGGCAAGCTGGGCGCGATGCAGATCACCACCGAGTCGCGGGATTGCGGATCCTGCCGCGATTTCGATTGTGCCAAGACATGCACCTACAAGCTCTCGCCGTTTCGTTTCGAGGCCAACAACAACATGGAGCAGTGCACGCTGTGCATGGACTGTGTGCAGGCCTGCGACAGCGTGCGTGTACAGATGCGTTTGCCGGGCACGGCACTGGTCAACCCCATCAGGCGGGGCGGCTCCTCCGACTACTGGGTGTTGCTGATGATTCTCGCCGTGGCCGGCGTCGCCGTGCAGATGTTGCACGGACTGCAGCACAGCGGGCTGAGTGATCACCTGCCCTGGAACGTGGCCGGAGCATGGCTGCAGGGTGCGCTGCACGTCTCGCCCGAGGCCTTCAACATCGGCCGATTTCTGGGTTTCGCCCTGGCCATCGTCTTGACGCTGGGTGCCGCACGGATCGGCTATGGGCGGGCCGCCCGTATTGCCGGGGTGGCGCCGGACGCACTGAGGCAGACGCTCGTGTACGGCCTCACGCCCGTGGCGATTCTCGGCCTGGTGCCGCACACCGTCACCCGCTTTGTCACGCGGGATGCCCATGCGCTGGTCAATGAGTTCGCCGGGTTGGCGGGCAGCACGCTGTCACTGGAGCCTCTGGCCTCGCGCGGCGACCCCTGGCTTGGTTATCTGGCCCTGATTGCCTACCTGGGGATGGCGTGGTCGCTGGCGCTTACGTGGAAACGCGCCGGACTGCTGGTTTCCGACGCAGGACTGCGCTTGAAGGTCAGCCTCTGGGCTGCGGCGCCCATACTGGTCTACATCGCCATCTTCGCCTTCAAGCTCTGGGCGCTGTCGACCTATGGGACTGCACATCACCACTAGGAGCAGGTCCCGTCTGCGAGTTGCTCGGGGCTGCATGTAGGAGGACCGCCCCGGGCCGAAGGCGGCGCCCATCGGAGGCACGGCGGTTCGCGGCCGGGTCGCCGCTCCTACGGGTGCGTCAGACGCCTCGTCACGGCACCCCGCTCAACCGCCGCTCAGTGCCTGCACGATCACCACCTCGTCGTCCTCGGACAGCGGCGACGACAGGTCGAAGACCGCCTCCTGGTTGATGAAGAATCGCATGTGCGGGCGTATGCGGTTCTGCTCGTCGATCACGCGGAAGCGGATGCCCGGATAGCGCCGATCGAGGTCGTCCATGAGTTCCCCGAGCGTGGCGCCATGGGCCTCAACATGCGCACGGCCCGTGTAGGAAAGCAGCGGCGTGGGAATGAGTACGTTCATGATGGCGTCGGCCCTATGGCAGCAGTGCCGCTTCCACGGCGTAGATCTCGGGCAGGTGCCGGGCGATGCAGGACCATTGCACGCCTTCATCCGCACTCATCCACAGTTCGCCGCTGGTGGTGCCGAAGTACAGCCCCACCGGGTCCAGTGTGTCGGTGTTCATGGCCTGGCGCTTGACCGTCCACCACGCCTGCGCCTCGGGCAGCCCCCCGGCGAGGCGTTCCCAGCGCTGCCCACCGTCGCGGGTGGCGTAGACGGCGGGTCTGCCTTCGGGGCAGGTGCGCGGCCAGACGTCGTTGCCGTCCATGGGGAACACCCAGGCCATGTCCGAATCGCGGGGATGGACAGCCATGGGAAACCCCACGTCGCCCACCTCCGGCGGCATGGTCCGGCCGATCCGTGTCCATCGGCGGGCCGGACGGTCGAGCCGGTAGATGCCGCAATGGTTCTGCTGGTAGAGACGGTCGGGATTCGCCGGACACATGCGCACGCAGTGGGGATCGTGGAAGGTGACCTCTGCGGGATCGAAACCTTCCACCACTTCCATGCCCTCGACCAGCGGCGTGAAGGTGCGCCCGCCATCCAGTGACTCGTGAACGCCGCCCCCGGACATGGCGAAGTAGAGATGCCGGGGGTCGCGGGGATCGACGAGGATGGAGTGCAGCTTGGGGCCGTCCGGGGTGCCGTCCTGCACGGTGCCCATCCATTGGCGGTACTGCGGGTCCTCGTTGATGGTCGAGAACGGGGTCCATGTGATGCCGCCGTCCTCCGAGCGGAACAGGCCCTGGGGGGAGGTGCCCGCGTACCAGGCCTCCGGCTCATCGGCGTGGCAGGGGGTGAGCCAGAAGGTGTGATCCACGGCCCGGCCAGCGCCGCCGGACTCCGGGGAAAAGGCCGGCGGACGCACCGCTTCGTTCCAGCTGCGGCCCATGTCCATGGAGCGGAAGATGGTTGGCCCGAGGTGCCCGGTCTTCGCGGCGGCGAGCAGGGTGCGGCGGTCGCGGGGGTCCAGGACCAGGTGATGGATGATGTGCCCCAGGAAATGGGGTCCGTCCGCGCGCCATGTGCGGCGCGCGGTGTCGCCGTGAAACAACCACGCCCCCTTGCGGGTGGCGACCAGTATCACAATCTGTTCCTGAGCCATGTGTTGCGCCTCCGATCCGTTTGCCCGGTCCATGCCTGAGTCGATCAGTGAAGGCGAAAATCGACAGGTCCGAAGAACGGGCCGCAAACGGAAGGCGATGCGGGGGTCGAATTTTTGATTATAGGTGTGTCCGGCGCCGGGACACCCTGGTGCCATGTCCGGGTTAAGTCGTCCGCTGCCCCGGTGCTTGCAGTGTGCGGTAGTTCGGGGCGACAGTGTGGGAAACGAACCCCGGGGTGCTGGTGTTGTCGCAAGACTAGCTGTGTTACCCCAACAGGTTGTTCACAGGTAAAGCGTGGGAGGCTCTCAGGAAGGAGCGAAGCATGTCC
>NZ_MVBK01000137.1 GCF_002000365.1 Thioalkalivibrio denitrificans | reverse complement strand
GCGCATGTACATGCGCACCGGATCGGTGGTGCGACCGAATTCGCTGTCCACGGAAGCCAGCGCGGCGGCGGCCTCCTCGGCGGCGTCCTCGTCCGCGGACACGCTGCTGTCGGACAGGATCAGGGTGTCGCTGTCCGGGGCCTGTTCATGCACCGTGATCCCCATGTCGTTGATCATGGCGATGATGTCTTCGATCTGCTCGGGATCGACGATGGTGTCGGGCAGGTGGTCGTTGACCTCGGCATAGGTCAGGAAGCCCTGTTCCTTGCCTTTGGCAATGAGCTCTTTGAGACGTGACTGCTGTTCTGCGTGATCCATATCTTGCTGGTACCCGAAACTTTGAACTTGGGCCGAAGCCAAACCGCTTATTATAGCCCTCAGGGGGGCTTGCTTCCAGATTCACCGCCCCCTTCCGCCCCTTTTCGGGTGGCCAGAAGGGCTTTGAGTTCGCTTTTCTCCGCGTCGCTCAGGGGTTCGCGGGCTGCCTTGTCCAGCAGGGCCGTGGCACGCTGTTCGTCCTGCAGGGCGCGCAGCCGGCTGATGGCGTCGTTCAGCATGCGGGCGGGCGCGGCGTCATCTCCCGGGGGTGGTCGCCATTGGGCCAATTTTAGTAGAAAGCGGCCCTCATCGCTCCCGCGCCATCGTTCCAGCAGGCCCGCTGTGGTCAAGTTTGGGGCGTTTTCCAGGGTTTCAATGACCTGGGCAAGCAGGCCCGATCCGGCCACGTCACTGTGCTGCAGGAAGCGCCAGTCCTTGATTTCGCCTGCCAGGGCGGGGTCCTGGAGGATCAGGGACAGGGCCAGACGCACCGGCGTGACCGTCAGGCGCCGGGACGACGGACGTTGGCCGGCAGCGGACGGGCGGCGTCCGGAATCGGGCTGCGGGTGCGGCGTTTCGGCCGCCCGTGAGGAGAAATCCTGCGGGGAAACGCCACAGAGGCGCGCCAGATCGTTCACCAGCTGGGCCTTGAGGAGCCCCTCGGGCATGGCCGTGAGCAGGCGGGCGGCCTCGGTGCCCAGTCGTGCCCGACCCTCACGGGTGGTGGTGTCGAAGCGTTCCCCGAGTTGTTCCAGGAAGGCGTCGGTGAGGGCCTGCGCGCCGGCCTCGAGGCGGGAGAAGCCTTCGGCACCGATGCTGCGCACGAGGCTGTCCGGATCCTCGCCCTCCGGCAGGAAGAGGAAAGCCGCCTCCCGGCCGTCACGCATGACCGGCAGGGCCTGTTCCAGCGCACGCCAGGCTGCCTTGCGGCCCGCGGCGTCGCCGTCAAAGCAGAACACCAGCCGGGGCACGACGCGAAACAGGCGTTCCAGGTGTTCACGAGTGGTGGCGGTGCCGAGGGTGGCCACGGCGTGGGTGATGCCGTGCTGGGCCAGCGCGATGACATCCATGTAGCCTTCCACCACCAGCAGCCGTTCAAGGCGGGTATTGGCGCGCCGGGCCTCGAACAGGCCGTAGAGCTGGTTGCCCTTGTGGAACACGGGGGTCTCGGGCGAGTTCAGGTACTTGGGTTCGCCCTGACCCAGAATGCGTCCGCCGAAGCCGGTGACGCGGCCCCGGTTGTCCCGGATCGGGAACATGATGCGGCCCCGGAAGCGGTCGTAGACCTTGCCGCCTTCCTTGCGAATGGCCAGCCCTGCATCGACCAGGTGCTGTTCCTCGTACTTCGGCACGAGTGACGAAAGCAGTCCGTCCCAGCGGTCTTCGGCATAACCCAGGCGGTAGTCCCGGGCGATCTCGCCGGTGAGACCCCGGGTCTTGAGATAGTCCACCGCCTCGGGGCTGTGGCGCAGCGCTTTGGCATAGTGTTCCGCGGCCGCCTCCAGTACCTCGAACAGGGGCCGGTGCGACTCGCTGCGCTCGCGGCTGCCCGGGTCGCTCGGCACCTCCATCCCCGCCTGACGCGCCAGCTCCTCGATGGCCTCGGGAAAGGAGAGGTTGTCGTGTTCCATCAGGAAGGTGACCGCGGTGCCGTGCGCGCCGCAGCCGAAGCAGTGGTAGAACTGCTTTGCAGGGCTGACGAAGAACGATGGGGTCTTTTCCCCGTGGAAGGGGCAGCAGGCGGCGTATTCACGTCCCTGCTTCTTCAGGGTCACGCGCGCGTTGATGACCTCCACGATGTCCGTGCGCGCAAGGAGCTCATCGATGAAGTGCTGGGGAATCATGAGGGCAGGTTCAAGGTACAAGGGTAAAGGTACAAGGAAAAGGACCTAACCCCTTGTACTTTGTACTTTTGCCCTTGTACCTGCCGCTATGCGGCGGCCCTCAGATTCGCCAGCAGGCTGCGCAGCTCGGAGGCCTTGGGCTTGACCAGCCAGAAGTCGTGCAGGTAGGTGTCGAACTCCTCAAGGATCCCGGCGCCCCATGCGCTTTCGGTCTCGGTCACGAACTCGCGCAGGAGGTCCTCCAGGTAGTTGCGGTGTGCCTCCATGTGTTCGGTGTCCAACCGGTGCATGTCGATCAACTCGTTGTTGATGCGGTCCACGAAGCCGTTGTCCTGGTCCAGCACGAAGGCGAAGCCGCCGGTCATGCCGGCGCCGAAGTTCACCCCGGTGGGGCCGAGCACCACCATGACGCCGCCGGTCATGTACTCGCAGCCGTGGTCGCCCACGCCCTCCACCACGGCGATGGCGCCGGAGTTGCGCACACCGAAGCGCTCGCCGGCCAGACCCGCGGCGAAGAACTTGCCGCCGGTGGCGCCGTACAGGCAGGTGTTGCCGATGATGGTGGCCTCCTGGCTCTTGAAGGTGCTCTCGCGAGGCGGGCGGATCACCAGCTTGCCGGCGGCCATGCCCTTGCCCACGTAGTCGTTGGCGTCACCTTCCAGGACCATGTGCAGCCCGCCGGCATTCCAGACGCCGAAGCTCTGGCCCGCCGTGCCCCTGAAGCGCACGGTGATCGGCGAATCCGACATGCCGTAGTTGCCGTGGCGCAGGGCAATCTCGCCGGACACCCGCGCGCCGATGGAACGCTGGGTGTTGCGGATCTCGTAGCTGAACTCGCCGCCGCTCTTGTTCTCGATGGCGCTCAGCATGTCGGCCACCATCTGCTCGGCCAGTTCGCCCTTGTCGAAGGGCGCGTTGTGGGGCTCCACGCAAAAGCGCGGCTTGTCCTCCGGCACGCCTCCATCGGACAGGATCGGGTCCAGGTCCAGATTGCGCTGCTTGGGCGTCTCTCCGGGCAGGCGTTCCAGGAGGTCGACGCGGCCGATGAGGTCGGTGAGCGACTTCACGCCCAGGGCGGCCATCCATTCGCGTGTTTCGCGCGCCACGAACCGGAAGTAGTGCATTACCATTTCGGGCAGGCCGATGAAGTGGTGCATGCGCAGCACGTTGTCCTGGGTGGCGACGCCGGTGGCGCAATTGTTGAGATGACAGATACGCAGGTACTTGCAGCCCAGCGCCACCATCGGGCCGGTGCCGAAGCCGAAGCTCTCCGCCCCCAGGATGGCGGCCTTGATGACGTCCAGGCCGGTCTTGAGGCCGCCGTCGGTCTGCAGCCGTACCTTGTCGCGCAGGTCGTTGGCGCGCAGGGTGACGTGAGTCTCGGACAGGCCCAGCTCCCAGGGTGTGCCGGCGTACTTCACGGAGGTGAGCGGGCTTGCGCCGGTGCCGCCGTCGTAGCCCGAGATGGTGATCAGGTCCGCGTAGGCCTTGGCCACGCCGGCGGCCACCGTGCCCACGCCGGCCTCGGACACCAGCTTCACCGATACCAGCGCCTTGGGGTTGACCTGCTTCAGGTCGAAGATCAGCTGCGCCAGGTCCTCGATGGAATAGATGTCATGGTGCGGGGGCGGCGAGATGAGCGCCACGCCGGGGCTGGAGTAGCGCAGCTCGGCGATCATCTTGTTGACCTTGTGGCCGGGCAGCTGCCCGCCCTCGCCAGGCTTCGCGCCCTGCGCGATCTTGATCTGCAGCACCTCGGCGTTGACCAGGTAATGGGGCGTGACGCCGAAGCGGCCGGAGGCCACCTGCTTGATCTTGGACATGCGCTCGTTGCCGTAACGCGACGGATCCTCGCCGCCCTCGCCGGAGTTGGAGCGTCCGCCCAGACGGTTCATGGCCGTGGCCAGGGCCTCGTGGGCCTCCGGGGAGAGGGCGCCCAGACTCATGCCCGCGGAGTCGAAACGCGGCAGGATGGATTCGATGGGTTCCACCTCGTCGACCGGAATCGGGTCCACGTCATCGCGCAGGCGGAACAGATCGCGCAGCACCGTCACGGGGCGCTCGTTCACCAGGCGCGCGAACTCCTTGTAGGCCTCGTAATCGCCCGTCTGCACGGCCTTGTGCAGGGTCTGGATCACGTCCGGGTTGTAGGCGTGATACTCGCCCCCGTGGATGTACTTGAGCAGCCCGCCCTGGCGCAGCATCGCACGGCGGTTCCAGGCCTCCGCGGCCAGCGCCTTCTGGTCGTCCTCCAGATGCTCGAAGCGGGTGCCCCGGATGCGGCTTACGCTGTCCTTGAAGCACAGCTCCACCACGGTGTCGTCCAGACCCACGATCTCGAAAAGCTGCGCACCGCGGTAGGAGGCGATGGTGGAGATGCCCATCTTGGAGATGATCTTGAACAGACCCTTGTTTATGCCGCGCCGGTAGCCCTGGGCCACCCGGTCCACATCCGCCTCCGGGATCTCGCGGCTCTCCACCATGCCCTGCAGCGACTCGTAGGCCAGGTACGGAAAGATGGCGGTGGCGCCATAGCCGATGAGCACGGCGAAGTGATGGGGATCCCTGACGGTGCCGGTTTCCACCACGATGTTGGCGTCACAGCGAAGGCCTTCGCGAATCAGCCGGTGATGCACCGCACCCGTGGCCAGCAGGGCATGCATGGGAATGCGGTCTTCGCGGATCTGCCGGTCGCTGAGGATGACGATGACGGTGCCGTTGCGCACGGCCTGTACCGCCTGGTTCGCCACGTCGCGGATGGCGGCCTCCAGGCCCGTGGCGGGATCGTAGTTGAGGTCGATGACCGTGGAACGGAATTCCGGATCTTCCACTTCCTTCAGTTCCTGGAACTTCTCCTCGGAGAGCACCGGCGAGTCCACCAGGAGACGCGTGGCGTGTTCGGGCGTTTCCTCGAACAGGTTGCGTTCGCAGCCCAGGCAGGTCTCCAGCGACATGACGATCTGCTCGCGCAGCGGGTCGATGGGCGGGTTGGTCACCTGCGCAAACTGCTGGCGGAAGTAATCGAAGAGGGAGCGCTCGTGGCGGGCCGAGAGCACCGGCATGGGGGTGTCGTCGCCCATGGAGCCCACGGCCTCCTGGCCGGCCTCGGCCAGGACGCGAAGCACCTGGTCGCGCTCCTCGAAGGTGACGCCGAACATCTTCTCGTTGACGTCCAGCCGCACGCTGCCCATGGGCGCGCGCATCAGCGTGCGGTCCGTCAGCCGGGCCTTCAGGTGGCCGGCGTGGGCACGCAGCCACTGACGATAGGGCTGGCGATCACGATTGATGCGGTCGATTTCGTCGGGCAGCAGCAGTTCGCCTGTGGTGGTGTCAACGGCCAGCATCTGCCCGGGCTTGAGCCGGCCCTTGGTGACTACCCGGGCCGGGTCGTAGTCATAGACCCCGATCTCCGAGGCCAGCGTGATGTGGCGGTCGTCGGTGATCACGTAGCGGGCCGGGCGCAGGCCGTTGCGGTCCAGCGTGCAGGCGGCGTAGCGCCCGTCGGTGAGCACGATGCCCGCGGGTCCGTCCCAGGGCTCCATGTGCATGGAGTTGTATTCATAGAAGGCCCGCAGGTCCGGATCCATGTGGTTGACGTTCTGCCAGGCCGGCGGAATCAGCAGCCGCATGGCCCGGAACAGGTCGATCCCCCCGGCCAGCAGCACCTCGAGCATGTTGTCCAGGCTTTCGGAGTCCGATCCCTCCATGTTGACCAGGGGCTGCAGTTCGGAGAGTCGTGGCAGGTTGGGTGAGGAGAACTTGTGGGCACGGGCCAGCGCCCAGTTGCGATTGCCGCGCACAGTGTTGATCTCACCGTTGTGTGCCAGGAACCGGAACGGCTGGGCCAGGCGCCACTGGGGCCAGGTGTTGGTGGAGAAGCGCTGGTGGAAGACGCAGATCGACGTCTCCAGCGCCGGGTCGTTGAGGTCCGGATAGAACACCGGCAGGTTCTCCGGCATCACCAGGCCCTTGTAGGAGATCACGTGGCCGGACAGGCTCGGCACGTAGAACACCGGGTCATCCGCCAGTTCCACTTCGGCGCGCCGCCGGGCCACGAACAGCGCCCGCTCGAAGGCCGCCTCGTCCCGGCCCTCGCCGGCGTCAACGAACACCTGCTCGATGACGGGCAGGGTCTTGAGCGCCTCCGCGCCGCAGGCCCGATCGTCCGTGGGTACGGCACGCCAGCCGGCCACCGCCAGGCCTTCCGCTTCCAGATTGCGGTTGAGCACCTCCCGGGCCTTGTCGGCCAGGGCCGGGTCGGTGTTCAGGAACACGATGCCCGCGGCGTACAGGCCTGACAGCTCGATCCCCGCCTCGCCGGCCAGGCGGCGCAGGAAGGCATCGGGCTTTTTCATGAGCAGGCCGCAGCCGTCGCCGGTCTTGCCGTCGGCGGCGATGGCGCCACGGTGGGTAAGGCGTGCGAGCGCATTGATGGCGGTGCTGACCACCCAGTGGCTGGGCTTGCCGTCCATGTGCGCGATCAGGCCGAAGCCGCAGTTGTCGCGCTCGAACTCGGGGCGGTACAGGCCGCCGGTGGGTGCACTCACGTATGTCACTGGATGGTCTCCCAAGCGCGCGGCCCGGGGCGAAACACCGGGCCGCGCGCTTGGGAG
>NZ_MVBK01000136.1 GCF_002000365.1 Thioalkalivibrio denitrificans | reverse complement strand
CGCGGTTTCAGGGCGTTCGGTCGGCGTGCCCCAGGCTGTTGTCCTGAAGGAACTCTGTCGCCCGCGATGAGGGCGTGACGCCGGCCGCGCGGAGCAGCGCCTCCAGTTCACGCCCCAGTTCGCCCAGTTCGGCGCGGTAGGCGATCAGGCCGTCCAACAGGTGCCGTGCCCGGCCCCGGCCTGTTTCCAGCACAAGTGACTGCCCACGGTCTTGCCTGCCCTGCATGATGCCCTCCCGGGCACGGTCTGGTTGCCCGGTGCCCGCCCCATTGCCCGCCCGGCCCGTAAGCGGGCCGCATGCGACTTTATAATTTATTATTATAATTCAATTAGATATATGTATTTGTGCCCGATTCCCGGGGCCCCCGCGGTGCCGATCATCACCGCTCCCCCTCTATGTAGACCAAGGGCGGCGATGCGGCCAGGCGGGGTCCGGCCGGCGCCCCGCAGTGTCCCGATACTTGCACCGACGGCCCGGATCGGCTGTCATTGGCGGCTGGAGACGGTCAATTGGGAGCGTTCATGGGTTATCAATGTCCCGTTGCCATGCCTTTTCACCGCGGGCGCCTGCCCGGTGTGCCCGCCCCACAGGGGACGGGCTGACCGTCGCGCGACAGATTCATGGGATCTCTCGAACAGGAGAACCGGAGACTTCGCGGCCAACTGGATGACCTGTTGCGCCGTGCCCGGGAGAACGAGAGCAAGCTCAACCGGGTTCAGTCCCTGGAACTCAAACTGATCGGTGCGCCGGGCCTCGCCGAAATCGTGCGTCTGTTGTCGCGGGACCTGCCGAAGATCTCCCGCCTGGATCACGTGGGCATCCTTCTGGAGGACATCACCGGCGAGGTGGGGTTGGCACTCTCCGAGGCGGGCATCCTGCCGAGCCCCGGGCACGTGGAGCTCAACCCACCCGGGAGACTGCCGCTTCGCAGCTACGTGGGCCCCTACGATGCGCGCGTGCATGCGCAGCGTTGCGGCGGCCGCGACGACCTGGCCAGCCTCGCCATCATTCCCCTGCGCCGTGGTGAACAGCCACTGGGGGCGCTGGTGCTTGGAAGCCGCAATCCCCAGCGATATCTGGCGGGTCTGGACACCTATTTCCTGGAACGCCTTGCGGCCATCACGGCCGTGTGTATCGAGAACGCCCTGAACCTGCGCAGGCTGCGCGAGTTGGGCCTGACCGACGCGCTGACAGGTCTGCGCAACCGACGCTACTTCGATGAGCAATTGCCCCTGGAATGCGCCCGCGCCCAGCGCGACGGTGGTGTGCTGGCCTGCCTGTTCGTGGACATCGACCACTTCAAGGCCATCAACGACGAACTGGGGCATCCGGCGGGCGACCGCGTGATTCGCGAGGTGGCCCAGCGCATCGCCAGCCATGTCCGTCCCTTCGACATGCTGGCCCGTTACGGCGGAGAGGAGTTCGTGGTGCTGCTGACGCGGCTGGAGTTCGGCGCCGTCCTGGAGGTGGCGGAGCGCATTCGTGCCGCCGTGGCCGCCCGGCCGGTCGTTCTGGATGAGGGCCTGGAACAACCGGTCACCGTGTCGCTGGGCGCGGCGCAGTGTGCCGTGGTGCCCGGGGTGGCCGACGACCCGGCGTTTGGGCGCGCACTGCTGGAAGCAGCGGACCAGGCCTTGCTGCGCGCCAAGCAGGAAGGACGCAATCGGGTGGTCATCGGGCAATCCCTCACAAGCCCGTCACGGCACCGGGTCAGGGAGCAGCAGAAGGGTTACGACCGGTTCGGGTTTTGACCCGCATATTTCAGCAAGGATCGCGAATGATGGTGGTCTCTGGGCCTGTCTC
>NZ_MVBK01000135.1 GCF_002000365.1 Thioalkalivibrio denitrificans | reverse complement strand
GCGGCGTGTGCAGGGCCTCCTCGCGGACGAGAAACAGGTTGCTCATGGTGCCTTCCACCACATGGCCTTCGGTATCCAGCATGATGCCTTCCTGGCATTCATCCTGCCATTCACCGCGTGCCAGCACCTGTTCCAGCCGGTTCAGGTGCTTGATACCTGCCAGCAGTGGGTTGCGCGACAGGCGCGTCCGGCAAAACCGGACCTTCAGGGTCTCCGGGCCCGGGGTGGCGGCGGCATCCAGCCCCATGACGATGCGCGTGGGAGACGGGTCGCGCGGCGGGCGGTAGCCCCGGGGTCCCGTGCCACGGGTCAGTATCAGCTTCAGTGCCCCGCTTTGGCCAAAGGACAGCACGGTCTGCGCCTCGGCACGCCACACTGCCGGGTCGGGCATGGGCAGGACAAGGCGCGCGCAGCCCTCCGCCATGCGGGCCATGTGGCGCTCCCAGTGCTGCGGCCGGCCGTTTCGCACGGCGAGGGTTTCGAACAGGCCGTCACCATAGGCCAGTCCGCGATCGGTGACCGGCAGCTGTTCGCCGGGCTGTCCGTTGACCAGGATCATGACAGCAGCGCCCGCCGGAGCCCTTCGGCCTTGTGACGGGTTTCCTCCAGTTCCCGTTGCGGGTCGGAGTCGGCGACGATGCCCGCGCCGGTGCGAAAGTGAATCTCCCTGCCCCGTTGCACCAGGGTACGGATGAGGATATTCAGGTCCATGTCCCCGTCACGGTTCAGATAACCGAGCGAGCCCGTGTAGGCGCCTCTGCCCTCGCCTTCCAGTTCCGCGATGATCTCCATGCAGCGCACCTTCGGACAACCGGTGATGGTGCCGCCGGGAAACACGGCGCGGATCACCTCTCCGGGGGTGACATCGGCGCGCAGCGTGCCGGTCACGTTCGACACGATGTGGTGCACCGTGGGATAGCTTTCCAGTGTCATGAGTTCGTCCACCCGGATGCTTCCGGGTACGCAAAGGCGTCCCAGGTCGTTGCGTTCCAGATCGAGCAGCATGATGTGCTCGGCCCGCTCCTTGGGGTGGGCCAGCAACTGGGTGGCAAACGCCCGATCCGCATCGCCGGGGGCGCCGCGCGGTCGTGTGCCGGCGATGGGGCGCGTGTCCACCCGCGTGCCCCGGACACGCACCAGCCGCTCGGGCGAGGAACTCACGATATGGCCCGCGGGCAACGTGGCCAGGGCCGCGAACGGCGCCGGGTTGCAGGCACGCAGGCGTTCGTAGAGGTCCGCGGCGGGCAGATCCGTGGCCAGCTGCCCGCGCCACGCGCGCGAGAGGTTCACCTGGAACACGTCTCCATCGCGAATGTAACGCAGCACCCGCTGCACACCCTCACGATAACGCTGCGGCGGATCCTCCTCCAGGGAAACGAGACGCACAGGCGCCGGCGCCGGATTGATCTGCGCCGTCTCCTCGAGGTCGGCGCGCATCTGCGCCAGTTCAGTCTCCCGGTCGGGCTCCGCCACCAGGTGCGTGCACCCCTGCAGATGGTCCACCACCACGGCGCAGGGGAAGCGCTGCGCGAACGCCGCGGGCAGCCCGCAAGGGTCCCGGGGCAGGCTCAGCACCGGCTCCACCTGGGCGGCCAGCTCGTAACCGAGGAACAGAAACCATCCGCCGCGGAACGGCAGGTCGTTGGACGGGAGAGGCGCGCATTCGCGCGCCCAGCGGTCGTCCAGTTGACGCAGGAAATCGTCGCCCTCGCCCGGTGTGTCCAGACTCAGCGACTCCCCCGGGAACGCGAAGAGAATGCTGTAGCGGGCCTGCGGTGTCCCCCGCAGGGCGCTCTCCAGCAAATGGGGGTAACGCTCGGGCCAGCGCCTGTGCAGCGCCAGAAGGTCTGCGACCGATTCAAGGCAGGGGCCGTTTCGTGCCCCTGCCCGTCCGGTGTCAGAGCGCCCGGAAGACGAGGGTGCCGTTGGTGCCACCGAATCCGAAGGAATTGGACAGCCCTACCCCGATGCTCATCTCGCGGGCGGTGTTGGGCACGTAGTCCAGATCGCACTCCGGGTCGGGGTTGTCGAGATTGATGGTGGGCGGCAGAATGCCGTGCTTGACCGCAAGGGCGAGGAACACGGCCTCGACACCGCCGGCGGCCCCCAGCAGGTGGCCGGTCATGGACTTTGTGGAGCTGATCGCCACCTTGTAGGCGTGATCCCCCAGCGCCCGCTTGGCGGCCAGCGTTTCCGCCACGTCCCCGGCGGGCGTGGAGGTGCCGTGGGCATTGATATAGTCCACGTCGTTCGGGTTGAGACCGGCGTCGCGCAGCGCCATCAGCATGCAGTTGGCGGCACCTTCACCCCCCTCGGAGGGCTGCGTCATGTGGTAGGCATCGCTGTTCCAGCCGAAGCCGGCCAGCTCGCAATAGATCTCGGCGCCGCGGGCCCGGGCGTGTTCGTAGTCCTCCAGCACCAGCACGCCGGCACCGTCGCCCAGCACGAATCCGTCGCGGTCCTTGTCCCAGGGGCGGCTGGCCTTCTCCGGGTCGTCGTTGCGGGTGGACAGCGCCCGTGCGGCCGCGAATCCGCCGATGCCCAGGGGTGTCGTCGCCATCTCCGCCCCGCCGGCAACCATCACGTCCACGTCGCCGTACATGATCATGCGCGCCGCATCACCGATGTTATGGGTGCCGGTGGCGCAGGCGGAAACGATGGAGATATTGGGCCCCTTCAGGCCGCACATGATGGAGAGATTGCCCGCCACCATGTTGATGATGGCGCTGGGCACGAAGAACGGGGAGATCTTGCGGGCGCCGCCCTTGAGGTAGGCGCCGTAGCTCTTCTCGATGTAGGGCAGGCCGCCGATCCCCGAGCCGATGGCCACGCCGATACGCTCGGCATTGGCCTCCGTGACCTCAAGCCCGGCGTCGCGGATCGCCTGCAGGCCGGCCGCGATGCCGTAATGGACGAAGGTGTCCATCTTCTTCTGTTCCTTGGGCGCGATGTAATCGTCCGCATTGAAATCGCGCACGGCACCCGAGATCCGCACCGGCATCTCGGAGGCGTCGAAGACCTCGATGGGGGAAATGCCGCTGCGCCCCGCGGTGATGTTTTCCCACGCGGACGGGATGGTGGAGCCGACCGGGGAGACGATCCCCAGCCCGGTGATGACAACACGCCGTTTAGACAAGCTCTTGTCCTCGGAATATTGGATTTCCAGCCGGATCAAAACACCCGTGGCCGCGAACAGAGGCTTCCGCTCGCGGCCACGGGTTAAGACCTTGGATCGTGGGCCGTGGTCCGGCCTGCATCAACCCTGCAGGTGGGCGTTGATGTAGTCAATCGCCTGCTGCACGGTGGTGATCTTTTCCGCCTCCTCGTCGGGAATCTCCGTTTCGAATTCCTCCTCGAGGGCCATCACGAGTTCCACGGTGTCAAGGGAGTCCGCGCCCAGATCGTCAACGAAGGAGGATTCCGCCTTGACTTCCTCTTCCTTCACGCCCAGCTGTTCCACAACGATTTTCTTGACGCGTTCTTCGATGTTGCTCATGGTCAGAGTATCCCCATAGATTGGAAAAGCAGCCGTAGCCGGGCCGCTATTTTAGTGAAATCCCTCAGGCCGTTCCACTTGATGTGATACGGATCACGCCGGCGCGGCACGGAAATTCGTCGAGGGGCGCGAGTATGGCGTGTGTCCTGCCCCGTGTAAACCTTCGGAATCCGATTTCGTGCACTCTTTCCGCGCGTGCTGCGGGTTCGAAAAAGCCTTTGGAAATAGTTTGTTACAAAATCTTCATCAGACCATGTACATGCCGCCGTTGACGTGCAGGGTCTCGCCCGTGACGTAGGCCGCGGCCGGCGAGGCCAGGAAGGCCACCACGGAGGCGATCTCTTCCGGCCGGCCCAGTCGGCCCAGGGGGATCTGGCCAAGCAGGGCGTCGCGCTGCGCATCGGGCAGGCCGCGGGTCATGTCGGTGTCAATGAAGCCGGGCGCCACGGTGTTGACCGTGATCCCTCGCGAACCCACCTCCCGGGCCAGGGACTTGCCCATGCCGACGATCCCCGCCTTGGCCGCCGCGTAATTGGTCTGCCCAGCATTGCCCGTGGCGCCCACCACGGAACCCACGTTGATGATGCGCCCCTTGCGCGCCTTCATCATGCCGCGCAAAACGCCCCGGGTGACACGCCACACGGCGGTCAGGTTGGTCTGGATGATGGCGTCCCATTCCTCGTCCTTCATGCGCATCATCAGGTTGTCCCGGGTGATGCCCGCGTTGTTGACCAGGATCGAGATGCTGCCGAGATCGTCGGTGGTCTGTTTGATGAGCGATTCAACTGCCTCGGCCTGGGTCACGTCCAGGGCCATGCCGCGCCCCTTGTGGCCTGCATCGCGCAGGTAGGCGGTGATGGATTCGGCGCCCGACTCGCTGGTGGCGGTCCCCACGACCGTCGCCCCCTGCCCCGCCAGTGCCAGGGCGATGGCCTTGCCGATGCCGCGGCTCGCGCCCGTCACCAATGCGATCTCGTTCTCCAGGTTCATGATCGTGCTTCTCCTCAGGATTCGGAACAACCGGGGGGATGAGCGTTCCCCGTGTGAAGCGATCAGGCGCCCGCCCGTTCGAGCGCCTGCTGCAGACTGTCAGGGTCCTGGACACAGATGACGTCCAGACCCTTTTCGATGCGTTTGTTGAGCCCCGTCAGCACCTTGCCGGGGCCCAGTTCCGCCACCACCGACACGCCATCGGCCGCCATGCGGCGCACACTGTCCACCCAGCGCACCGGCCGTTGCAACTGGTCCGCCAGCGCGCTGCGGATGCCGTCGGGGGTGTCACGCGTGGCGGCATCAACGTTGTGGATCACCGGCACCCCAGGCAGCGAGACGGCCACGTCGGCCAGGTGCCGGGCCAGTTGCTCCGCCGCGGGCGCCATCAGGCGGCAATGGGACGGCACGCTCACCGGCAGCTTCACGCTGCGCCGGGCGCCCGTTTGCGATGCCAGCGCCACTGCCCGGTCCACGGCTGCGGTGTCGCCGGCGATGACCACCTGTCCCGGCGAATTGAAATTGACCGCTTCCACCACGCCGCCCTCGGCGGCCCGCGCGCACACGTCCTGTACCTGTGCGTCGTCCAGCCCGAGGATGGCCGCCATGGCGCCCTCGCCGGGCGCCACCGCACCCTGCATCAGCCGGCCCCGTTCCGCGACCAGGCGGACCGCATCTGCGTAGGCCAGCGCCCCGGCACAGACGAGCGCCGTGTATTCACCCAGGCTGTGTCCCGCCATCACCGCCGGTTGTGTGCCGCCGGCGCCCTGCCACACACGCCAGACGGCAACCCCCGCCGCGAGCATCGCCGGCTGGGTATTCTCGGTGCGGTTGAGATCCTCTTCCGGGCCGTCCTGTGCCAGGGCCCACAGGTCGAATCCGAGGGCATCGGAGGCTTCCTCAAAGGTCTCCCTGACCTCGGGATACGCGTCGCCCAGAGCGCGCAGCATGCCGATGGACTGGGAGCCCTGACCGGGAAAGACACAGGCTAGGCTCATGACGGTTGTGGGCCTCTCTGGTGACAGTTGGGGACGCGGCGATCCGAGTGCCGGATCCGATCATCGATCATGGGTCGATATGCGGGCGCGCAGGCCGCGTAGTTTAGTGAAACTGTCGACGCCCCGGCAAATGGCGTCGATCGACCCTTGTTTTATGGTTGCGGTTGTTGATAATGGGCGGCTTGACGCGACCTGACCAACCGGGCTCTATGGCCAAAGAAGACCACATCGAAATGGAAGGCACGGTGCTCGACACCCTGCCCAACACCATGTTCCGGGTGCAACTGGACAACGGCCACATCGTGACGGCCCACATCTCCGGACGCATGCGCAAGCACTACATCCGGATCCTCACCGGCGACCGCGTGACGGTGCAGATGACCCCCTACGACCTCACCAAGGGCCGTATCACCTACCGCAACAAGTAATTGCTCCCTGCGCCTGGCGGAGAAGCCAACCGCGAAGGGCGCGAAGGGATGCGCGAAGGTCGCGAGGGAGATCAGGCAACAAACCCCTTTGGGTCCTTCGCGAAAACCTCAATGCACCGCCTCTTCCTGGTAATCCAGGACCAGTGAGCCGTCCCGGACGGTGACGTGCACCGTGCCGCCGGCGGTCAGGCGGCCGAACAGGATCTCCTCGGCCAGCGGCTTCTTGATGTGTTCCTGAATGACGCGCGCCATGGGCCGGGCGCCCATGCGCGGGTCGTAGCCGTGCTCGGCCAGCCACAGCCGTGCCTCCTCGTCCACGTCCAGCACCACCTTCTTCTCGTCCAGCTGGGCCTGGAGCTGGATAAGGAACTTGTCCACGACGCTCGCGATGGTCTCCGCCGACAGGGCACGGAACTGGATGATGCCGTCCAGCCGGTTGCGGAACTCCGGGGTAAACGTGCGCTTGAGTACTTCCATGGCATCCGTGGAATGATCCTGCTGGGTGAAGCCCATGGTGGCACGCGCCGACAGCTCGGCGCCCACGTTGCTGGTCATCACCAGGATCACGTTGCGGAAATCCACCTTGCGGCCGTTGGTGTCGGTGAGCGTGCCGTGATCCATCACCTGCAACAGCAGGTTGAAGACGTCCGGGTGGGCCTTCTCGATTTCGTCCAGCAGCAGTACCGCGTGAGGATGCTTCAGGATGGCGTCGGTGAGCAGGCCGCCCTCGTCGTAGCCTACATAGCCCGGGGGTGCGCCGATCAGCCGCGACACCGTGTGGCGCTCCATGTACTCGGACATGTCGAAGCGCACCAGTTCGATGCCCAGGATATCCGCGAGTTGCCGGGTCACCTCGGTCTTGCCCACACCGGTGGGACCGGAGAACAGGAAGGAACCGATGGGCTTCTGGCCGTCACCGAGCCCCGAGCGGGCCATCTTGATGGCCGAGGCCAGCGTCGAGATGGCCTCGTCCTGTCCGAACACCACCATGTTCAGGTTGCGCTCCAGGTGCTTCAGGGTCTGCATGTCGGACGCCGAGACACTCTTCGGCGGGATGCGCGCGATCTTGGCCACGATGGCCTCCACGTCCTGCACCGAGATGGTCTTCTTGCGGCTACCAGCCGGCTGCAGTCGACGATTGGCGCCCGCCTCGTCGATCACGTCAATGGCCTTGTCCGGCAGATGCCGGTCCGTGATGTAGCGGCTGGAGAGTTCCGCCGCGGCCTTCAGCGCCTTCTGGGTGTAGCGCACGTCGTGGTGGGATTCGAAGCGGGATTTGAGCCCCTTGAGGATCTCCACGGTCTCGTCCACGGTCGGCTCGTTCACGTCGATCTTCTGGAAGCGCCGCGCCAGCGCCCGGTCCTTCTCGAAGATCCCGCGGTACTCCTGGTAGGTGGTGGAACCGATGCACTTGAGGTCGCCCGAAGCCAGCATGGGCTTGATCAGGTTGGAGGCGTCCATGACGCCGCCCGAGGCCGCTCCGGCACCGATGATGGTGTGGATCTCGTCGATGAACAGCACCGAGCCCCTGCGGCGCTTGAGCTGGGAGAGCACGCCCTTGAGGCGCTTCTCGAAATCGCCCCGGTACTTGGTGCCTGCCACCAGCGCCCCCAGGTCCAGAGAATAGATCACCGCCTCGCGCAGCACCTCGGGCACCTCTTCGTCCACGATCTTCTTCGCCAGCCCCTCGGCGATGGCGGTCTTGCCCACGCCCGCCTCGCCCACGTACAGGGGGTTGTTCTTGCGCCGGCGGCACAGGATCTGCACGGTGCGCTCCACCTCGTGGGCACGCCCGATCAGCGGGTCGATCTTGCCCTGGCGGGCCTGCTCATTGAGGTTGGTGGCATAGGCCTCCAGCGGGTTCGTGCGCTGGCCCTCCTCGCCCTCCTGGGCCGCGTCGGGGTGGGTGGACGGATCCTCCTCGTGATGCTCGTCGGGCACCTTGGAGATGCCGTGGGAGATGTAATTGACCACGTCCAGCCGTGCGACGTCGTGCTGCGCCAGCAGGTACACGGCGTGGGATTCCTGTTCACCGAAGATGGCCACCAGGACATTGGCGCCGGTGACTTCCTTGCGCCCGGAGGACTGCACGTGGAACACGGCGCGCTGCAGCACGCGCTGGAAACCCAGCGTGGGCTGCGTGTCGCGGGGATCCTTGGGCGGCAGGCGGGGCGTGTTGGTGTCCACGAACTGGGCGAGTTCCACGCGCAGCTTGTCCAGGTTGACGCCGCAGGCGCGCATCACGCCGGCCGCCGTGGGATTCTCCGTCAGCGCAAGCAGCAGATGCTCCACGGTCATGAACTCGTGGCGCTTCTCGCGCGCGGCCTTGAAGGCCGTGTTCAGGGAGAATTCAAGCTCTTTGTTCAACATGGTGTCACCCCGTCAGGGTCGTTACGCCTGCTCCATCGCGCACAGGAGCGGGTGCTTGTGCTGGCGGGAGTAGTCATTGACCTGTGCAACCTTTGTCTCGGCGATATCCCGCGGATAGATGCCGCACACGCCCTTGCCCCGCGTGTGCACATGCAACATGATGCGCGTGGCCTTTTCCCTGTCCATTCCGAAGAATCCCTCGAGCACCTCCACCACGAACTCCATGGGTGTGTAGTCGTCATTGAGCAACACGACCTGGTATTGCGGTGGCGGCTTGATCTTCGGCCTGGCTTCCTCGAGTGCCAGACCCTGATCGGGTTGTTTCCTTTCGTCTCCCATGGCTTAAGAGTGGTGTCTGCTGTCAGTGGTTCAACGGTTCGTGCCCCGGGGGCAGGCCGCAACGATTCACCGGCCAGACGCCCCGATTATAGCCCAGCCTCCGCGACTGAAATCCCCGGCGATATGATGGATTTGAGACGCGCAGCTCAGGCCATGTGATCAATTATATTCTGGCCGAATTCGGAACAGGAGAGTTCCGTCGCCCCTTCCTTGAGCCGGGCGAAATCATAGGTGACCCTGCCCGAACTGATGGCCCCCTCGAGCCCCTTGATGACCCGATCCGCCGCCTCGGTCCAGCCCATGTGGCGCAGCATCATCTCCGCCGAGAGAATGAGCGAGCCGGGATTGACCTTGTCCTGGCCGGCGTACTTGGGCGCCGTGCCGTGGGTGGCCTCGAACATGGCCACGGTGTCCGAGAGGTTGGCCCCCGGCGCGATGCCGATGCCGCCCACCTGGGCGGCCAGGGCGTCGGAGATATAGTCGCCGTTGAGGTTGAGGGTGGCGATGACGCTGTACTCCGCCGGACGCAGCAGGATCTGCTGCAGGAAGGCATCGGCGATCACGTCCTTGATCACGATCTCGGTGCCGGTGTTCGGGTTCTTGAAGCTGCACCATGGACCGCCGTCTATCTCCTGCGCCCCGAACTCCTCCCTGGCCAGTTCGTACCCCCAGCTCTTGAAGGCGCCCTCCGTGAATTTCATGATGTTGCCCTTGTGTACCAGCGTCACCGAGTCGCGGTCGTTGTCGATGGCGTACTGAATGGCCTTGCGCACCAGGCGGCGGGTGCCGTCCCGGGAAACCGGTTTGACGCCGATGCCGCTGGTTTCGGGAAAGCGGATCTTCTGTACACCCATCTCCTTGACCAGGAAATCGATCACCTTGCGGGCCTCGGCGCTGCCGGACTCCCACTCGATGCCGGCGTAGATGTCCTCCGAGTTCTCGCGAAAGATCACCATGTCAGTCTTTTCGGGTTCACGCACCGGGCTGGGTGTGCCCGCAAAATAGCGCACCGGGCGCAGGCAGACGTAGAGATCCAGTTCCTGGCGCAGGGCCACGTTGAGGGAACGGATGCCGCCGCCCACGGGAGTGGTCAGGGGTCCCTTGATGGAAATCAGGTAATCGCGCACCACATCCAGCGTCTCGGCAGGCATCCAGGTGTCCTTGTCGTACACCTGGGTGGCCTTCTCGCCTGCATAGATTTCCATCCAGGCGATGGCCCGCTTGCCCCCGTAGGCCTTCTCGACAGCGGCGTCGACCACCGTCTTCATCACCGGAGTGATGTCCACGCCGATGCCGTCTCCCTCGATGTAGGGGATGACGGGGTTGTCGGGGATGTTCAGGGAATTATCATCATTCGCGGTGATCTTGGTGCCATTTTCCGGGATCTTGATATGCTGGTAGGCCATGGGAGACTCCCTGGGTTCGAGGTCTGGGTTCGAGGTCTGGGAATGTCCTTCAGTATACACTCCCTGGGTCCTCCTTCGCCGAACCGTGTGCGGTGCGGCTGTCACATGTCCTGAATTCACGCGCCGCCAACCATGCCGCCCTCTGATACGAGCCTCAACTCCGACCGCCCCTGGACACCGCGGGTCACGGTGGCCGCCGTGGTCGAACGCGAGGGACGATTCCTGTTCGTGGAGGAATCGGTGGCGGGTGAGACACGAATCAATCAGCCCGCCGGCCACCTGGAGGACCGGGAATCCGTGCTCGACGCAGTGGTGCGCGAGACCCTGGAAGAGACCGCATGGCGTTTTACCGCCGAGGCCCTGGTGGGCATCTATCGATGGCGTCAGGGGACAAGCGGTGAAACCTTCCTGCGTTTCGCCTTCTGCGGCAAGGTGGCCGATCATGACGACACCCGAATCCTGGATCCCGAGATACGCCGCGTCCTGTGGCTCGACCGGGATGCCCTGCTGGCGCGCCGGGCCCAGTGGCGCAGTCCGCTGGTGATGCGCTGTGTGGAGGATTACCTGGCGGGCAACCGCTATCCCCTGGAAGTTCTGCTCGACGAGACCGGACCATGACCGATCCACACTCCGAACGCGTCATCGTCGGCATGTCCGGGGGTGTGGACTCCTCGGTGGCGGCCCTGCGCCTGCTGGAACAGGGTGTCCGGGTGGAAGGCCTGTTCATGAAGAACTGGGAGGATGACGACGAGCCCGGTTACTGCGCGGCCGCCGAAGACCTCGCCGATGCGCAGGCCGTGTGTGACCTGCTCGGTATCACGCTGCACAAGGTCAACTTCGCGCACCATTACTGGGACCGGGTGTTCCGCCACTTCCTAGACGAATACCAGGCCGGCCGCACCCCCAATCCGGACATCCTCTGCAACAGGGAAATCAAGTTCCGGGCATTCCTCGACTACGCCCGGGAGCTGGGCGCGGCCCGCATCGCCACGGGTCACTATGCGCGCATCGGGCGCGACGGCGAACGGTTCACCCTGCTGACCGGCCTGGACGCCGGCAAGGACCAGACCTATTTCCTCTACACCCTGGGCCAGGCGCAGTTGTCGCGCAGCCTGTTCCCGTTGGGGGAGATGCAAAAGGAGCACGTCCGAGAGATTGCCCGCGAGCACGGACTCCCGGTTCACGACAAGAAGGACAGTACCGGGATCTGTTTCATCGGCGAGCGGCGATTCCGGGATTTCCTCAAGCGCTACCTGCCGGCCCGGCCGGGTGAGATCACGGATCCTGAAGGTCATGTGCTGGGCGAGCACCAGGGACTCATGTATTACACCCTCGGGCAGCGTCAGGGGCTCGGCATCGGCGGCGTGCGGGACGGTCACGACGCCCCCTGGTACGTGGTGGACAAGGACATGGGGGCCAACCGCCTGATCGTGGCCCAGGGGCACGACCATCCCCTTCTCTTTCACCCGGTCCTGCGCGCCAACGACCTGCACTGGGTGAGCGGTGTCCCGCCAACATCCGGTCTCCAATGCCAGGCCCGAATCCGGCACCGGCAGGCCCGCCAGGACTGCCGGCTCACGCTCCCCGGCGACGGCACTGCCGAGGTGAGATTCCATACCCCCCAGCGCGCCATCACCCCCGGGCAGTCGGTGGTCTTCTACCTGGGCGACCAGTGCCTCGGCGGCGGTATCATCACCGATCGCTTCAACCGGTCCACGGCGGGTTGAATGCCCGGGCTCTCATCGGAAAACACAAGAGAAAAGACATGTTCTCTCGCGAAGACGCAAAGCACGCCAAGAAATTCCAAGGACTTTGATGGGTTGCTGCGGGTCGAGGTGAGTTCGGCGAAGCCCGATAATCCGGGCGGGCCATCCCCTCGCTGGTTGTGAGGTCGTTCACCCAGTTCTGTCGTCATAAACGGGTTTTCTTGGCGAGCTTAGCGTCTTTGCGAGAGAAATTTTTTCCTTCATGACCCTCGTGGTCAAAAAAACCCGTTACGATCAGCCACCCCGCCATTCAAGGCGGCGACGATTCGCGTTATATTGATAAGATATTTGCCGGACGCGTCCGGCGCCGCCAACCCGCAACCACGTTCGACCCGAAAACAAGGCCCGGCCGCCCTTGGAACCGAACCAGCGCAATCGTGTGATCGCCCTCGCTGCACTGTTCCAGGCGGCTTCGCTGGTCAAGGACGTGGCCTGGAACGGGCGCTGTGATGCGGATGATTTCCGCACCATGGTGGGTAGCCTGTTCAGCTTCGAGGCGGCGGACATCGACGGCATCTATGGCAACGTGCATCGCCTGCGCAGGGGCTTGCAGGCGCTGGCCAACCAGCTCGAGGCCGGCGGCCGGGGCGGCGACATGGAACTCACCCGCTACGCCGTGGGCCTGCTGTTCCTGGAGCGCAAGCTCATGAAACAACCGGAGATGGTCAACAGGGTGCGCGAGGGCATCCAGGCCGCCGAGCGCCAGCGCGACTACTTCGACGACATGACGCACCCGAGCGTCATTTCCGCCCTGGCCCAGACCTACCAGGACACCATCAGCGAACTGGGCCCCCGCATCATGGTCCAGGGCGAGCAGGCCCACCTGTCCAACGAGGACAACGCCTCACGGATCCGCACCCTGCTGCTGTCGGGTATCCGCGCCGCGGTGCTGTGGCGCCAGGCGGGCGGTTCCCGCTGGCGGCTGCTGTTCTTCCGGGGCAGCCTGTTGCGCGAGGCGCGCGCCATACTGGCACATTGATCGGGCCGATTCCCAATCACTCATTCATGCATGCATGCTCGGACCACGGGGACACCTCCATGACTGACAGCTTCAAGACCCGCACCGATCTCGATGTCGAGGGCAAGACCTACACCATCCACCGCCTGCGCGACCTGTCGGGCGCCGAGACGCTGCCCTTTTCGCTCAAGATTCTGCTGGAGAACCTGCTGCGCTACGAGGACGGCAAGACTGTCAGCCGGGAGGACATCCAGTCCCTGCTGGACTGGGATCCGTCCGCTGAGCCTTCAAAGGAGATCGCCTACCGTCCGGCGCGCGTGCTGCTGCAGGATTTCACCGGCGTGCCGGCCGTGGTGGACCTGGCGGCCATGCGCGATGCCATGGAGCGCCTGGGCGGTGACCCGGCGCGTATCAACCCATTGCAGCCTGCGGAGCTGGTCATTGACCACTCGGTCCAGGTGGACAGCTTCGGCACGGCCGATGCCATCAACCTGAACGCCGAACTGGAATATTCCCGCAACCGGGAGCGCTACAGCTTTCTGAAGTGGGGCCAGCAGGCGTTCTCCAACTTTGCCGTGGTCCCGCCCGACACCGGCATCGTGCACCAGGTCAACCTGGAGTACCTGGCCCGCACGGTGTTCGCTCAGGAGCAATCCGACGGCACCGTGATGGCCTACCCGGATACGCTGGTGGGTACCGACTCCCACACCACCATGATCAACGGCCTGGGCGTGCTGGGCTGGGGCGTGGGCGGTATCGAGGCCGAGGCCGCCATGCTCGGGCAGCCCGTCTCCATGCTCATTCCCCAGGTAGTGGGTTTCCGCCTGGTGGGCAATCTGGCCGAGGGGGCCACGGCCACGGACCTGGTGCTGACCATCGTGGAGATGCTTCGCAAGCACGGTGTGGTCGGCAAGTTCGTGGAGTTCTTCGGCGAGGGCCTTGCCCATCTGCCCTTGGCGGACCGCGCCACCATCGCCAACATGGCCCCCGAGTACGGCGCCACCTGCGGCATCTTCCCCATCGACGACGAGACCCTCGCCTATCTGCGGCTCTCGGGCCGGGACCCGCAGCAGATCGCCCTGGTGGAGGCCTACGCCCGGGCCCAGGGTATGTTCCGGGAGGCCGGGGCCGTGGAGGCCCGCTATACCAGCGTCCTCGAACTGGACCTGTCCTCCGTGGAGCCGTCGCTGGCCGGTCCCAAGCGGCCCCAGGACCGCATCCGGCTGGGCGAGGCCGGACAGGTGATCGAGAACCACATCCAGAGCATGCTGGCCGAGCGCAACGCCCCGCCCGCCGAGCCCGAGGAGGCGGAGCGCTTCGAGGCCGAGGGCGGCCATACGGCCGTGGGCGTGGAACACCAGGCAGAGGCCGCGCCACCCCGGCACACGGTCAAGATGAACGGCGAGGAGTTTCACCTGGATCACGGCGCCGTGGTGATCGCGGCCATCACCTCCTGCACCAACACCTCGAACCCTTCGGTGATGCTCGGCGCGGGGCTGGTGGCCCGCAAGGCGCGCGAGCGCGGTCTGTCGGTCAAGCCCTGGGTCAAGACTTCACTGGCCCCGGGATCCCGGGTGGTGACGGACTACCTCACCGACTCCGGGCTGCTCAACGACCTCGAGGCCCTGGGCTTTCACGTGGTGGGTTACGGCTGCACCACCTGCATCGGCAACTCAGGTCCCCTGCCCGAACCCATCAGCGAGGCCATCCTCAAGGACGACCTGATCGTCACCTCTGTGCTCTCCGGAAACCGCAACTTCGAGGGTCGCATCCACTCGGAGATCCGCCAGAACTACCTGGCCTCCCCGCCCCTGGTGGTGGCCTATGCACTGGCCGGGCGCATGAACATCGACATCTACAACCAGCCGCTGGGCGAAGACCGCGACGGCAAGCCGGTGTATCTGCGTGACATCTGGCCCACCCAGGAGGAGATTCGCACGGTGGTCAGCCAGAACGTGGACGCGGCGAAGTTCCGTGCGGCCTACGAAGATGTGTTCAAGGGGGAGACCCGCTGGAACAACCTCCCCGCGCCCGAGGGCCAGCGCTTCCAGTGGCAGGACGATTCCACCTACGTGCGCAACCCGCCCTACTTCGACGGGATGACGGCGGAACCGGCGCCGGTCGCCGATATCAGCGGCGCCGGTTCCGCCGTCA
>NZ_MVBK01000134.1:3627-5310 GCF_002000365.1 Thioalkalivibrio denitrificans | reverse complement strand
CCGACACCGAGGCGGGAGCCGACGTGGAAGGCGGTACTGACGGTGATGTGGCCGACGCTGAAGGCAGCACCGACGTTGAGGCCGGCGCCGACACCGAGGCAGGTGCCGAGGTGGAAGGCGGCGACGCGGACCTGACTGATGCGGGTTCGGTGGAAGCGCACGCCAGCGCCACGGCGGAGGTCTCCGTCAGCGTGCAGTAGTCGGTGCGCAAGACGCCAGTGGAAGGGTCCGACCCGGGCGACCGGTGCCTCGTCACCGGCCGCCCGGCTCGTTTCATGCGCGGAGGCCGGCTGTCGAGGGGGTGTGCCGATCCGGCCGAGCGAGCCACTATTTCGTGCTTTTGGACGATGGATGGCTGAAAAAAGACGACACAACCGATCTGCGGGCCGGTGCGTCGCGTATAATTTACTTTAATTCAATGATTTGAAGTCCCTTTGTGATACGAGTTCGCAATGGACCTGCCCCGGCCGCGCGGTTAGGCTATGAGCGGCTATTCATGAACACAATCCGATGCGGGCCTCGGTTAGGACGCAACCCGGTGTTTTCTCCATTTTCGATCGGGTTGACGTGGCACGCGAGCTGATCCTGCAAGGACAGAATAAGGGCGGTCAGATTGGGGGAAACCATACTCAGGCTTTCGGTCTCCGTGGAACCGGACCGGCTGCGGCTGGCCCGGTTTTCGGTGGATGCTGTGCGCGCCTTGGGCGGCAGTGTGTTTGGCGCCTCGGTGGCGCTGACACCCATGCTGGCGCGGCTGCGCAACGCGGCGGCCGAGACACCCGGCGTTCTGGAGGTCTCCCTGCGGGTCGACGATACCGAGGTGAGATGGCACTGGCCGAACGAGGGGCACCTGCTTGCGCGCCTGCCTTCTGCTCCGCCTGTCGAGCGTCTGCGGGAACTGGCGGCGGAACTTAGCAGGACCAGTGAATCGGCCGATCCGGAACTCCTGAGGCGACGGAACGAGCAATTCGCCGCCGAACTGGAGCAGGCGCGCCAGCGGGCCGCGCACGAGATGGCGGAACTGGAGGCGGACCTGGATCGCAAGAAGCGCGAGTTGCAGGCCTCAATACGCAAGGCGGAGACGGACAGTCTCACCGGCCTGCTCAACCGCGGTGCCTACGACAACCGGTTGCGCGAGGCGGTGCTGCGTGCCAGTCGTCAGGGCGAGCCCTTGTGTCTGATCCTGCTGGATCTGGATTTCTTCAAGGAGATCAACGACAGCCATGGCCACCAGTACGGCGATCAGTATCTGCAGCGCATGGCAAGTGTCATGCGCGCGAGCATTCGTGAGCACGTGGATAAGGTCTGTCGAGTCGGCGGAGACGAGTTTGCCATCATTGCCTGGGGCAGCTCCGGGGCGGCGCAAGCCATAGCCGATCGCGTATTGGTGGGGATGGACGGAAAAGTGAGTATTGGTGTCACACAACTGCGTAAGGAGGACACCCTGGATACCTTTGTCGGTCGGGCTGATGCCGCACTCTACGATGCCAAGCGCAGGGGGCGGGGACGCGTGTCCCTCGCCAGGGGGGGTCCCATGGTCATGCCGGCCGGGAACGCTTAGCCCGAATATCTCACCGGGCGGACACCGGCTACCGCACAACAGACTGAAACGTTTAGGGGAACACGTGGAAATGGCAGCAAACTTCAGCATGACAGAGTCGTCCCGCCGGAGTCCTATCGCGG
>NZ_MVBK01000134.1:0-3558 GCF_002000365.1 Thioalkalivibrio denitrificans | reverse complement strand
TCGCCTGCTCCCGCGATCCCGGCGAGACATCCGGGCTAATGGCTGGCCGCGCCCAAAGTGAAGCCAACGGCATGCTGAACTCCGGCGTGCCGATACGGTTGCTCACCGAACAGGGGGCGGGCGGGGGCAGTGGCCAGGTGCTGCTGCTCTCCAAGCTGCGCGCGGTTTCCCGGCGCATGGGGTTTGCCGAGGTGGCGCGCGAGCAGATGGAACTGGTGTGCAAGGAGATGGTGACCAACCAGGTCAAGTACGCCGGGGGCGCCGGGCTGATACAGATCTGGGAGACCACGCACCCCGTGACGGCCATTGACCTGTTTGCCATGGATTTCGGTCCGGGCATACCGAACCTGCCCCGTGCGCTGGAGGATGGCTACACCACGTCCGGCACCATGGGCAAGGGTCTGGGTGCGATCCGCAGACTGGCCCACGAATCGGAGTTCTATACGGTGCCCGCCGGAGTGGCGGCGGATGCGCCGTGGCACGGCACGGCAGTCTGGGCGCGTTTCTATCCTGGTCCACGCAGTGCCGCGGCATTTCAGACAGGGCAATACCTGCGTGCCTACCAGGATGGGCCGTACAACGGCGATTGCCTGAGTCTGGACCAGGCGGGCGGCCGCCTGCGCTGGCTGCACATGGATGGTCTGGGTCACGGCGCCGAGGCACAGAGCGCGGTCTCGCGCAGTTGTCACGTGTCGCTGCATGACGCCGACCTGCAGGAGACGCTGGGGGCATTGAGCGAACGGCTTCGCGGCGGTCGCGGCGCGGTGGCGCTGGCCGGTGAGGTCGATGCGGCGGGGCCGAGTGCCCGGGTCTGCGGGGTGGGTGACATGAACGCCTACCTGGTCTGCAACGGGGAGAAGCGCAACGTCACGTTCTCGCCCGGTGTGCTGGGCCATGCGCACCGGAGTTTCGACAAGACGGACATGACTTTTCCGGCCCATGCCCTGCTCATGACCTGCTCCGACGGCATCCGCCGCACCTGGACGCTGGGCAGTTTTCCGTCCCTGTGGCGCCTGCATCCGCAGCTGATCGCGCTGCTGCTGGGGCAGGTGCTCGGCAGGGGCAACGACGACAAATCGATATTCGTGATTCGCAGCACACCCGCGAAGGGGGAGAGGCATGGCTAAACAACCCGCGAAACCCAAGGGCGCCGATCAGATCCTGATCGAGCAGCTGATGCTCAACGTCGGCAGGATCTCGGCCGTCATCGAGGAACGCGGCAAGAACATCTTCGTGCAGGGGAACATCCTCTCCAAGGACGAGATCAACGATTACAGCGTCGAATTCCTCGAACTGTTCGTGATGCTCCTGCAGGGCGGCGCGAAGGTGGACCGACGCAGCGCCGAGTTCAAGGCACTCCGCCAGTTCTTTACCACCATGTCGCAGCAGATCCAGGTGCGCGGCGGAAGCATGGAAGAGTTCGTGCGCTACATCCAGTTCATGCAGCACGTGATTATTGAAGGGCTCGGCGAGGAGGGCGAGTTGTCCGGGCAGCAACTCAAGGAAACCCTGCTGCTGTTGGCCGGCGTCTTCAACGACATCATCCTCGATGTCTACCGTGTCTATCTCGAGCAGAAGGAAAGCACGATCCAGGCGCAGCAGGAGGAACTGCGCGAGATCTCCACCCCGATCACGGAGATCTGGGACGGGGTGCTCACGCTGCCCATTATCGGCACCCTCGATTCATCGCGCACCATGATCGTGATGGAAAAACTGCTCGAGCGCATCGAGCAGGACCGGGCGCGGGTGGTGGTCATGGACGTGACCGGCGTACTGGCCATCGATTCCCAGGTCTCCCATCACCTGGTACAGATGATTCGCGCCGTGGGTCTGATGGGCGCAAGCGCGATCCTTACCGGCATTCGCCCGGAGATTGCCCGGGCGCTGACCAGCCTGAACATCGAGCTGGGCGACGTCCTCACGCGTTCCACCCTGGCGGAAGGCCTCAAGGAGGCCTTCAAGTACCTCAATGTCCAAGTGGTCGCCGGCCATTGATGGGCGGCCAAGTATAGACGTGCGCTCGGTGCCGGAACGGATACGATGAGCAAGGAGAGGATCCAGGGCATGCACCTGACCCCCATTGGCGGGGCGGTGGTGCTGCTGGAGCCGGGCGATGGTCTGGACCCGACGGATGCGGACGCCTACCTGGAACCGCTCGCGTCCTACCTGCAGGTGCAGGAGGCGCGGCGCCTGATCTACGATCTTGCCACGGTACCCGTGATCGACGGGGTCTACTACGACTGGCTCAAGTCGGTGCACGCCATCTGTGCCATCTGCGGTGTGGAGATGGTGGTTGCGGGCATGACGCCTTCAGCGGCCTATGCCCTGGCGCATACCCTGAACGAGACGCCGCCGTTCGCCTGCGCGCTCAACGTGGACCGGGCCCGCTGACGATCACCCGCTCTCGCCCGGCAGCGACAGAATCCGCTGCAGCACCTCGGGATTCTCGGGAAGGAACCGGGAATGCGCGATACGCTGCACCATGAGGCGCCAGGTGTCGGACGATCTGAACAAGCGTTCGAACATGGGCTCGGCCTCGTCCATGTGGCCCGCGTTGACCAGCGCCACGGCGCGCCAGAAGACCAGTTCCTGATGATCCGGCGCCAGTGATTCGGCAATGGAGAATTCCTGCACGGCGGATTCAAAGTCGCTGTTGCGCAGGTAATGGCCGCCCTGATTGTTGTGCTGAAAGGCCTTCTTCAGCACCATCAGGCGCCGCAGTTCCGTGAGCGGCTGCGCGTGGTCCTCCACGCGCAGATCAAAGGCGATGTCTTCCTCCGGATCACCCGTGAACCGGCTGTTGACCACGATCACCGCCGCCGAGCGCTTGCCGCGCAGGTCGCCGCCCGCCCCCTCGCCGGCCTCCAGGGCCGCCAGCATGCGGTTGACCAGTTCTCCCTGCGTGCCCTCGAACGCCTCTGCCATGGCACACCAGGTGTCCTTGTTGAGCAGCATGTTGCCCTGGCAGGCGAATTCGTCACCCAGATGGTGACCGGCCTCGGGGATGCACAGGTTGCCGGTGTGCGCTGCCACCGTTCCCTGGGCATCCACCATCGCCACCTGCCGGTAATCGGCGTGATGGTCCTTCGCCAGCAGGGACCGCAGCGCCCGCCCGGCGCTCTCCCCCTCGGCCATGTGGCGCAGGCCTTCGCTGCCGTAATACATCTTGGCAAAGGACTGGATGGTCACCGCGCCCACGCCGGCCCGCGCGTGGGGTGCCAGGCTGCCTACGGAGAAGTAATGGGACTGCACGGCTACGCCGAGATGCCCGGTGTCCGGATCCCGCGCGACGATGGAGTAGGTGGCGACGGGCTGACCGCCCGGAGTGGTGCCTCCCGGACGGCCGATTCGATGTGCCGGCTTGTTCATGACGTTGTGCTCCGGTGACGCGTGTCCTGTTCAACCACGAAGCACACGAAGTGCACGAAGGAAATCAAGTCAAAGGACATTTCTCTCGCGAAGCCGCAAAGCACGCCAAGAATGATTGGGTGATGCATGGCCGCCATACGGTGTCGGGGATCAACGCCGCGGCGGCGGCCACGGCCCGCCCTTCTATGA
>NZ_MVBK01000133.1 GCF_002000365.1 Thioalkalivibrio denitrificans | reverse complement strand
TCATAGAAGGGCGGGCCGTGTCCGCCGCCCCGTACCGGGCATGGTCGCCCCCGCAGGTCGTCCTTTGTTCGGATCTGCTTGGCGTCCTTGGCGCTCTTCGCGAGAGAAATCGGTCTTTCGCCCATGTCCTTCCTGCCCTTCCTGGTTCAAAGGACGACGGGACCGGCTTGCAACGCTTGTCAGAAGTCCACGTTCATGGACAACCAGAGCCGGCGCGGCTCCAGCAGGTTGTTGTACACGTTGCTGTGGGCCGTGACCGACGGGTCGTTGCGCAGCGGGTAGGCGCGGTAGTCGTTGAAGTCCTTGTCCAACAGGTTGTAGATCACGCCGGTCATGGTGACACGCTCGGTGAAGCGATATCTGGCGCCGAGGTTGAAGAGCGTATAGCCCTTGAAGTCCCCCAGGGCCTCGCTCGCACCCTGGGCACTGCCGCCCAGGTGAGGTTCATGGAAGCTGTCCGGGCGATGGCTGCTGCTGCGGTACTCCGCCTCCAGGAAGGTGTTGAGCGCGGGCGTGGCCTGCCAGTCCAGCGTGGCGTTGATCATGTGCTCGGGCACACTGAACAGGGGATCCCCCTTCTCGAAGCCCTGAACGATGGAGCTTGTCACCTCACTGTCCGTATACGTGTAGTTTCCGGACAGGCGCCAGGCGGGTGCGAACCGCCACGCGGCGGCGAACTCCACACCCTGGATGCGCGCCTCGCCGATGTTGGCAAAGGTATCGGTCATCCCGGAGGCTGCCGTCGGCCGCTCGATCTTGTCCTTGAGTTCCGTGTAGAACAGGGTCACGTGACCCGTGAGATCCGGACCCGGGTGGAAATGCGCCGATACCTCGTAGTTGGTGCTGATCTCGGGCTTGAGATCCGGGTCACCGAACAGGGGATCCTGCCCCTGGTTGCCGAAGCCTACGATGCCGTCGTGGAGTTGCTCCAGAAACGGGGCCCGGTAGCCCCGGCCCACACCGCCCTTGAAGGTCCATGTGTCGGTCGCGCTCCATACTCCATAGACCCGGGGCGTCGTCTGCCCGCCAAAGGCATCATGGTTGTCGTAGCGAAGCCCTCCCGTCAGGACGAACCGCTCCGTCATGCTCCACTCGTCCTCCACGAACACGCCCCACTGACTGTTGCTGAAGGTGTCATCGGGGATACCGTCGGTGAGCGACGCATCGATGTACTGGGCACCGACCGATACCAGATGGTCGCCCATACCGGTGATCAGCTTGGTATCCAGCACGGTTGTCTCGCTTTCGAGCTTGCGCGAGGAGCCGAGTCTCGGGTCACCCGGCGGAACGGCCGCCTCCGGAATGGTCCGCCCCGTGGTTTCCGTGACGTTGCGGGTGAGGCTCGATTCCACCGTACCCAGGGGGAGACGGGCCGTGTGGGCCAGATAGATCTGGTCGCGGTTGAAACCGAGTTCGGTGTCGTATCCGTCGCGCAGCCGACCGTCACCGTCTCTGCGAATCCGGCCGAGCTGGCCGCGGTCGTTGTTGTACGCCTGACGGGTCAGATCGAAGCCGACACTGAAATCATGCACGGCATCCGGAGAGAAGGTCAGACGGCTGCCCATGGTGTGCACGTTGGCGCCCACCGGATTCTGCCCCATGGTGCGGTTGTCGGTGAGGCTCTCGTTCTGTCCCTCCCAGGTGACCCGGGATTCGGCGCGCTCGAATACTCGGCCGTAGACCTGCAGGGCCAGGCGGTCGTCCGCCAGCGGACCTGCTCCATAGGCCTCCGCCGTGGTGTTGCCCCCGAACTCCGGGTCGGTCTGGAACGTGCTCGAAATGGCAGCAGACCCGCCCCGTTCGGCACCCGGCCTGCGGGTGATGATGTTCACCACACCCCCCAAGGCATCGGCACCGTACAGTGTCGACATGGGGCCGCGGATCACCTCGATGCGCTCGATGGCGGCGATGGGCGGGAAGAATACCGAGGCCGAGTCGACGAACGCGTTGGGGGCTACGGTGCCCGGCACGTTCTGGCGCCGGCCGTCGATCAGCACCAGCGTGTACTCGCTCGGCAGCCCGCGCAGGCTGATGGTCTGGTTGCCGGTCTTGTTGCTGCGCGCATCCAGCGTGTTGATGTTGACCCCCTCAATGCCGCGCAGGGCCTCCGCCAGGTTGCGCACCTGTTGCTGTTCAAGTTCCTCACGGGTGATCACCGAGATACTGGCCGGCGCTTCAACCAGTTCCTGCTCAAAACCGCCGGCGGTGACCACCACCCGGGACAGTTCGCGAGCCTCCTGAGCGGCTGCCGGGCCGGACGAGAGCGCCACAGCCACAGCGGCGGCCAGCAGCGCGGGACGAGACACCCCGCGAACGGGGACAACGGACGAAAGGATATTGCAGGTCATGACAGGTCTCCCTCGGTTGCTTCAACGTGGTTTTGGCTGGCTGAAGACCCGATGACCTGCCTTCGGCAGACTGGGGGCTTACTGGCTGGCGATCCGGTGCCGATGCCCGGCAAGGGCATCAAACACTTTGGCTACTTTGTGAGAATCAGTTTTCCGTGTCGTGTGATGCGCAGGACGTAGCGTTCGCCCTGGTGTTCGATCAGCACCTGGCGATGCCGGCCCAGCAGGACGTGGCTAGACAGCACCTCCGGCGACCGGGGCGAAACTGCAGCATCGGGGGCTTCCCGAGCCGTCCCCGGGCCGTCGGACGATGGCTTGTTCATTGTTCAGTCTCCTTCCGGCTGCGTGATGAAGCCAATGCGGACCACGCCGGCCGACCGGGCCCGCGTCAGGACCCAGGCCACCCGTTCGTAGGCCGTGGCCTGATCGGCGCGCAGATGCAGCTCCAGATCCGGGTTTTCAGCCACACCCTCGGCCAGGCGCGCCTCGAGCTGCCCGGGGGTGAGCGGGTCGTTGTCCCAGTGCAGGGCGCCCTCCGAGTCGATGGACAGCGTGACCGTTTCGGGGGCGAGGTGGTTCGCCTCGTGGCTTGCCCGGGGCAGATCTACCTTCACCGCGTGGGTGATCACCGGCGCGGTGATGATGAAGATCACGAGCAGCACCAGCATGACGTCCACCAGCGGAATCACGTTGATCTCCGCCATGTCGCCCCCGGTGTCCCGGCTGAAGCCTCCGAATGCCATCAGGCAGGCTCCGCGGCGACCTGGCGGGGTGCCGGGGTGTCCGTAACCCCGCCCTGCTGCGCGACTACCGCGCCGGTGGTCAGGTAGGCATGGACGTCGTGGGCAAAACCGTCCATCTCCTCGGCCAGGCTGCGGTTGAACCGGTTGACCGCGTTGTACGCCAGGACTGCCGGGATCGCAGCGGCCAGACCCGCGGCCGTGGCCACCAGTGCCTCACCCAGGGGGCCCGCGACCACCTCCATGGAGGCGTGGCCTGCCGCGGCGATGTCCATCAGGGCGTGGTAGATCCCCCAGACCGTGCCGAACAGACCCACGAACGGCGCCGTACTGCCCACCGAGGCGAGGATCGTCAGACCCGACTGGCGGGCGGCCTGCTCGCGGGACAGTGCGTTGCGGATGGTGCGCACCAGGAACTCGTCGATGCTGCAGGCATCACCCAGGCGCCGGGGATCGCGGCTTCGATAGTGATTCAGCCCCCGGATGCCCGCGCGGGCAATACCTGCAAGGGGCGAAGCGGACGCTTCCGCCACGGCGAGGGCCTGCCCATCGCCCCGGGCATCCCAGAAACCGCGCTGGAAGGCGGCGTTGTCCCGCCGGATACGCCACGCCGACGCGGACTTGGCGATGATCAGGGCCCAGGTGGCCACGGACATGAGCAGCAGGGTCAGAAAGACCCCGATCAGCACCCAGTCCCCCTCCTGAAATACCAGCGAAATATCCATCTCAACCCTCCAGTCTGAAAACGATGGGTACCACCACCCAGGCCTCCACCGAGCGGGCACCCTGTCTTGCCGGCACGAACCGCCAGCCCTCCACGGCGGCCCTCGCCGCCCGGTCCAGCCGTTCCGATCCGCTGGAACCGTCGATGGCCACGTCCAGGGCCCGCCCGTCGGTCCCGACGCGGACCCGGAGGATCACCTCGCCCTCCTCGCGGAGGCGGCGGGACACCCGCGGATAGGCGGGCGGCGGGTTATCCAGGTAATCCGCCTGAAAGTCCGGGGGCACCACCGCACTCTCGGCCTGGCCCGCCTCTTGCGCCTGAGCCGATGCCTGATCGATCGAAGCGGGGGTCGCCGTGGTCTGTTCCCGCGGTGTGACGGGGTCATCGTCGGGCACCGTATCTGCAACGGTTTGCGAGTCGAGTGCCAGTTCAGGTTCAGGTTCAGGTTCAGGTTCAGGTTCCGGCTCCGGCTCCGGCTCCGGCTCCGGCTCCGGCTCCGGTTCGGGCTCGGGCTCGGGCTCGGGCTCGGGTACGGGTACGGGTACGGGTACGGGTTCGGGTTCGGGTTCGGGTTCCACGGGGCGATCACCTTCCGGCGACAGCACCGCCAGGGGCGATTCCGCGGGCGGCGGCGAACGCAGGGGTGTCGGCTCCCGCAACATCCGGGGTTCCGAGGGAACAGGCGCCGCGGCTTCCACCAGCGCCACCTGCACCACCGGCCGGGCTTCAAGGATCTCCGCCGGTCGCTCCCGCAGCATCCAGGCCATGGCCACCCCATGGAGCACCAGACTCACCGCAACCGCCAAGGTCACGCCGCCCCGCCATTCACAAACCGCTCCCCGCTTCGCCATTGGCCTGCTGATCTACCCAAATACGAACGCGATTGTGAATGAGAATGATTCGTATTGTCAAATATTCGGCGATTCCAGCCTTGAAGAGACAATGCACAGGGGAGAATCGCGCCGTAGGCCAACCGACCGCCGGCGGCTACACCCGCCAAGGGGGCACACCCCCGCGAACCCGGGAGACACAGCCCGGGCCAGATGCAGCCTGATCTGGTGTTGCGCGGGATTGGTGGCCTCGCGCTTATCAACCACGAAGCATACGAAGAACAAAACAAGAAAACAGATTTCTCTCGCAAAGAGCGCCAAGCACGCCAAGAAGCTCCGAACAATGGGCACCCTGCGGGTGCAACCATGCACGGTACAAGGGTGGCGGGCACGGCCCGCTCTATCAATCCGGATATTCAGAATTTCTTGGCGTCCTTGGCGCTCTTTGCGAGCGAACAGTTTCTTTTCTTCGTGCGCTTCGTGTGCTTCGTGTGCTTCGTGGTCGAGACACGCGGCCGCCAGACAATGCCCCCTAAAGCCGCGAAAGGATCAGGCTATTGAGGCGCCGCACGAACCCGGCGGGATCCTCCAGTTGGGCACCTTCCGCCAGCAGAGCCTGGTTGAACAGGATGTCCGCCCACTCGTCCATTTGCTCGTCGTCGGCCTCCCGGAGCCTGCCAATCAGACCGTGAGACGGGTTGATCTCCAGCACCGGCTTCGTGTCGGGGAGCTTCTGACCGGCCTGGCGCAGGAGCTGCTGCATGTAGAGGGCCATGTCGTGCTCGCTCAGCACGATGCAGGCGGGGGAATCGGTCAGGCGGTGGGAGACACGCACATCTTCCACCTTTTCACCGAGCGCCTTCTTCAGGCGTTCGATGACCTCCTTCGACTCGTCCTCGGCGGCCTTCGCGGCCTGCTTTTCCTCCTCGGTCTCCAACTCGCCCAGGTCCAGCGCCCCCTTGGCGACGGACTTGAGCGGCTTGCCGTCGAACTCCGTCAGGTGGGTCACCAGCCACTCGTCCACCCGGTCGGAAAGCAGCAGCACCTCCACGCCGTGCTTGCGGAACACCTCCAGGTGCGGGCTGTGAGCCGCGGCGGCATGGCTGTCGGCCGTGATGTAATAGATGGCCTTCTGGCCGTCCTTCATGCGCGACACATAGTCGGCAAGCGATACGTTCTGGGTGGCCTCCCCCGTGTGAGTGGAGGCGAAGCGCAGCAGGCCGGCGATCTGCTCACGGTTGCCGTAGTCTTCCGCGGGACCTTCCTTCATCACCTGCCCGAACGCAGACCAGAAGGCCTGATAGTCCTCGGGCCGATCCTTTGCCATGTCCTCCAGCAGGCCCAGGACCTTCTTGACGCCGCCGGCACGCATCCCGTCGATGAGCCGGTTGCTCTGCAGAATCTCGCGGGAGATGTTGAGCGGCAGGTCATTGGAATCCACCACACCACGCACGAAGCGCAGGTAGGCGGGCATGAGCTGTTCGGCGTCGTCCATGATGAACACCCGGCGCACGTACAGCTTGATGCCGTGTCGGCGGTCGCGGTCCCAGAGATCGAAGGGCGGGCGCTTCGGGATATAGAGCAGCGTGGTGTATTCCTGTCGGCCTTCCACCCGGTTGTGGGTCCAGGCCAGCGGATCCTCGAAGTCGTGGGCCACGTGCTTGTAAAAGGCCTTGTATTCGTCGTCCGTGATCTCCGAACGGGGCCGCGTCCAGAGCGCGGAGGCGCGGTTGACCGTCTCCCATTCCTCGCCCGGCTCGCCTTTCTCTCCCAGGGCACGCATGCGGATGGGCAGGGGGATGTGGTCGGAGTAGCGGGTGATGATGCTGCGCAGGCGATAGCCGTCCAGGAATTCGTCCTCGCCTTCCTTGAGATGCAGCACGATCTCCGTGCCCCGACGCGCCACCTCCACCGTCTCGATGCTGTACTCGCCCGTGCCCTCGGAGACCCAGCGCACCCCGTGCTCCGGTCCCATCCCGGCACGGCGCGTGGTCAGTTCCACGCGCCGCGCGACGATGAACGCCGAGTAGAACCCCACGCCGAACTGGCCGATCAGGTGCGCATCCTTCGCCTGGTCGCCGGTGAGGCGCGAGAGAAACTCCTTGGTGCCGGACTTGGCGATGGTGCCGATGTGCTCGATGACCTCCTCACGACTCATCCCGATGCCGTTGTCACGCACCGTCACAGTGCGGGCCTTTGGATCGTAGTCCACGTCGATGGCCAGTTCGCCCTCGCCTTCCATGAGCGCGTCATCAGACAGGGATTCGAAGCGCAGCTTGTCACAGGCGTCGGCGCCGTTGGAAATCAGTTCGCGCAGGAAGATCTCCTTGTTGGAGTAGAGCGCGTGGATCATCAGGTGCAACAGCTGGCTGACCTCGGTCTGGAAACTGAGGGTTTCCTTGTGGCCCGCTACGGACATGGCTATCTCCTCCCGAACGACGGAAACGAAAATTTGCTGGCAAGACGGGGACACCCATAGTGATGGGGGTTCAGGCAGGGATTTCAAGGCGGCGCGGCGCCTTCACCCTGGGCCGCATATTTCGCCAAGGATCGCGAATGATTGTGGCCTCCGGGCCTGTCTCGCGCCGTCGTCTTGCAGAAGAAGCATATTTGTAGGTCGCCCTTCAGGGCGACAGACGCGGCTTGATCAGGCACCGCCCGTCGGGCTAAAGCCCGACCTACAGGCAAGCGAGACAGGCTCCTAGCCCGCATATCTCACCGGGATCGCGGGAGCAGGCGAAGGATTCGCGTCAGTAGGCGCCGCTCTGGAGCGAAACCCATAGCCGTAGCTATGGGTTGAGTGAAGAGCAAGCATACGGACGCGAAGACGAGCCTGAACCGCGATAGGACTCCGGCGGGAACAGTCTGTCATGCTGAGGTTGGCGACCATTTCAACGTATTCCACTTATGTTTCAGCCTCTTGCGCGCCAGCCGGTGTCCGACCGGTGAGATATGCGGGCTAGCCGGGATCCGATCTCCGGGATCGCCGCATCCAGGCCGTCGGGCGGATGCACGATAAACAGGCCCGACCCCCGCATGCCGCCCGTGGCAGAGGGCGGAAACCGGAGCTCCGCGTGCAGGCTGCGCCCGGCCAGGGCGCCATTCAGGGTATCAAGCATGGCCTGGTGGGGGCCCTCCGCCAGGGGATACCAGAGGCACAGGCATACGCCCGGGCCACGCCGGGCGGCAGCGCCGATCATGGCTTCACCGGCAAGACGATAATCCGTGTCGCTGTCGTAGGGCGGGTCCACCAGCGCCAGCCCCCGCATGCAGCCGTCCGTTCGCCACGCCTCCAGGGCAGCCCAACCGTCGCCGTCAAGCAAGGTCACCCGGGGGTCATCGTCGAAGCGGTGCCGCAGCGCATCGATGGCATCGGGATGGGTATCGGCCAGCAGCAGGGAGTCATCGGCCCCCATGAGCGTGCGCAACAGCAGGGGAGATCCAGGGTACGTTTCCTCGCCGGCGCTGCGCGCCCACGCGTCCAGCACACGCCGGTAGGGCTCAAGGGCCGGCGACCGATGCCGGTCTTCCCGCAATCGCGAGATCAGATGCCGCCGCCCGGCTTCCAGCCGGTACAGTCCGTCACCGGCATGGGTATCCAGGATGCACAACGGGCCACCGGCACTCCCCAGCCTGTTCATGATCCAGGCGAGTACCGCGTGCTTGTGCACATCAGCCGCATTACCCGCGTGCCGGCTGTGCCGGTAACCGGAGTGCTCCGCGCCCCTCATCCCGCCGACCCTCAGGGCTGGGCGGGCCGCAACGGCGCAGGCGCCTCCTGGCGCGGCGACTCCGGACGGTTCACCGGCGACCCGGGGCTCAGCAGGTAGGCCGCCACATCCAGGATCTGCTGCACGGTCAGAAAACCGTGATAACCGAAACGGGGCATCTCGGTGCAGGGCTGAAACGCATGCGGGTTGTACACCCTCTCGTAGACGTAACGCACTGCTTCAGGACCTGTGCCGTGGGTCAGCCCGAATCGCGCCAGCGGCGGACCGAGTGTGCCGCCCATGTCGTCCCGTGGTTCCAGGATGTGGCAGGCCCGGCAGCTGCCCCCGTTGGGGCGACCCGGATCATCCGGTCGCAGGCGCCCGACGCGGCCGCCGTAACTGTCCTTGGCGATGCGCTCCCCCTCCACAGGGTCGCCCAGCACCAGTCCGCCTTCAGGGTACTGGATGCGTTCACGTTCCCGTGCCTGGATGCGCGCGCGCAGCACCTCGCCGGGCTCATTGCGCACGCGGCTGCATTCCAGCTGGGTGTCGTCCTGGGCCAGACGGCGGGCCTCCGATGGCGGGGCATCGCCCCAGCTGTCGCGCACCACCGCCTCCACCTGACGCTCCAGGGCGCTGAGGCCCTGCGCAGCGACCGGAGTTCCAAGCAACGGCCCGGCCAGCACGGCCAGGGCCAGCAGCCGGAAAGGCCGACATCCCGCACTTCGCTCAGCGACGGATGCCCGGAACATCCACCAGCCCTCCCCGGGCCCGTTCATTGAGGTAGAGGATCAGCGCAACAGTGGCGTCCGAGCCATACTCCACGTCCGGCAGACGCATTTCCCAGTGGCAATCCCACATGCGGTGCTGAAGGGTGCGCACCGTCCCCTGAGAAACACGGTAGGTCGGCCAACTGCCCATGACATCGCGCACCTGCAGGGGGTTGTTGACGTTCATCAGCCCCTGAAGGCGGATGCGCCGCTGCTCGTGGGTGTGGCACACGGCACAGGACATGTCCATGGGCCCGCTGCGCCGGTGAAACAGGGCCTCGCCGATGCGAAACATCTCCAGCTCCCTGGGGTGGGAGAGTTCCACGGACAGGGGGTAGCCATTGGAGCGTGAGGCCACGTACACGGCCAGCGCCTCCATGTCCGATTCGCGCCCGCCCGACGAGAAGGCCTCGTCCAGCAGTTGCTCGCGGTCAAAGCCCTGGAGGGTGACCATGCAGTGCACCAGCCGCGATTCCAGATCCTGCACCCGCCCCGCGTCCTCGAAGTACCGGGGCAGGGCCGCAAAGGCGCCATCCAGCACACCCGGCCCGAGCCCCAGGTCGCATTCGTCCAGTGACACTTCGTTGGGACCGCGCGGCAGATGGAACAACGCCTCGCCCCTGGCCACCCAAAGCTCGCCGGGATTGCCTTCGCGCAACATCCTGCGGTACTCGGCGATACTGTCCGCCCTGTCGTCAACGACGGGGGTTTCAGCCGATACGCCCGGGAACGGAATACACAGCAACAGGAAGGCAAGGCTCTTGGACAGGAAGCGCGTCATCAGATCAAGTTTAGACCAGTGTCGTATTCCGTCTCTATCCGAATGACGGCATCACGCCACCGCGTTCGCGACAAGTCCGGGACGGCAAGTGCCAGGACAAGTAAAAAGGCCACCGGCATCACTGCCGGTGGCCTCAGGGTTGATACATGACAGGCCCTTCAGCCTCTCATCGTGACCTCACTGGTTCACCGGAGAATCCGGATGCAGCACGTAGGCCATGATGTCCATCATCGCCTCGTGGCTCAGGAGGCCCTTGGCGCCCATGCGCGGCATGTTGGAGCACGGGAAGTAGGCGTGCGGGTTGTACATCATCTCCCAGACGAAGCGGCGGGTGGCCTCGTTGTTGCCGCGCTGCTTGCCATAGGCGGTCAGGCTGGGGCCCAGGGTGCCCCCGACCCGGTCCGGTGACATGGCGTGGCAGTTGTAGCAGTTGCCGCTCGGATCGCGCCGGCTGTGATCATCGGGGTTGTGGGCAATGCGGAAACCGAAGCCTCCCCACGACAGATCCTGACCACGCCGCCAGTCGCCCAGCTGGATGCCGCCTTCCGGGTACGTGATGGAGGCCCGGGCATCGGCGATGATCTGGCCGGCCTGTTCAGGTGACGGCTGGTTGCGCGCCTCGGAACACACCTTCTGCAACTCGTCCTGGGTCATGCGCTCGCGGGCCGTACCGCCTTCCTGAACCTCCTGCTTCAGGTCCCAGCTGCCGCTTTGCATGACCAGGTACTCGCCCAGTTCCTCGGCGCTCATCTTCGTGTAGTCCACCTTGCCGTCGGTTTCGGCGCTCTCGGGAGCGGCGCAGCCGCCCACAATGAGCACGGCCGCGGCCAGTGCGGCAAACCCGGCCGCACGACGGGAATGGTTCATCGCAATCATCTCGGTATCTCCTAACACTGTTGCGGCGCCATCAGCGCTTCATGTCGGGCAGAATGGCCGGCTGGCCGCGCGCAAGATCGGTCCAGTAGGAGATCAGCGCGATGGTGCCGTCGGAGCCAGGAATGGGGCCGGCCTGGCGCATCTGCCAGTAGCAGCCGCGGATGCGGTGCTGGCTGCTGCGCACATGGTCGTGACCCACACGGAAGGCTGGCCAGGAAATCGCCTTGGTCCACTCTTCCTGGAAAGACGAGTTGGGCAGCACCGAGGCGCGAATGCGCTGGCCGGTGGCGCTGTGGCAGGTCTGACAGCTCATATCCAGGGAACCGGCCCGACGGAAGAAGATGTACTCACCGGCGTCGCGCATGGCCTTCTCCAGCGGATGATCCATGGGCGGATCCCAAGGCACGCCGTTCGAATAGGAGGCAATGTAGCTCTGCAGCTTCATGTGGTCCGATTCGTTTCCGTGGCGCTGCCGCACGGCCGGGTCATCGGCAGGGAAACCCTGGATCGTCATCATGCAGTGCACAAGTCGGGCCTCCAGGTCCATCACCCGCCCCGTGTCCTCGAAGTAGCGGGGCATCTTGGCGTACGCGGCCTCGAGTACGCCGGGGCCCTGGCCGAAATCGCAGGACTCAAGCGAGACATTGTTCGGGCCGCGGGGCTGGTAAAACAGCTCCTTGCCGTCCTCGACAATCCACAGGGCCGGATTGTCCTCCATCATCATGATGTTCTGTTCACTCTGGGTCAGATAAGGCGAATCGACCTTCTGAATCAGGCCCAGGAGTATGTTGACCGGGTTTTCTTGCATGTGGTCCGCGTGGGCGGTCACCCCGAATGCGAGCGCCACGGGCAATGCCAGCAAGGCTTTTCTGATCATGGGAACCTCCATCCTGCAGAGAAGGATTATTAATGTCGGTGGGCAGAGCCGATGCATCCAACGTGCCAGCGCACCGGCATCAGCCGGGTACGTCCCGGCAGGCACTGCCGGAGACTTCTGGACACGCATGGAGAAAACGGCCAAACGGGGGCCGGGCCAGCGGATGGAGTGTCTGCCGCCGCAGACACGGCCCTCACCTTCATACCTACCTCACAGTCCTGCATGTCACGAACACGGCACCCGTTGCAGGGCCGATTCGGAACACGTTGCATAGGCTGATAAAGACTATGGCGCTGACCTTGTCAAGGAATATAACCAATGGATGAATTGCTGATATGCCGGCATCGGGCCGATCCCTGGGACTGACATACTTGGAAAATCAGATGCTTGGCTTCCCATGCAGTACCAGGTCCCCTGTCCCGCCGGTGTAAAGGCTGCGTGATGCCGGTGCCGCATCGCACCCACATGCATGGACATGCTGCAACGCAGCGCACGGACTGTGCACTGATGCCCGCATCGGCCCGCGGTGTCTCGCTTACGTCAACGCGACCTCGCCACTTCGAGGGCTTACCCCGCAATGCGACCATGAAAAAAGGCCACCGGCGTCGCCGCCGGTGGCCTTGAGCGGGGTGCCGACAGGTCGGCCCCCGAACTGCTTTGTTATTACTGGTTGACCGGAGAATCCGGGTGGAGGACGTACGCCATGATGTCCGCGATCGCCTCCTTACTGATAATGCCGTTGGCACCCATGCGAGGCATATTGGTGCACGGGAAGTAGGCGTGCGGGTTGTAGATCATCTCGTAGACGAAGCGGCGGGTGGCCTCGTTGTTGCCCCGCTGCTTGCCGTAGCCGGTCAGGCTCGGGCCCAGGTTGCCGCCGGGGCGATCCGGGCTCATGGTATGGCAGTTGTAGCAGTTGCCACCCACCTCACGCTGGCTGTGGTCGTCAACGTTGTGAGCCACGCGGAAGCCGAAACCGGACCAGGACAGCTCGCCGCCCTTGCGCCAGTCACCCAGACGAATGCCGCCGTCCGGATAACTGATGCTGGCACGGGCATCGGCGATGATCTTGCCGGCCTGTTCAGGCGAGGGCTGATTCCGGGTCTGGGAGCACACCTTCTCCATGTCGTCCTGGACCATGCGCTGCCGGACGGTGCCACCTTCCTGGGCCTCCATGTCGTGGCGGAAGCTGTTGGTCTCGAAGACGAGATACTCAGCCAGTTCCTCCGGGCTCATCTTGGTCATGTCGGCTTCGGCACGGTCGCTGGCCTCGGGGGCGGCACACCCACCCACGAGCAGGACGATGGCTGCGAGCGCGGCACACCCGGCCGCAAAACGGGTCTTTTTCATCAACTTCATTATCAATCTCCTTAGCTGTGCGTCCGGGATCAGCGCTTCATATCAGGCAGAATGGCCGGCTGGCCGCGCGCAATGTCGGTCCAGTAGGAGATCAGCGCAATGGAGGCGGGACCCCCGGCGACGATCGGACCCTGACGCATCTGCCAGTAGCAGCCGCGCACGCGGTGCTGGCTGGAACGCGAGTTCTGGTGGCCTACACGGAAGGCCGGCCAGGAGATCGCCTTGGTCCACTCTTC
>NZ_MVBK01000132.1 GCF_002000365.1 Thioalkalivibrio denitrificans | reverse complement strand
TTGTCGATCTGGTCGTAGGCGCGCGCCTCGCCGCCAAACTTCTTCGCCTGGCATACCGTCAGCGCCGCCGTCAGCGTCGTCTTGCCATGGTCCACGTGACCAATGGTCCCGACGTTGACATGCGGCTTCTTACGCTCGAATTTTTCCTTGGACATGGTCTAACACCCCGGTTGACGTTCTGAGATTGTGGCCAAACCCGTACACATTAAATATGGAGCCCATAACCGGACTTGAACCGGTGACCTCTTCCTTACCAAGGAAGTGCTCTACCGACTGAGCTATATGGGCCGGCAATCAAAACCCTCTATACTGCAGCCTGCCTGTTCAATGGAGCGGGTGATGGGAATCGAACCCACATCATCAGCTTGGAAGGCTGAGGTTCTACCATTGAACTACACCCGCGACTTGCACCGTCTCCGCCCCGCCGGCGCCCGGCACGGGTCAAAATACACATCGGGCCGCCGCGCTTCCGGCGATGCGGTCGAACCCGTCCCGGTTCGAATCCTTCCCCGGTCAAGCGGTACGACTTTCGGGCAACACAGCCTTTCCGGTCACCCCGAACTTCCTGAATTCTTTGGTGGAGGGGGAAGGATTCGAACCTTCGAAGGCTGAGCCAGCAGATTTACAGTCTGCCCCCTTTGACCGCTCGGGAACCCCTCCAAAGCGAAAGCCGCCAATTGTGGGCCACGCGTACATTGGTGTCAACCGGATTCAGCCCCGAAAACCGGGGTCCGGCGGCCCTTTCCCGGTAATGAAGACGTGATGGGCTTCTGGTAGCATTCGCGCAGTCCCGCGGCCCCGGAGACCACCGCCCAGTCACCCGCAGGTTCGGCCCGAGGCCGGACCTCCCGACACGTAGGTCGGCCTTCAGGCCGACAGGCGATGCTTCAACATGCACCGGCGTCGGCCTGAAGGCCGACCCACGGGCCACCGGAGGGGCCGGCCGGGACAGGAATCCATGAGAGGGAACCACCAGTTATGAAAGTCAGCATCTACGGCTCCGGCTACGTGGGCCTGGTCACCGGCGCCTGCCTCGCCCAGGTGGGCAACCACGTGCTGTGCGTGGACATCGACCACGGCAAGATCGAGGCGCTGCAACAGGGCCGCATCCCCATCTACGAGCCCGGGCTCGAGGACATGGTGCGCGACAACGTCGCCGCCGGGCGCCTGTCCTTCAGCCTCGACCCGGCCGAAGGCGTGCGTCACGGCCTGTTCCAGTTCATCGCCGTGGGCACGCCCCCCGACGAGGACGGCTCCGCGGACCTGAGCCACGTGCTCGCCGTGGCCCGCAGCATCGCCGAACACATGTCCGAGTACCGCATCGTGGTCAACAAGTCCACGGTGCCCGTCGGCACGGCGGACCGCGTGCGGGAGACCATTGCCCGGACCATGGCTGACAGGGGCGCCGCCCTGGAGTTCGACGTGGTCTCGAACCCCGAATTCCTTAAGGAAGGCGCGGCGATCGAGGACTTCATGAAGCCTGACCGGGTGATCGTGGGCACCGACAACCCGCGCACCGCCGAACTGATGCGGGCCCTCTATGCCCCCTTCAACCGCAGCCATGACCGGGTGATCTGCATGGACGTACGCTCGGCGGAACTGACCAAGTACGCCGCCAACGCCATGCTCGCCACCAAGATCAGCTTCATGAACGAACTGGCCAACCTGGCCGAGCAACTGGGTGCGGATATCGAAGAGGTGCGCCAGGGCATCGGTTCCGATCCTCGCATCGGCTACCACTTCATCTACCCCGGTTGCGGCTACGGCGGCTCCTGCTTCCCCAAGGACGTGAAGGCCCTGGAGCGCACCGCCCGGCAGGTGGGCTACCAGGCGCAGTTGCTGGAGGCCGTGGAAGCCGTCAACGAGCGCCAGAAGCACCGCCTGTTCGAGAAGCTCTCCGCCCGCTTCGACGGCAAGCTCTCCGGGCGCACCGTGGCCCTCTGGGGCCTCGCCTTCAAACCCAACACCGACGACATGCGCGAGGCCTCCAGCCGGGCGCTCATTGAGGCCCTGTGGGAGGCCGGCGCCCGCGTACGCGCCTTCGACCCCGTGGCCGAAGACGAATGCCGGCGCATCTACGGGGAGCGCGACGACCTGGTCCTGTGTGACTCCCCCGAGGACACCCTCACAGGCGCCGACGCCCTGGCCATCGTCACCGAATGGACCGTGTTCCGCAGCCCCGATTTTGAGCGCATCCGCAAGGAACTCAGGCAGCCCCTCATCTTCGACGGCCGCAACCTCTACGACCCGCGCCACATGGAGGAGATGGGCTTCGAATACTACGCCATCGGCCGCGGGCGTCGCGCGTGATCCATTGAACTCAGTTGTTTAACCACGAAGCACACGAAGAAAACAGAAAACATTTCTCTCGCAAAGACGCGAAGCCCGCAAAGAAACCCGTTGAATGTAAACCCCCCATGGGCGCACGCCGGGTCTCGAACGAAACGGGGTTGGCGGGCACAGCCCGCCCTT
>NZ_MVBK01000131.1 GCF_002000365.1 Thioalkalivibrio denitrificans | reverse complement strand
GTCTTTGCGAGAGAAACGAATTTCTCTTCTGGTAATCCTTCGCTTCCTTCGTTCACCCCTGCGTCGCGATTCCGCCTATTGTTCTCACGCCGCGCGGTCGAGGCGGAACCAGTTCTCGGTGATGCTTGCGTGGGTTTCGGCCATGTCCTTCTGGATCTGGTCGAGGAACTGGTGCAGTTCGTCCGGCTTGAGCAGGGACTCCACCTTGGCATCCTGGACGTGGCGCTTGACCTGCACGATGTAACGCAGCGGCAGTTCGTTGCGCGGCAGGGTGGAAAGGCTCGTCTCCACCTCGCCCAGGGCGTGGGCCACGGCGCGCGGAAACTGCCGGTCCTGGAGCAGGAACTGGATCACCAGGGCACCGTTGACCCGCCGGCGCACGTGCTGACGATACATCTGGAAGCCGCTCACCGACTTGAGAATGTTGATCCACAGCAGATTCTCGAACGGCTGCATGTCGTCGTCGTTGCTGAGCAGCCCGATGCCGGCCACGTCCAGCAACCGGGAACTCATGTCGGCACGCTCCAGGTTGCGGCCCGAGCGGATGAAGTCATAGGCGAAGTCGTGGCTCATGGTGCCCGCCAGCAGACCGGTGATCTGCTGGCATCGGGAGATGATCTCGGAAAGGAACGCGTAGCGGCCGCGCTTGCCGATGCCGGACTCGGCGTTGGCCTTGCCGAACAGGTACAGTTCGTTCACCGACTCCCAGGCTTCAGACGGGACCAGGTCCCGGGTGGTACGCACGTTTTCCCGTGCACCGGTCAGCGAGGTCATGATCGAACTGGGATTATCCAGGTCTGCCAGCAGGAACTTCACGCAGTTGCGCTCGTCATCGCGCTGGTAATGGTGATCAAAGGCCTCGTCTCCACCTGTGGTGGAGACCATGCTCTTCCAGGACAGCTGCACCGCGCGGGGCATGTCCAGCGCGAGATGGGAGAAGGCCATGACCATGCGCGCGGTATTCTCCGCGCGCTCGATATAGCGGGCCATCCAGTACAAACGTTCGGCTACGCGTGACAGCATCACTCAAGACTCCGTATCCACGATCCAGGTGTCCTTGCTTCCTCCGCCCTGGGAGGAATTCACGACCAGTGACCCCTTGCGCAGCGCCACCCGCGTAAGTCCGCCCGCCGTCACGTCCGTGCGCACCCCCTGCAGTACGAAGGGACGCAGGTCCACGTGCCGCGGCTCCAGGTGTTCATCGCACAGCGTCGGCGTGGTGGAAAGCGCCAGCGTGGGCTGGGCGATGTAGTTGCGCGGATCCTTCTTGATCAGGTCAGCGAACTCCGAACGCTGCCGCTTGCTGGCATGCGGCCCGATGAGCATGCCGTAGCCGCCGGATTCGTTGGCCGGCTTGACCACCAGTTCGTCCAGGTGCTTGAGCACGTAATCACGTTCGTCCTTGTACATGCACCGGTAGGTCGGCACGTTGGGAATGACGGGGTCTTCATCCAGATAATAGCGAATGATCTCAGGCACGAAGGCGTAAACCACCTTGTCATCGGCCACTCCCGCGCCGGGCGCGTTGGCCAGGGCCACGTTGCCCTTGCTCCATGCACGCATGAGCCCCGGCACGCCGAGCAGGGAATCCGGGTTGAACGCCTCGGGATCTAGGAACAGGTCGTCTATGCGCCGGTAGATGACGTCAACCCGCTCGAGACCGCCGATGGTGCGCATGTAGACGCAGTCATCATCGCCCACCACCAGGTCGCTGCCCTCCACGAGCTCGGCACCCATGCGCTGCGCCAGGAACGAGTGCTCGAAATAGGCGGAGTTGTATATCCCCGGCGTGAGCACCACCACCTCGGGATAATCCAGAGGCCGCGGGGACAGGGAGGCCAGCATGTCGAAGAGCTGGGAAGGGTATTCGTCCACCGGCAGGATCGAGTAGTTCTCGAACAGTTCGGGAAAGACGCGCTTGGTGACCTGGCGGTTCTCCAGCATGTAGGAGACCCCGGACGGCACGCGCAGGTTATCCTCCAGTACGTAGATGGTGCCGTCCTTGTCGCGCACCAGATCGGAACCGCAGATGTGGGCCCATACATTGTGGGCCGGCTGGATGCCGACACATTGCTTGCGGAAGTTGCGTGACTGGGCCAGAACGTCCTTGGGGAAGACCTTGTCCTTGAGAATCTTCTGATCGTTGTACAGATCGTTGATGAACATGTTGAGCGCCGTGACGCGCTGCTTGAGCCCCTCCTCGACCTTCGTCCACTCCTTGCGCGGGATGATGCGCGGGATGATGTCGAACGGCCAGGCGCGGTCGATGTTGCCGCCCTCTGTGTACACCGTGAAGGTGATGCCCATTTCCACGATGGCGTGCTCGGCGGCAGCCTTTCGTTCGTGAATCTCTTCATCGCTCAGGGAGCGCAGGTAGGAGGTCAGTGTGCGGGCTGCGGCGCGCGGATATCCGGGAGAGCTGATCAGCTCGTCGTAGAAGCCGTTGGGGTCGTAGCTCTTCCAATCGATACTCATGGGCGTGACGTCCGATGATGGCCGTTTTCAGGGGAACGTTTTTCCACGTTAAGCTCTGAACAGATCATTAACAAGTACCCTGTCATCTTCGTTCGTGTGGAAATTTTCCCTTGCAAATGGTTTGCGCGAAACTTGATTGTTGATCAAACGACCCTTGCCCAGGAGTTCGCAGGCAGGACAAGAGGGACGGATAAGCGAAACGCATGCGCCGTGCCTTAACTTATAAAGCACAGGGTGCGGGAATGGCGATCGAGGACCGGACGGTGCGGGTCGGGGGTGCGTCTATCCCGCCAGCGCTTCTCCGGCAAGCGCACCGTCGGGTGCATCGCCGTCGTGACGGTAGTGAACGAGCTTCCAGTAACCGAACAGGTTGGCCTTGCGCACGTCAATGCGCTCCAGTCCCGGCAGAGCCGGCAGCGAATCCAGTTCCATGTCGGTCCGGAAACCCAGTACTTTGGAAAGCGGCCGCAGGCCGCGCTCCATGCGGCGGATCACCGGATGGCTGGAGGCAAAATGATTGATGACCAGGACATTGCCCCCCGGCACGCACACACGCTGCATCTCCGAGAGCAGACGCCTCGGATCGGGCACCACCGACGCCACGTACATGGCCACTACACTGTCGAACGAATTGTCCGGAAAGGCGAGTTGCTCGGCATCCATTTCCAGCAGCCCTTCCACCTGGGGAAGATTGCGCGATCGTTCCCGCGCGATCTTCAGCATCTCGGGACTGACGTCGATACCGACAACCCGCGCGTCCTCCCGATAATCGGGCAACGACAGGCCGGTCCCCACGCCTACCTCGAGGATGCGCTGACCGGGCCCCGTATTGGCCAGCTGAACCGCCATGCGGCGGCCTCCGGCAAAGATGGGGCCGAAAAAAGCATCATAGGTCAGCGCGTAGCGCTTGTAGGCGCTGCGGATGGAGGGCAGATCCATGGCGACCCTTGTTTGGAATGGTGCCCCTTTTGTACCGGCTCCGGGCCGGGGTTTCAAGGGCTCCATCAGCCGGACGGATCCCTCTGAACATGCGGGTCGGGGCGGATTTTCGACCGGCATGGTGGCTGCCAGGCCCTCACCTGCAGACACTGATCCCCAATCTCCTGCCGCGCCGCGGCGTCCGGCTGCGCAGGGAGCGCCTTGAACTGCCTGACGGCGACTTCCTGGACCTGGACTGGGGCCCACCGCGACGGGGCCCCGTGGTGGTGGTGCTGCACGGCCTGGAGGGCTCCAGCCGGAGCCCCTATGCGGCGGGGCTGATCCGTCGACTGGCCATGGCAGGATACCAGGGCGTGGTGATGCACTTCCGTGGCTGCAGCGGCGAACCCAACCGTCTGCCAAGGGCCTACAGCGCGGGTGAGACCGCCGACATCGCCTTCGTGGCCGGTCAGCTGCGCACCCGACTGCCCGATCGCTCCCTGGGCGCGATTGGCGTCTCACTGGGCGGCAACGCCCTCCTGCGCTGGCTGGGAGAAGCGGGCGAAGCCGCCCCCATAGATACCGCCATCGCCATCTCCGTGCCCTTCGATCTGTCACAGGCCGCCCTGCGTATGGAACGCGGGTTTTCGCGCGTCTACCAATGGTACCTGGTGGGCCGATTGAAGCGCGCCGTTGCTAGCAAGTGCGGACGCATGCCCATGCCTGTAGATCGGGAGAAGCTGCCTCACCTCAACGATTTCCGTTCCTTCGATGATGCCGTCACCGCGCCATTGCACGGCTATCGCAACGTGGACGATTACTACACCCGGGCGAGCAGCCGTCAGTGGCTGCGAGGTATTCGCATTCCGACGCTGATCCTGCATACGGAAAACGATCCGTTCATGACACCTGGCGTGATCCCCGAGGCGGGAGAACTCTCCGATGCGATCCGCCTGGAGGTGGCCGCAGAGGGTGGACACGTAGGATTCATGGACAGTCTGGGGCGCAGGTGGCTGGAGAGGCGGTGTGTGGCGTGGTTGGAGGATACTGTGGGTGGGTCGTGACGATTCCGGGTGCCTGGCAGAAGGTTGTCGGCTGGTTGGTGGATTGGAGCGCCAGGTTTCGGGTGTTCTACCTGGACGCGTTTCTGTTTCGATTCCTTGACGATGAAAGTCAAATGCGTTTCGAACCCCGCTGCGCGGGGCTCGAGTTACTTTTCTTG
>NZ_MVBK01000130.1 GCF_002000365.1 Thioalkalivibrio denitrificans | reverse complement strand
GTCCGACAGGCTCCTAGTGATTCTCGGAAACCTGGTTGATGGTGTACTTGGGAAGCTCCACCACCAGGTCGGTGCCACCGACACGCGCCTGACAGGACAGCCGCGAGTCGGGCTCCAGGCCCCAGGCCTTGTCCAGCAGGTCCTCTTCGTCCTCGGTGGGTTCCTCGAGGCTCTCACCGCCTTCGCGCACGTAGACGTGGCACGTGGTGCAGGCGCAGGCCTTCTCGCAGGCATGCTCGATCTCGATGCCGTTGGCCAGGGCGGCATCGCAGATGCTGGTACCGGCGGCCGCCTCGACGACGGCCCCCTCGGGACAGATTTCCGCGTGGGGGAGAAAAATGATGCGGGGCATGGGGTTGTAATGTCCTTAGAATTTGCGTTGAACCGGGTTTACTGGAATTCCTCGACCTTGTGTCCCGCCATGGCCTTGCGGATGCTGGCATCCATGCGCCGCGCCACGAAGCCCTCGCTGGCCTTTTCCACTGCGCGGATGGCCTTTCTGATCGCCTCGGGATCAGGATCACCGCGCACTGCCACCAGGTCGTCGCGCGCACGCCCGATGGCCTCGCGCTCGTCGGCCGCCAGCAGGGCATCGCCGTCCGCGGCCAGCGCGGCGTCCAGGGCCTCGATGACCCGATCGGCCTCCACCTGCTGTTCGCGCAGGCGGCGGGCCTCCATGTCCTCGTGGGCATGGCTCATGGAGTCGCGCAGCATGTGCTCGATCTCGGAATCGCTCAGGCCGTAGGACGGCTTCACCTCGACACCCGCCTGCGCGCCGCTGGTCTGTTCCACCGCGGTCACGTTGAGCAGGCCGTCCGCGTCGACCTGGAAGGTGACACGAATGCGCGCGGCACCGGCCACCATGGGCGGAATGTCGCGCAGCGTGAAGCGGGCCAGGGAACGGTTGTGATCCACCAGATCACGCTCGCCCTGTACCACGTGCAACGCCATGGCGGTCTGGCCGTCCTTGAACGTGGTGAACTCCTGCGCCCGGGATACGGGGATGGTCGTGTTGCGCGGGATGATGTGCTCCACCAGCCCGCCCATGGTCTCGATGCCCAGCGACAGCGGGATCACGTCCAGCAGCAGCATCTCCTCGTCCGGCTTGTTGCCGGCCAGCACGTCCGCCTGCAGCGCGGCGCCGATGGCGACCACCCGGTCCGGATCGATATCCACGTGCGGCTCGCGACCGAAGAACGCCCCCACCCGCTCGCGCACGCGCGGCACACGGGTGGAACCGCCCACCATGATCACCTCCAGCACCTCGTCGGCAGTGACGCCGGCATCACGCAGCGCGCGGCGGCAGGATGCCAGCGTCTTGTTGATCAGGGGATCGATCAGGCAGTTCATCTGCTCGCAGGTCATGCAGCCGTTCCAGACCTGGTCGCCGGCCATGCGAATGCGCAGTTCCGTCTCGTCGCTGTCGGTGAGCGCCTCCTTGGCGGCGCATGCGTCCATCATCAACTGGCGCATGCGTCCGTGATCCGTGTCGCCGGCGATCCCCGCTTCCTGCATGATCCATTCGGCGATGGCCCGGTCGAAGTCGTCGCCGCCCAGGGCGCTGTCGCCGCCGGTGGCGAGCACCTGAAAGACGCCCTTGGACAGGCGCAGGATGGAGATGTCGAACGTGCCGCCGCCCAGATCGTACACCGCGATCACGCCCTCCTGTCCCTTGTCCAGCCCGTAGGCGATGGCCGCTGCCGTGGGCTCGTTCAGGAGGCGGAACACGTTGATCCCGGCCAGCGCCGCCGCGTCCTTGGTGGCCTGCCTCTGGGCATCATCGAAATAGGCCGGCACGGTGATCACTGCACCGGACAATTCGCCCCCCAGACTTTCTTCCGCGCGGGCACGCAGGGCACGCAGAATCTCGGCGGAAACCTCCATCGGAGTGACCTCGCCCCTTGCGGTGCGGATGCGGGGCACGCCGCCTTCGCCGGGCACGAAGTCGTACGGCACGTGTCCGTCGAGCGTCTTGAGATCGTCAATGCCGCGACCCATCAGCCGCTTGACCGAGGCGATGGTATTGAGCGGATCCAGCGCCGCCCTGCGCTTCGCGTCGTGCCCGACCAGTACGCCGTCGGGACCGTAATGCACCACCGACGGCAGGATATGACGCCCTTTACCGTCCGGCAGCGTCTCGGCCACGCCGCTGCGCACCGTGGCGACGAGGGAATTGGTCGTGCCCAGATCTATCCCCGCCGCAAGCCGGTGCTCGTGCGGATCGGTGGACATGCCGGGTTCGGATATCTGCAGAAGGGCCATGAGTCTGAAATCTCGGTTACGGCGTCTCGCGGGGCACGCGCTCGATCGTGCCCCGATGCCGCACCAGTACGGGTGTCAGGGCAATTCGTCTTCCAGGCGCTCGGCGGTACGCCGGGCCTCGTCGCGGAGTTTGTCGTAGAAACGCATCTTCAGGACCAGCGCCTTGGCCTCGTCCAGGCGCCCGGCATCCAGGGACTCGGACAACTGATCCGAGAGCCCCTGGCGGCGCGCATTGATGTCCGCGCTCAGGCTGTCCAGCCGTCCCAGCGGATCGGCCTCTGCGGGCGCCTCCTCCAGGGCCTCGCGCAACTCCATCTGCTCCATGAGAAACGCCGGGTCGTCCGCCGTGTCACGCTCCTCGTCAAACGCCACCCCGTGCAGGGTCAGGAGATAGCGTGCCCTGCGCGTGTCGTCCTTGAGCGTTGCGTAGGCCTCGTTCACCCATGCGGATCCCTGCATGGCCAGGCGCCGTTCCTGGTCTCCGGCCTGCGCGTAACGGTCAGGGTGAAGCTTTCCCTGCAACTGTCGGTATGCCTCGTCCAGCGCGGCCCGATCGATGTCGAAGGCCACGGGCAGGCCCATCAACTCGAAATGGTTCCGACTGAAATCCAGGTCCACGGGAGTTGACGCCGGCGCGACGTCAGACGCTGAAGCTTTCGCCGCAACCACAACGGTCCTTCTCGTTGGGATTGTTGAACCTGAAGCCCTCGTTGAGGCCCTCGCGGGCGAAGTCCAGCTCGGTGCCGTCCAGGTAGACCAGGCTCTTGGGATTGACGATCACCTTGACGCCCTTGTCCTCGAAGACGGTGTCGCCTTCCTCCAGTTCGTCCGCGAACTCGATGACGTAGGCCATGCCGGAACAGCCCGTGGTGCGCACGCCCAGCCGCACGCCCACACCCTTGCCGCGCTTGGCAAGAAAGGACTTGACGCGGTCAGCAGCGTTGTCGGTCAGTGTGATGGACATGGCAACTCCTTAAAACAATGCAACTTACGTCTGTTCAGTTGGCCTGAAGGATCCGGGTCAGGCGGTCTTCTTGACCGGTGCCTCGTCGCCCGACTTCTTCCTGAAGTCCGAGATGGCCGCCTTGATGGCGTCCTCGGCAAGCACCGAACAGTGTATCTTCACCGGCGGCAGCGCCAGCTCCTCGGCAATCTGCGTGTTCTTGATCTCCGAGGCCTCATCCAGCGTCTTGCCCTTCACCCACTCCGTGAGCAGGCTCGAACTGGCAATCGCCGAGCCGCACCCGTAGGTCTTGAACTTGGCATCCTCGATCACGCCCTGCTCATTGACCTTGATCTGCAGCTTCATCACGTCTCCACAGGCCGGCGCTCCCACCATGCCCGTGCCCACACTCGGGTCCGCCTTGTCCAGCGCACCCACATTGCGCGGGTTCTCGTAATGGTCCAGTACCTTGTCGCTGTATGCCATACCGTTACCTCCTTGAATTCAGGGAAAAGGTACAAGGGCAAAGGGAAAAGGGTTTAAACCCCTTGTACCTTGTACCTTGTATCTTGTATCTGCCGTATCAATGCGCCACCCACTCCACACTCTTGAGATCCACCCCTTCCTGGTACATCTCCCACAGCGGCGAGAGCTCGCGAAGCTTGGCCACCGCGCCCTTGACCAGTTCCACCGTGTAGTCCACTTCCTCCACCGTGGTGTAGCGACCCAGCGTGAAGCGGATCGAGCTGTGCGCCAATTCGTCATCGCGGCCCAGTGCCCGCAGGACGTAGCTCGGCTCAAGGCTTGCGCTGGTGCACGCCGAGCCCGAGCTCACCGCAATGCCCTT
>NZ_MVBK01000129.1 GCF_002000365.1 Thioalkalivibrio denitrificans | reverse complement strand
GCAACGACCCCTGGGGCGGAGGCGGCGGCGGTGGCGGCATGGGCCGGCACGCTTCCGCCGGCATCAGCCTGATCGTGATCGTGGCCATCGTGGTCTGGCTCGCCTCCGGCTTCTACATCGTCAGCGAGGGTGAGCGCGGCGTCGTGTTGCGCTTCGGGGCGTTCCAGAATGTGACCGAACCGGGACCCAACTGGCACCTGCCCTACCCGATCGAGAGCGTGGAGCGGGTGGACATCGGCAGCGTGCGAAGCCTGCAGCACCGGGCACTGATGCTCACCGCCGACGAGAACATCATCGACGTGGACGTGGAAGTGCAGTACCGGGTCAGTGACCCTGTGGCGTTCCTGTTCAACGTGCGCGACCCCGAACGCACCGTGCGCCAGGTGATGGAGTCCGCCATTCGCGAGCGGGTGGCCATGGAGCCCGTGGTGGTGCGCGAGAGATTGATGGAGGATCCGACCGCGGGGCCGCCGGGCCTCGGCACCGGAATGGATATCATCGAGCCGCGTGAAGGGGATGTCATCGTGGCCAGCGACTTCGCCCCCCTCGGCGGGCGCCTTGAATGGAACGACCTGGAGTTCATCCTCGGTGAGGGCCGTGCCCAGATCGCCGAGTCGACCATGGAGGTGATCCAGCAGGCGTTGGACGATTACGAGGCAGGTATCATGCTCATCCGGGCCAACATGCCGCAGGCCCAGCCGCCCGAGGCGGTGCAGGAGGCCTTTGCCGACGCCATCCGGGCGCGCGAGGACCAGATCCGGTTCCGCAACGAGGCACAGGCCTATGCCAACGGCATCGTGCCCCAGGCCCGTGGTGAGGCGGCCCGCATCCGCGAGGAGGCGGACGCCTACCGCGACCAGGTGATTGCACGCGCGGAGGGTGATGCCTCCCGCTTCACCCAGTTGCTGGTGGAGTACCAGCGGGCACCGGCCGTGACCCGGGAGCGTCTCTATCTCGAGACCAGCGAGGCCGTGCTGGGAGGCACCAACAAGGTGATCGTGGACATGAAGAACGGCAACAACCTCATGTACCTGCCGCTTGACAAGTTCATGCAGCACGGGGCCGCCGCCATGCCGCGTCCTATCACGGAACCGCGCGGCGTCGACAGCCGGCCGACACCATTGTCCAACGTCGGCCAGCGGCCTGATCCCAGAGCCCGGGAGGTGCGCTGATGATCCGCATTATCGGTATAGCTGCAGTCGTGGCGGCCATCATCATCGCGATGGCCACCTACACCGTGGATGAGCGCGAGCGCGTGATCCTGTTCAGCCTCGGCGAAATCAAGGAGGTTGACGTTGCGCCGGGTCTGCACTTCAAGTTCCCGCTGGTCAACAACGTGCGCAAGTACGACGGGCGGATTCTGACCCTGGACATCCCGCCGGACCGCTTCCTGACCAGCGAGGCCAAGAATCTCATTGTGGATTTCTATGCCAAGTGGCGCATTGACGACGTGGGACAGTTCTTCGTCGCCACGCGCGGCGTGGAACGCAATGCCGAGGACCGTCTGTCCCAGATCCTGCGCACCAACATGCGTAACGAGTTCGGCCGATTCACCATGGAGGAAGTGGTCGCCACCGAGCGTGTGACCATCATGCAGGCCGTGCGTGAGCAAGCGGTCGCCACTGCCCGGGAACTGGGCGTGGAACTGGTGGACGTGCGCGTGCGGCGTATGGACCTCCCCGACGAGGTGAGCGAGTCGGTCTACGAGCGCATGCGCGCCGAGCGTGAGCGTATCGCCCAGGACTTCCGGGCCCGCGGCCGGGAGGAGGCCGAGCGCATCCGCGCCCGCGCCGACCGTGACCGCACCGTGATCCTGGCAAACGCCGAACGCGAGGCCCAGCGGGTTCGAGGCGAAGGTGACGCGCGTGCGGCGGATACCTATGCCCAGGCCTTCGGTGAGGACGAGGAGTTCTTCTCCTTCTACCGGAGCCTGATCGCCTACCGCAACACCATGACCGGTACCAACAGCCTGTTCGTCATCGAGCCCGATTCCGAGTTCTTCCGTTACTTCGGGAACCCGGCCGGCACGAACAGGATCGTCGAGTAGGGCAGGGCCGCGACAGCGGGTGATACGCCCGCTGTCGCGGTCACACCCGCCCCGGATCCATGCTCTGGAACGACCTCTTCACGGCCGTGGCCCTCCTGCTGGTTCTGGAGGGCCTCATGCCGTTCCTCAACCCCGCCGGCTTCAAGCGCGCCCTGATCCAGATCGTCGCCCTTCCCGACGGCGTCCTGCGCGGCTTCGGCTTCGCCGCCATCACCGCTGGCCTGCTGCTGCTCTGGTGGCTTCGGGGGTGAATTTTTCACCACGAAGCGCACGATGAATGGCGTTTCATCGAAAAGACCAAAAGACTGTTCTCTCGCGAAGACGCAAAGCCCGCCAAGAACCCCCAAGAGATTTCCTCGAAAGACATTAAGTTCTTCTTTGCGGGCTTTGCGTCTTCGCGAGAGAACATTCTTTACGCCCGAGTTTGGCACTTGGGCCGGTGTCTGATCACCACGGTTGACCGGCGGCAGGGACTCCAAAACTATGTATAATCACGGGCTTTGATCGGGGCACCGTTTCGGTGCGCGGTCCGGTGTTCACGACCACTGAAGTGCAGACCTCATGACCGATTCCAATCGCTGGCTCCTGCCGGAAGGCATCGAAGAGGCCCTGCCGCCCCTGGCGGAGCGGCTGGAGACCTGTCGTCGGCGGCTCCTGGATCTTTATCACACCTGGGGCTACGAGCTGGTGATCCCGCCGCTGATCGAATACCTGGAATCCCTGCTCACCGGGACCGGCCACGACCTGGACGTGCAGACCTTCAAGCTCACGGACCAGTTGAACGGCCGCCTCATGGGCGTGCGCGCCGACATGACGCCCCAGGTGGCGCGCATCGATGCGCACAGCCTGAACCGGGACGTGCCCACCCGGCTCTGCTATATGGGCACGGTGCTGCACACCCGCCCCGACGGGTTTGCGGGCTCTCGGAGCCCCCTGCAGGTGGGTGCCGAACTCTACGGCCACGCGGGCGTGGACGGCGATGTGGAGATGATCCGGCTGATGCTGGAGACCTTTCGCGTGTGCGGCGTGCAGGACGTGTTTCTCGACCTCGGCCACGTGGGGATCTACCGCTGCCTGGCGGCCGATGCCGGCCTCGACCCGGACGCGGAGACGCAGCTTTTCGACATGCTGCAGCGAAAGGCGCAGCCCGAGATCGGTGCGTTTCTCGCTTCCCTGAACCTGTCGTCCGAAGCACGCGCGCGACTGGCGGCCCTGGCTGAACTCAATGGCGGACCCGAGGTACTGGACGAGGCCCGCGAGCGTCTCGCCGGTGCGGGGGACGAGGTGGCGCGGTCCCTGGAAGTGCTTGGCGACATTGCCGGTGCGGTGCAACGGCGCTACCCGGACGTGGCCCTGCACGTGGACCTGGCGGAACTGCGTGGTTTCCACTATCACACCGGGGCGGTGTTCGCCGCCTACGTGTCCGGCCACGGTCAGGAACTGGCGCGGGGTGGCCGCTACGATGACATCGGCCGGGTGTTCGGGCGCGCCCGCCCGGCCACCGGTTTCAGCACCGACCTCAAGACCCTGGTGCGGCTTTCCGCCGAGCCGCTGGCGACGGCCCCCGGGGGTATCTTCGCCCCGCCCGATGGCGATGACGCCCTGGACGCGGCGGTCGAGACGCTGCGCGCCGCCGGCGAACGGGTCATCCAGGGGCTGGCGGGGCAGGACAACGATGCACGGCGCATGGGCTGCGACCGCATCCTGGTGCGTGATTCCAACAACCAATGGAACGTAACGGAAGTCTGACAATGGCTAAATTCGCGGTGGTGCTCGGTAGTCAGTGGGGAGACGAAGGCAAGGGCAAGGTGGTTGACCTGCTCACGGAAAACGCCGCCGCGGTGGTGCGTTTCCAGGGCGGCCACAATGCCGGCCACACCCTGGTGATCGGCGGCAAGAAGACGGTGCTGCACCTGATCCCCTCGGGCATCCTGCGCGATGGCGTGGAGTGCATGATCGGCAACGGCGTGGTGCTCGCCCCCGATGCGCTGCTGAAAGAGATGGGGCAGCTGGAGGATGAAGGCGTGCCCGTGCGCGAGCGTCTGCGCCTGTCCGAATCCTGCCAGCTCATCCTGCCCTATCACGTGAGCCTGGATCATGCCCGTGAGGCGGCGCGGGGCAAGGCCGCTATCGGCACTACCGGGCGCGGCATCGGGCCGGCCTACGAGGACAAGATCTCCCGCCGCGGCCTGCGTCTGGGCGACCTGTTCTACCGCGAGCGCTTCGCGGCGAAGCTGGGCGAGGTGCTCGACTATCACAACTTCGTGCTCAAGAACTACTTCAAGGCGGAGACGCTGGACTTCCAGCAACTGCTGGACCAGGCATTGTCGTATGCCGAGGTGCTGGAGCCCCTGGTCACGGACGTGCCCGAGCGCCTTCGCCAGCTGCGCCTGGCCGACGCCAACGTGATGTTCGAGGGGGCGCAGGGCACGTTGCTGGACATCGACCACGGGACCTATCCCTTCGTGACCTCGTCCAACACCACGGCCGGCGGCGCCTGCACCGGCAGCGGCGTGGGCCCGCTGGACCTGAACTACATCCTCGGCATCACCAAGGCCTACACCACCCGCGTGGGCGCGGGCCCCTTCCCCACGGAACTGTTCGACGCCATGGGCGAGCACCTGGCCAAGCGCGGCCACGAGTTCGGTTNNGGCCGCGCCGCTGCGGGTGGTTCGATGCGGTGGCGCTCAATCGCGCCGTGTCCATCAACAGCATCACCGGCCTGTGCATCACCAAGCTGGACGTGCTGGACGGTCTGGAGACCCTGCGCCTGTGCG
>NZ_MVBK01000128.1 GCF_002000365.1 Thioalkalivibrio denitrificans | reverse complement strand
AAGGGCATTGCGGTGAGCTCAGGCTCGGCGTGCACCAGCGCAAGCCTTGAGCCGAGCTACGTACTGCGGGCGCTGGGCCGCGATGACGAGCTGGCGCACAGCTCGATCCGCTTCACGCTGGGTCGCTACACCACGGTGGAGGAGGTGGACTACACGGTGGAGCTGGTCAAGGGCGCGGTGGCCAAGCTTCGCGAGCTCTCGCCGCTGTGGGAGATGTACCAGGAGGGGGTGGATCTCAAGAGTGTGGAGTGGGTGGCGCATTGATACGGCAGATACAAGATACAAGGTACAAGGGGTTTGAACCCTTTTCCCTTTTCCCTTTGCCCTTGTACCTTTTCCCTGAATTCAAGGAGGTAACGGTATGGCATACAGCGACAAGGTACTGGACCATTACGAGAACCCGCGCAATGTGGGAGCGCTGGACAAGGCGGACCCGAGTGTGGGCACGGGCATGGTGGGAGCGCCGGCCTGTGGAGACGTGATGAAGCTGCAGATCAGGGTCAATGAGCAGGGCGTGATCGAGGATGCCAAGTTCAAGACCTACGGGTGCGGCTCGGCGATTGCCAGTTCGAGCCTGCTCACGGAGTGGGTGAAGGGCAAGACGCTGGATGAGGCCTCGGAGATCAAGAACACGCAGATTGCCGAGGAGCTGGCGCTGCCGCCGGTGAAGATACACTGTTCGGTGCTTGCCGAGGACGCCATCAAGGCGGCCATCTCGGACTTCAGGAAGAAGTCGGGCGACGAGGAGAGCGAACGAAAGATCGCTTGAAACCAGTGGCAAGTGGCAAGTCTCAAGTGGCAAGGGATTTCCTTGCCACTTTTTTTATGAGGGATCTGCGCGTGGGCAGCTGAAGGCCCGAAAAGCCAACCGCGAGGGACGCGAAGGTATGCGCGAAGGTCGCGAAGGATTTTTCCAGATGACTTCCCTTTGCGTCCTTCGCGCATACCTTCGCGCCCTTCGCGGTTCGCTCTCTTGGCTATCCGACTTCATGATCAAAAAGGCTACGACAGTTCGCGCAGGTGCAGGCGCAGGGCCTTGAACTGGTCGGGATCGGGGTCGGGGCCGTAGCGCAGGGCCTCGTAGGTGCGGGTGAAGCGCGTGACGGCGTCGCGCAGGTCGGGGCGCTCCCGGGCGACCCGGTGCGCGAAATCGCGGGGCCCCTCGTGGGGGTGCGGTGCAATGCCGACGCGGGCCATGCGCCGCGCAAAGCGTCGATACATGCGTGCCAGGGGATCGCGCTGCGGGCGGCGGTTGCGCCACAGGAACGCGAGTCCGAACACCATCGCCACCGCCAGCAGCAGGCCCACCATGAGGCCCACGACGCCCCGCCAGTCCAGGTGTCCCAGGCCCAACCTCTCCAGAAACTCACGCTGACGGTCCGGTCCGAATCCCAGCACCCAGCCGTTCCAGTAGTAGGCGGTCACGTCGCGCCAGTAGTCCCATTGAAAGCGCAGCGTCATGATCATGCCGAGGCCCTCGCCACGGCGCAGGAAGGCCGGCACATTGGCGTCGCCGCTCAGCGCGGCATGAATGCCCTGTTCGATGCGTTCCGGTGCCACGGCGGCCGTCGGATCCACACGCACCCAGCCCTGACCCTCCAGCCAGACCTCCGCCCAGGCATGGGCATCGGACTGGCGCACGAGCAGGTAGCCGCCGGCGCGGTTCCATTCCCCGCCCTGGTACCCCGTCACCACCCGGGCGGGAATGCCGGCGGCCCGCATGAGAAACACGAAACTGCCCGCGTAGTGTTCGCAGAATCCGGCGCGGGATTCGAACAGGAACTGGTCCACCGGGTCCCGATCCAGCCGCGGGGGGGAGAGTGTGTAGCGAAACGGTTCACGATTGAAGAACTCCAGCGCGCGCTGGACGACCTCACTCGGCGCGTCGGTTTCCGCCAGCCACGCCTCGGCCAGCGCGCGGGCCCGGGGCGCCGCACCGCCGGGCAACTGCAGGTTCTGCTCGCGGCGTTGGGGATTCAGTTCGGATTCGAGTGGCGCGGCCGGCGCGGAGGTGAGGTTGTATGTCTCCAGCCGGTGTACCGGACGCCGGGTGCTCAGCACGTAGTCGGGGTTGAGCCGCGCCCCGGCGGGCACCGATGCCGGCCGGTCCAGCGCCAGCAGCCATCGGTTGTGATGGGGTTCCAGCATGACCGAATAGGTCAATGTCCCCGGCGCCAGGGGCGGTTCCGGATCGGGGCTGTACGGGAAGTCCGGAAGGGGTCTCCAGGTGCGCCCGTCGTACGCACTGAACACAGGGCCTCGCCAGTAGCGCAGCGGCGCCGGCGGGGGGCCATCGGGGAAGGTGGCGCGCAGGGCCGGTGCGTTGGACTGGAGCAGTTCGCTGATGGAACCCGGCGACATGCTGTCGGACAGTCCGGTGCGGGCGGCGGGTTCGTCCTGGGGCATGCCCCAGAGGGGGCCGGGTAGCCGCGGGAAGAGCAGGAACAGGATCACCATGACGGGGATGGCCTGCACGAGCATCAACCCGGCAAGGCCGGCGTGTTCACGAAGTGTCGGTGGCGGCCCCACCGCATTGAGCCGGATCAGGGCCATGGTGGTCAGCACCATGGCAGCGGCCAGGTAAAGGACCACGGGGATTTCCTGGCTGTAGAGGAAATGCGTGACCACCACGAAATAGCCGAGGAACACCGTGAGCATGGCATCCCTCGGGGTGCGGCTCTCCAGCATCTTGAGGCCGGTCATCACCAGCAGCAGCGAGACCCCCGCATCGCGCCCCAGCAGGGTGCCGTGCGTGGCGACGACGCCGACCGTGGCAGCCAGTGCCGTGAGCGCCAGCAACCAGCGTCCGGGCAGGCGAAGGCCCTGCCTTGCAGCCATGTAGCGCCATCCCACGGAGAGCAGGGCGAGGGCCACCACCCAGGCAGGCTGGTTCAGGGCATGGGGCGCCAGCAGCACGGTGAGGGCGAGGGTGAGCCAGCCCAGGGGCGCCAGGCCGACTCTGTCCGACAAGACGGGTGCCGCCGTGGTCATGCGGACTGCCCGAACAGGGCCAGTGCAGTGAGGCAGCGATGACGGTGCTCCGGCCCCAGGGCGGGCTGGCAGACCAGCCCGGGCAAGCGCAGGCCGTAGCGTGCCCGTTGCGCGTCCGCCCGCAGCACCAGAAAGCACAGCATTGACAGGCGGGTCTCCGTGTCCGCGGCGGGCAGGCTGTCCCAATCCAGCCAGAGATCCCGGCCCTGCTGCTCCTCGAATTCCCGGGTATAGAGGTCCCCGGTGCGGGCCAGCGCCTTCCAGTCCAGGTGCCGCAGGGAGTCGCCGGGCTGATACTCGCGCAGGCCGGCGAACTCCCCGCCTGCCCGCACCAATGGCGGGAATTCCCGTGAATCGTCACCGGGACCGGCGGTCTCCGCCCGTGTGGACAGGGGCGCCGGGTAGACGGTGACGGCTTCGTCGAACTCGATCCACGACCACGCCTGGAACAGGCCCAGGGGGTACGTGGTCGCCAGTGTGAATCTGCCCGGGCGCAGTCGGCCTCGCCGGCGGGCAGGCAGGCTGATGTGTGCAATGGTGTTGCTTCGGTCCATCACGGCGACTGGTTCCGAGGCGATGTCACCCCGGATCAGCAACAGGGCCCGGCGCGGCACGTGGCTCGGATTCTCGATGCGATAGCGGCACAGCGCCTGTTCTCCCGCGAACACCGGTTCGAGCGGCATGCGGCTGACCCGCAGGCCGAGGAGATTGCGATGCGTGTGCCAGATACTGTTGGCGCCCAGTCCGGCCAGCAGGAATGTGAGCATGAAGGCCATGCTGTTGCTGTAGTTGAAGGCTCCCACCAGCATGATGACAAGCATCAGCGCATACACGTAACCTGCGCGCGTGGGCACGATATAGATGCGCCGCCGGTGCAGCGTCACCTCCCGCCCCGCCGGATGTTCACGCCGCGTCAGCCAGCGTACGGCGGGTTCCAGAATCTGCGCGCTGAGTTTCATGGCGTTGACAGGTAAATTCGTTTTTCCTGAACCACGAAGCTCACGAAGAACACGAAGAAAGAAGGAAAAAGATCTTCTCTCGCAAAGACGCGAAGCACGCTAAGAAGACCTGTAGAACAAATGAAGAGTATTACTTTGCGTGCTTTGCGGCTTCGCGAGAGAAAATGCCTTTGCCTTTCTTCGTGAGCTTCGTGGTAAGACAAACGCGTATTCAAGGAATCGCCACCGCCTCGATGAGTTCGCGGGTGAGCTGGTCGGGGTTGCCGGGGGTGCCTTCGGCGGGGGCCAGTCGGTGACCGGTGACCGAAGGCAGCACGGCCTGGATGTCTTCCGGGATCACGTGTTCGCGTCCGTCCAGCGCGGCCCAGGCGCGGGCGGCGGCCAGCAGGCCCAGTGCGGCGCGTGGCGAAAGGCCCCGCGCGTAGTGATGCGGATCCCGGGTGCGGGCGATGAGGCGCTGCAGGTAGTCCACCAGGGCTTCCGAGATGTGCAGCCGTGCGACCTCGTCCTGGAGACGCGCCAGGGCCTCTGGGCTCAGGTGCGCGGGCAATTCGGCAATGAGGTCTCGCCTGTCCCTGCCCTGAAGCAGGGCGCGTTCGGCCTGTGCGTCGGGATAGCCGAGCCGGATGCGCATGAGAAACCGGTCCAGCTGGGATTCCGGGAGGGGAAACGTGCCGGCCTGCTCTCGGGGGTTCTGGGTGGCGATCACGAAGAAGGGATCGGGCAGGGGACGCGTGGTACCTTCAACGGTGACCTGCTGCTCTTCCATCGCCTCCAGCAGGGCGCTTTGAGATTTCGGCGGCGCCCGGTTGATCTCGTCGGCCAGCAGCATCTGGGTGAATACCGGTCCCGGGTGGAACTCGAATCCCTTGCCGGCCCCCTCGAAGACCGATACGCCGAGGATGTCGGCGGGCAACAGATCACTGGTGAACTGGATGCGCTGGAACTGGAGCCCGACGCTTTTCGCCAGTGCATGGGCCAGCGTGGTCTTGCCCACGCCTGGTTGATCCTCGATGAGCAGATGTCCGCGGGCCAGCAGGCACGCCAGGGCCAGCCGAATGGGGTGGGGCTTGCCCAGGATCACCCCGCCCACCTGGTCCAGGATCTGTTGCAGCGTGGTGTTGCGGGAAGCTTGGGTCAACGGGGTGAGGGACATGGGCAATCCGGCCTCCGCTTCAACGTATTCCCCATATGTTTCCGCCTGTTGCGTGCCAGCCGGTGTCCGCCCGGTGAGATATGCGGGCTTGCTTGAAGATACCAGTGGGGGGGGATCGCGGCAAACCGCACGAGAGTGCACAACCCTGCAATCGACATGGAAAAACACCATCCGGGTCAAGGCGCCAGTCGCTTCATCCAGAAGGTCATCTCCTTGGACGTCTCCCGGTCCTCGTCCAGATCCTGCCAGGAAAACTGCGCCTTGAGTTCCGGCACCGGCGCGTACCCCCGTTTTCTCCAGAAGTCGTCGAGTGAGCGATATCCTTCGGGTCTGCGGGGATGGTTGCGGGGCCGGTCCACGGCGCAGAAGCAGGTGTAGTCGAATCGCCCCAGGGCCCGGGCGTGGTCTTCGCGCTCATCGAAGAAGCGCACGCCCAGCCCGCGTCCCCGGTACCCGGGCAACAGCACCGATTCCCCGAAGTAGAAGATGCGTTGAATATCCATGTGCCGTTCACGAAACGGGGCAATGACGTTGTCGGTTTCGTCTGCCAGGGGCAGTCCGGTGGACGCCCCCACGATGCGCTCTGCATCGAACACCAGCACGATGACGCTGTCGGCCGACTGCGTGTAGGTGCGGAGGTAGCGTTCCTCGTAGTCCGGGTCGCCGTCGTAGAGGTAGGGAAACGCCCGGAACACTTCGATGCGCAGTCTTGCGAGTTCAGGAATCCACGCATCGACCCCGGATCCCGTGAACCGTTTCACCGACAGTGGTTGGGTCATGGTCTCGCAGACTCCCGGGGCCGAGTGAAAAGCGCGGGCAAGTGTGGCAACTTTGGCGACGGGCCCATCGACCGGTTGCCCTCCATGAACGACGTACTCGTTAACCTGATCGCAGAGCATCCACCTTGGCCGCATCGTACGCGCACTTGAACTGGGAGGACAACGCGACGGGCCCGGTCCTGCTGCGCCTGGCCGGGCGTCTCGATGCCGAGACCGCCTCCCGGGTCTGGGAGGATGCGCTGCGCGGGCTGAGGTCTCGCGCGGAGCAGCCCGTTCGCATTGACACCACCGCGGTGGAGTATTGCGATGGCGCGGGCGTCGCACTGATCGTGGATCTGCTTCGCCAACCGCGAGGGCCGCAGGCGGGCGTGAGCCTGGGCGATACGCCCGAGCCGGTCATGCGCATGCTGGCGCCGTTTCGCTCAGGCGACTTCCCTGCCGGCGCGGATGCGGCATTACCGCGATCAAGGCGTCTTCGCGAGCGTCTCGCGGAGGGCGTGCATGACCTTGGGCACAGTCTTTATGAGCAGATTGCCTTCCTGGGCGAGGCGGCCGCCGCGCTGGCGGCTGCACTGCGCCATCCGCGTCGCGTGCGCTGGCGTGATGCACTGGATATCGCCCAGGAGGCGGGTGCCAACGCACTGCCCATCGTCATTCTGATCGCCTTTCTCATGGGCGTGATCCTCGCGTTTCAGTCGGCCGTGGCCATGCGCCAGTTCGGCGCCGAGATCTTCGTGGCCAATCTGGTTGCGTTGTCGCTTTTGCGCGAACTCGGCCCGCTCATGACCGCCATTCTCCTGGCGGGCCGTTCGGCGGCGGCGTTTGCGGCCGAGATCGGCACCATGAAGGTCAACGAGGAGATCAGCGCACTCAAGACCATGGGCCTCGATCCGGTGCGCTTTCTTGTTGTCACGCGGGTGCTTGCAGCGGTGGTGGTCATGCCCCTGCTCACGGTGGTGGCCAACATGGTGGGCCTTGTGGGCGGTGGGTTGGTGATGCTGACCTTCGACGTGCCGCTGGTGACCTACTTCCACCAGGTCACCAGCGCGGTCTCTCCGAGCGACCTGTTTGGCGGCCTGTTCAAGGCCGCGGTATTCGGATTGCTGGTCGCCGGGGTGGGTTGTCTGCGGGGCCTGGAGACGCGCAGCGGGGCGGCCGCGGTGGGCCGCTCCACGACCCGTGCCGTGGTGAGTGCTATCATTCTCATCGTCGTGGCGGACGGTGTGTTCGCCGTGGTGTACTTCCACCTGGGGATCTGATGGATTCGCCTGCCAGCGACAGCCTGAACGGGGCCACACCGCAACAGGGCGGTCCGGATACCGTGATCCGGGTGGAGGATCTCACCCTGGGTTTCGATGACGTGCCCCTGCTGGAGCACCTGAACTTCGACGTGCAGCGCGGCGAGGTCTTCGTCATTCTCGGTGGATCAGGGTGCGGCAAGAGCACGCTCCTGAAGCACATGATCGGTCTGCGGGTCCCCATGTCGGGTCGCATCCTGATCGACGGTCAGGACATCACCACCGTGCAGGGTGAGGCCCGCCAGACCCTGCTGCGAAAGATCGGCGTCGCCTTCCAATCGGGCGCCTTGTTCGGGTCCATGTCCCTCCTGGAAAATATCTGTCTGCCGCTGGAGGCGAGCACGGCACTCGCTCCGGATGCCCGGGCGCTGGTGGCGCGCATGAAGCTGCGCCTGGTGGGGTTGTCGGGATACGAGCATCACCTGCCGGCCGAGCTTTCGGGCGGCATGCAGAAACGGGCGGCCATTGCCCGTGCCATGGCGCTGGATCCCATGGTCCTGTTTCTGGACGAGCCCTCTGCCGGTCTGGACCCGGTAACCGCGGCCGATCTGGACCAACTGATCCTTCGCCTGTCCGGTACGCTCGGAATGACCTTCGTGGTGGTCAGCCACGAACTGGCGAGCGTGGACGCCATCGCCGATCGGGTCATCATGCTGGATCGCGAAAGCCGGGGCATCATCGGTGAGGGGGCGCCCGACTGGCTGCGTCAACATGCCGGGCATCCGGCGGTGAGGCGTTTCTTCAACCGGGAGCCGTCGGAGGCCGCATGAAGGATCGGCCTTTGTTCCCGCAGCCCGTAAAACCATGAAGACCCGAAGCGGTTACTTCAGACTCGGTCTGTTCATCATTGGCGCAGTGGCGACCGGCGTGCTGCTGCTCGTGGTGCTTGGTGTGGGCAACCTGTTTCGCCCCACCGTGATGATGGAGACGTACTTCGACGGGTCGGTTCAGGGCCTGGACGTGGGTGCGCCGGTCAAGCTTCGCGGCGTGACCATCGGCGAGGTGACGGGAATCGGATTCACCCACGCACGCTATGAACTGGACGTGCCTCCGGTGGAGCGGCATCAATACGTGATGGTGGACGCCACCATTCGCGTCGACCGTCTCGGTACCGGCGATCGCGTCCCGACGCCCGAGGTGGTGCAGGCGCTGGTGGACCGGGGCCTGCGCGTTCGCCTCAGCCCGCAGGGCGTGACGGGCATCTTCTTCCTGGAACTGGATTTCATGGATCCCGCCCTGCGGGCTCCCATCGAGATCCGGTGGGAGCCGGAGCATATCTACGTGCCGTCGGCCCCCGGTACCGTGACGCAGTTCATCGAGTACGCCGAGCGTGTCGGGCGCCGCCTGGACGCACTGGATATGGAAGGCGTGGTGGATTCCATGCAGCGTGTTCTGGAGAACCTGGAAGCGATGACCAGGGCCCTCGACGTGGCGCGCATCAATGAGGAAACCATCGCCCTGCTCGGGGAGTTCCGCACCTCGGCCGAACGCCTGGACCGTGTGCTGTCTGCACCTGCGCTTGCGCAGGTCCCGGAGGATCTGGGGACGGCGGCCGTCAATCTTCGCGCGCTGTCGGAAAGTCCGAGGTTCGACGAGACGCTGGACAACCTGGATAGCGCCGTGCGCAGCGTGGAACGTACGGCCAGGGGCTTGGAGACGACACTGCAGGGTCATGAGCACGATTTCGTCACCATCCTCGACAATCTGCGCGTCATGTCGGATCAGCTCCGTGCCCTGACGGAGGATGCGGCCCTGTATCCCGGCGTGTTCCTGGGCAGTCCGCCGCCGCCGCGCGTCGAGGACGGGGAGGGCGCACCATGAGCGCGACCCGGCACGCTCTTGGGCTCGTGGCCACGCCGTTCCTGATCATGCTGGTGAGTGCCTGTACCGTGGGCGTGGACCTGCAGAGGCCGGCGCTGGAGAGGCAGCGTTTTGTCATGGATGTGGAACGTGTCGCGGGACACGAGACCCGCGAAGGCGGGCCCACGCTGACGCTGGGGCCGGTGCGGGTGGCACCCGAGTTCGAGCATCGCAGCTTCGTCTACCGAATCGATGACAGGCGCTACCAGGGTGACTTCTACAACCAGTGGTTCACCAGCCCCAGGGATCAGGTGGCCGGCGCGGCAGCCACCTGGTTCTCCGGCAGTGCGGCGTTTGGTGGGTTGGTGCCCCCGGCGTTGGCGGGCAGCGCGGATTACCGGCTCGATCTCTCCGCCGCCGCACTGTACTGGGATCTGCGTGATGCCCGGCGGCACACGGCCGAGGTGGTGTTGGATGCACACCTGAGCAGACGCACAGATGCGGGTCGTGTGAGCGTGACGAGCACCCGGGCCTCGGCCAGTCGGATCGTCACCGGGACCGGGGCAGAGGCTCGAGTGGAAGCCATGGAGAAGGCACTGGCCGAGGCGTTACGGGCGCTGGAGGAGACGCTGGAGCGGGTGCTCGCTGAATCGGGATCAGACTCCTGATTCGCCGTCGTCGGTGTCCCGGCGCTTCACGAGGCTGAGACGTACCGTGCCCCTCTGCTCATCGTTGCGCGAATCGCTCAGCTCCCGCAGGACCCAGCCCTTGCCCTTATCGGCCTGAACGACTCTTGGGCCCAGGCTGAGGGTGATGCGCTCTGCGGCATTCTGCCTCGCGTGTTCCATGGCCCGCCGGGCGATCTCGTGGAGTTCCTCGGCGGTCACGTCGACGACCACGTTCATCTGTTCCATGGCCCATTCAACATCCTCCTCCGTGGGACCGTCCCGTTCCCGCGGATGCTCGTGATGCGGGTAGGCCAGCGCGGCCGGGTAGCGCCGCCAGGGAAACGGGTAGTTAATCAGCACGGCCATCACGAACAACAGCACCAGGTTGAGCAGCAGGGGCGTCAGAACGAAGAGATACCCGAGTCCGTACACGGTGGGCCCCCCCAGGACGGCGGTGAGTGCCGTTGCACCGCCGGGCGGGTGCACACAGCGCAGCAGGTGCATGCAGCCGACGGTCAGGCCGACGGCGAGCGCCGCGGCGAGCGCCGGTTGCGGAACCAGTACGGCGCAGGTGACGCCCACCAGGGCGGCGATCATGTGTCCGCCGAACAGCGGCCAGGGTTGCGACAGGGCGCCATGGGGCAGGGCAAACAACAGGATGGCGGATGCGCCCATGGAGGCCAGCATGAACATGGCGGCGACGCCTTCGAGAAGCCGGACGCTGGTCCAGTACACCAGCAGAATGGCCAGTGTTGCGCTGGCCGTGGCCACCGCCACCTCGGTCCATCCCACGGCGTTCGTGGCGGAGGCGAAGTGGCGGATGCGTGTGACGAATGACGGCTTGCGCGACACCAAGGAATGACCAGTCTGTGACTCGGGATCGGGACCGCGATACTCCACGGGCGCGAGTGGTGTGAAATGGTGTGCAAAAAATACAGGAAATGGGTCAGTCTGGCCACGGGCCACCGTTTTTCGTCGGCACCCGGGGTGTGTCAGGTGCTGCCCAGGACCCTCAGCCCGGGCACCACCAGCCGGTCACGCCAGTCATCCTCCAGGTAGCGATCCAGCCATTGAGAGACCGCATCGATATTGCCGGGCCGGGAGATGTAGTAACCCTGTGCAAAATCGCAACCCAACGCACCGAGCAGCGCGAGTACCTCGCCGTTCTCCACCCCTTCCGCCACCACCCGGAAGCCCAGGTTGTGGGCCAGGTCAATGGTGGAGCGGACGATGATCGCGTCGTTCTCGCTCTCCAGCATGTCCATGACGAAGGAACGGTCGATCTTCAGCACGTTGACCGGCAGGAGCTTGAGATAACCCAGTGACGAGAAGCCGGTGCCGAAATCGTCCACCGCCAGCCGAACGCCCATGACACTCAACAGTTCCAGGATCTGCCGTGCATTCACCGGATCGCTCATCATGGCGCTCTCGGTGATCTCCAGCGTCAGGCGCTCGGGCGGGAACCCGGTCTTCTCCAGTGCGCTGCTCACGGCCTGGGGAAGATTCGGGTCCTGCAGGTTCCACGCCGACAGGTTGACGGACAGGTGGGTATGCCTGTGGGCCTCGTCGATGCGGATGAACTCACTGATGGCGTTTTCCAGCACCCAGTAGGTGAGCGGGCCGATCAGGCCCGTGTGTTCGGCCATGCGGATCAGATGGTCCGGAGCCACCGGGCCGTGGGTGGGGTGATGCCACCTGAGGAGGGCCTCGACACCGGCAGGCGATCCCTGGGGCAGGCGGATCATCGGCTGGTAGTGAAGGTAGAGGTGCCGCGGGTCGCGCAGTTCCGCGTGCAGGTCGCCCACCAATGCGAGCCGGTCCGCCGTGTGGTCGTCGCTGTCCGGGTGGTACAGGGCCAGTCCATCGCTTTGTTCTTTCGCCACATACATGGCGATGTCGGCCCGGCGCATGAGCGTACTGGCATCCTCGCCGTGATCCGGATACAGGGCGATGCCGATGCTTGTGCCCACGTATACGTTCTGGTGGTCGATGACGAATACGCCGCTGATCGCCTGCCTGATCTTCGCCGCGAACTCCCGGGCGCCCAGCTCGTCCGTGTCCCGGGCGAGAATGGCGAACTCATCGCCGCCCAGTCGGGCCACGGTGTCGGTGGATCGCAGCGAACCCTGCAGACGGAGCGCGACCTCCTGGAGCAGACGATCCCCCACCGGATGGCCGAGGGCGTCGTTCACCTCCTTGAAGCGGTCAAGGTCCAGCAGGAGCACAGCCATCGATCCCCCGGTGCGCCGCATGTGGCTGATGGCCTGTTCAAGGCGGTCGTTGAGCAGCACGCGGTTCGGCAGGCCCGTGAGGGCGTCGTGCAGGGCCTGATGTTCCAGGGCTCTGGTGCGGACCTGGACCTGCTGCTGCAGGTCGTTGAAGGCCTTGACCAGTTGCTGGACCTCCTGGCTGCGCGCCAGCGTGTTCTCGGGCAGGCGTCGATCATCATGTCGCGCCAGTGACTCGGCGATCTGTCGCAGCGGCTCCAGCACCGAACGCCGCATCACCACGAAGGTGACTGCCATGAAGCCGAGACCCAGCAGGGCCAGTCCCCAGAGCTGGTAGGTGGTGCGGTGGGCGACGTCCTGAAGTGCAGCGGTGTTGCTCGACGACCAGTCATGCAGGGTCGATTCGAGGGCGCCGAGGCTGGAGAACACGCGTTCCTGAGCGGGCAGAATGTGATCTGTCATGTATTCGAGGTCCGCGCGCCACACCGCGGTGGCGTGGAGTCCTCCGATCGTGCGCCAGTGGCCCTTCCACTCAATGGCGGCCTGCTGCATCTCGTGAAGGGCGGCTTCCGCCTCAAAACCGAGTTCCCCGGCCTGCTTGCGTTCCTCAAGGCGATCGAGCCGGGCCTCAATGAGCGGAAGCAGCACGTCGACGTTGCTGTCCTGAGCGTCGAGACCTCTTTCATCGAGTCCGGCAAAACGGATCATGCCGGCCCTGAAGTTGAGGACCATGCGTCGCCACAGATCGCGGACTTCATCGAATGCTCCATAGAGTTCCGATGCGTAGGGGCGCCCGTCCCTTGCCGCGATCTCACGCAATGCCTGGTCCGCTGCTGTCTCGAAGGCCACGTGAGGTGCCAGGAGATGATCAGTCAGGTAGGTGAGCAACGGATAGACCCAGGCAGGATCTTCGCGCTTTTGGATGAGGTCGTTCAGGTGAAAGACCAGCACACCGATGGACTTCTCCAGTGTGTCCAGTTGCGCCTCCAGCCCCAGGTGCCGAATGGCCGGATCGTCCATGATCAACTGAATCCGTTCCTCGATCAGGGTCAGCTGGCGGTGGATCGTTACCTCGTGTTCCGGCTGCGGGACCAGCAACGTGGAGTTCAGGGTGTTGTCCACGACCCGCAATGCGCTGCGGATATCAGTGATGGCGGCACGTGTGCGTTCGCTGAGGGTCGCTGACCGGACGTTCTCTTTCACCGCCGTATTTGTCAGATGACTGGCTGTAAAGGCGACCACCAGAAACACCGTCGCCATGACCGCCGCCAGCAGCAGATACACTGTGCTCAGGCGCGGCAGATTTCCCTTGTGTTCCCCGGCATTGGACATGGTGGTTGCTGTCGCCGCGCATGCCGCGCGGGACTCCTCCCCGGACTCCTCAATTTCGTTCTTGTTATGTGATGGCCACGGTTGTGCTCCCGAGGTGGTTCCGTGTATGCGGTACCAGGGGACGCCAAGCCGGAGGCGCTCGGGGCAGTATCAGGTCGCACCCTTGCCGCAGGGTGGCTGGCTCGACGAAAGGTCGATTTTTGGAGACGAACGGCTGGGTGACCCGGACGCGGGTCCCTGACGTGGATCAACCGCCTGAGCGGCGGCATGCGGCCGGGGAAAAGGAGGGAAGAATGGTGGAGCGGATGGGAGTCGAACCCACGACCTCAGCAGTGCGATTGCTGCGCTCTCCCAACTGAGCTACCGCCCCATGAGCGCGGTATTGTAATCGTTTGTTCAGGAAGTTGCACGAAGCCGCCGGCCGCCTTGGTGCAACACGCGAGTGGGGCCGGTCGTCGCCGCGTGATGTCAGGGCGACGGCACCTCTCGTCTCAGTATCAATCCGGCCAGCGGGGGCAGGGTCAGCACAATGGAGTGGGGGTGCCCCATCCAGGGGATATCCTCGCTCTCGGCCGAGGCGATGCCGACGTTGCTGCCGCCGTAATGATGGGAATCCGAGTTGAGCACGACCTGGTAGGTGCCGCGATGCGGCACGCCCAGGCGATAGCCGTCGCGGGGTACGGGGGTGAAGTTAAGGACGACCAGCACCTCGTCGTCGCCGTGCCTGCGCAGGAAACTCAGTACGGACTGTGCCGAGTCGTGACAGTCCACCCACTCGAAACCCGCCCACTCGAAATCCAGGTGGTGAAGCGCGGGCACGTCCCGGTACAGCCTGTTGAGATCCCCCACGAGGGTCTGCACGCCCTGGTGCAGGGGATAATCCAGCACGTACCAGTCCAGTTGTCCCGCGGCGTCCCATTCGTCCCCCTGGCCGAACTCACAGCCCATGAACAGGAGCTTCTTGCCCGGGTAGGCCCACATGTAGGTGTAGAGCAGGCGCAGGTTGGCGAACCGTTGCCATTCGTCCCCGGGCATCCGGTAGAGCAGGCTGCGCTTGCCGTGCACGACTTCGTCATGGGAGAAGGGCAGGACGAAGTTCTCCGAGAAGGCATACAGCAGCCCGAAGGTGAGCTGGTCGTGGTGGTAGTGACGGTGGATGGGATCCTTCGTGAAGTATTCCAGGGTGTCGTGCATCCAGCCCATGTTCCACTTCATGGCGAAGCCCAGGCCGCCGAGCCAGGTGGGCCGGGTGACCTGGGGCCACGCGGTGGATTCCTCGGCGATGATCAACGTCCCCGGGTGCTGGCCCTGGACCACGCTGTTGAGTTCCCGGATGAAATCGATGGCCTCCAGGTTCTCGTTGCCGCCATACCGGTTGGGCACCCAGTCCCCGGCTTCACGCGAGTAATCCAGGTAGAGCATGGAGGCCACCGCGTCCACGCGCAGGCCGTCGATGTGAAACTCCTCCACCCAGTACAGGGCACTGGAGATCAGGAAGTTGCGCACCTCGTTGCGCCCGTAATTGAAGATCAGCGTGCCCCAGTCCCGATGCTCACCCTTGCGGGGGTCCTCGTGTTCATACAGCGCCGTGCCGTCGAAGCGGGCCAGGGCGTGGCGATCCTTCGGGAAATGCCCGGGCGCCCAGTCGAGAAGGACACCGATGCCGTTGGCATGGCAGTGATCCACAAAGTAGCGGAAATCGTCCGGGGTGCCGAAGCGGCTGGTCGGGGCGTAGTAGCCCGTGGTCTGATAACCCCAGGACGCGTCGAAGGGATGCTCCGTGACGGGCAGCAGCTCGATGTGCGTGAACCCCAGTCGCCTGACGTAGTCCACAAGGGCATGTGCCTGCTCCCGATAGCCGACAAACTCCCCTTCCGGCCCACGGCGCCAGGAACCCAGGTGCACCTCGTAGATGGACATGGGGCGGTGCAGCCAGTGTTCGCCGTGGCGGGCCTGCAGCCAGTCCTCGTCGTGCCAGGGGTAATCGGTTTCCGCGGGGATGACGCCGGCGGTGCGGGGGCGCAGTTCGAATTGCCGACCGTAGGGGTCGGTCTTGACCATGACTTCGCCGGTCTCACGGTTGCGGATCTCGTACTTGTAGAGGCAACCGGCCTCCAGGCCCGGTATGAAGAGCTCCCACACGCCGCTGCCGCCGCGCACCCGCATGGGGTGGGCGCGGCCGTCCCAGGCGTTGAAGTCACCCACCACGCTGACCCGCTCGGCCCCCGGGGCCCACACGCCGAACAGCGTGCCCTCGATGCCTTCCACCGTATGCATTCTGGCGCCCAGTATGCGGTAGGCATGCCAGTGGCGCCCCTCGTTGAACAGATGGATATCGAAGTCGGCAATCTGCGCGGGGAAGGCATACGGATCGTAGGCCACCTGCTCGTGGCCGTGGCCGTCGGTCCAGCGGATCCGGTACCGGCGCGGTGGTGGCGACGCCCCCTGCCAGCGAAACAGGGCGGTCTTGCCGATACGGACCATGGGGGCATCGCCCGCATCGACGACCCAGGCCTCGACCGCCCGGGGCAGGCAGGCATGTATGACGTGATGATCGCCGTGCTCGTGACAGCCCAGCACCGAGAAGGGGTCGTGGTGACGGGCATTGAGGATCCTGTCGAGCTCCGATGAGTTCACGTTTTTCGTCGACAATGACATGATCTCTCCGCGGACCCCTTTCGACAGATGGCAAATGTAATAAAATGGAAATGAGGGACGTACATGATGAACGTGCGTGTGCGGGCCGACAACGCCGGTGATGACCGGCAGCTTATCATGCCTTCCCCGGCAGCGTTCCGGGGCACCGCAAGGACCCTTCAACGGCTATGAAAGCACAATCGCAACGCTTCGTCAGTCGTATCACACGAGATACCCTGGCGTTGATCCTCGCGGGTGGCCGCGGTTCACGCCTCAAGCAGCTGACCATGTGGCGCGCCAAGCCGGCGGTGCCCTTCGGTGGAAAGTTCCGCATTATCGATTTCCCGCTGTCCAATTGCATCAACTCCGGCATCCGGCAGGTCGGGGTGCTGACGCAGTACAAGGCTCATTCCCTGATCCAGCACATCCAGCGCGGCTGGGGTTTTCTGCGCGGCGAGTTCGGCGAGTTCATCGAGCTGTTGCCGGCGCAGCAGCGCATCGAGACCTCCTGGTACGAGGGGACCGCCGATGCCGTGTATCAGAACCTGGACATCATTCGCGATCACGCACCGGGCTACGTACTGATCCTGGCCGGCGATCATATCTACAAGATGGATTACGGCGACATGATCGCCTATCACGTGGAGAGCGGCGCGGACATGACCGTGGGCTGCCTGGAAGTGGGACTGGATACCGCGCGTTCCTTCGGGGTAATGGCCGTGGATGTGGACGGGCGCGTGCACCGCTTCGCCGAAAAGCCGGACCAGCCCGAACCGATGCCGGGGAACCCGGATCGGGCGCTGGCCTCCATGGGGATCTACGTCTTCAACACGCAGTTCCTGTTCGAGCAGCTGATCAAGGACGCCGACACCCCGGGCTCCAACCGCGACTTCGGCAAGGACATCATTCCCGCGGCCATCGAGCGCTACCGGGTCATGGCCTACCCGTTCCGGGACACGCAGACCGGCAGCCAGGCCTACTGGCGGGATGTGGGGACCATCGACGCCTACTGGGAATCCAACCTGGAACTGATCGGGGTCACCCCGGAACTCAACCTATACGACATGGACTGGCCCATCTGGACCTACCAGGAACAGCTGCCGCCGGCCAAGTTCGTGTTCGACGATGCGGACCGCCGCGGCATGGCGGTGGACTCCATGGTCTCCGGCGGCTGCATCATATCGGGCGCGACCGTGCGCCATTCCCTGCTGTTCTCCAACGTGGTGGTGAATTCCTACGCGGAGATTCAGGACAGCGTCGTGCTCCCCAACGTGGAAGTGGGCCGTTACTGCCGGATCACCCGGGCAGTGATCGACAAGGGCTGCCGCATCCCTGAAGGCACGGTGATCGGCGAGGACCCCCAGGAGGACGCACGGCGTTTCTATGTCTCGCCCGGCGGCGTGGTGGTGGTCACTCCGGAGATGCTGGGTACCGGCGCACGCTATGTGCGCTGACAGGACACCCCGCGCGGCGCAGAAACCGCTTCGGGTCGTGCTGTGCTGGCACATGCACCAGCCGCAGTACCGGGACGTGGTCAATCGCAGCTACCGGCTCCCGTGGACCTACCTGCATGCCATCAAGGATTACGAGGACATGGTCGCGCATCTGGAGGATGCGCCCGACGCCAAAGCGGTGGTCAATTTCGCCCCCGTGCTGCTTGAGCAGATCGACGACTACGCCCAGCAGGTGCGCGAATACCTGCAGGGGGGCCAGGAAATCCGGGATCCCCTGCTGGCCACGCTTGCGGCCGAACGCATGCCCGAGGACATCGCCGATCGTCGGCGTCTGGCGGAAGCCTGTCTGCGGGCCAACGAGTCGCATCTGATCGAAGCGTATCCGCACTTTCACGTGTTGGCACAGATGGTGCGCTGGCTGCGGGATCAGCCGGCGGGTTTTCGTTACCAGTCCGAGGCATTCTTTGCCGACCTGGTGACCTGGTATCACCTGGCCTGGCTGGGCGAGACCGTCCGGCGTCGGAACAAGCGGGTCCAGGCGCTCCTGGACAAGGGACAGGGGTTCAGCCGGGGGGACCGGCTTGAACTGCTTGGCATCATCGGCGGGCTTCTGGACGGACTGCTGCCCAGGTACCGCCGCCTGGCCGAGGCGGGCCGGGTGGAACTGGCGTTCAGCCCGTATGCCCATCCCATCATGCCGCTGCTGCTGGATCTCCAGGTGGCCAGAGAGGCGGTCCCGGACGCGCTGCTGCCCGATGTGCGGGGCTATCCGGGGGGCGAGGAACGGGTGCGCTGGCACCTGCAACGGGGGCTGGAGACCTTCGAGCATTATTTCGGGCACCGGCCGGCGGGCTGCTGGCCCTCCGAGGGGGGGATCAGCACGGCCACCGTGCGTCTGCTGGCGGAGCACGGCATGCGCTGGACGGCCAGCGGCGAGAACGTGCTGGTGAACAGCCTGCGCGAGGCGGGCGAGCTGGACGAGAACGGTGAACGCACCTGGCTGCATCGGCCGTATCGCCTTGAGGGGGCGGATACACTGTGCTTTTTCCGGGATGACGGCCTGTCCGACGCCATCGGATTCCGCTATGCGGACTGGCATTCCGATGATGCGGTCGGCGAATTCATTCACCACCTGGAGAACATTGCGGCCGGGGCGTCACCGGACACGGTGGTGTCCGTGATTCTGGACGGCGAGAACGCCTGGGAGTACTACCCCGCCAACGGATACCATTTTCTTACGTCGCTCTATCGGCGCCTGGCGGCGCACCCGGGTATCCGCCTGTGCACCTTTGCCGAATGTGTGGACGAGCTGTCCCGGCCCCCGCAGCTGTCCCGCATCGTCGCGGGCAGTTGGGTGTACGGCAGTTTCTCCACGTGGATCGGGGATGAGGACAAGAACCGCGGCTGGGCGTTGCTGGTGCAGGCCAAACAGCGCCTGGACGAATTGATCCGCGAAGGCAGGCTGGGCGGGGAACGCCTTGAGCAGGCCCTGGAACAACTGGCCATTTGCGAGGGTTCCGACTGGTGCTGGTGGTTCGGGGACTACAACCCGGCCGACGTGGTCGGTGATTTCGAGGCCCTTTACCGCCATCACCTGAGCGTACTGTACGGCCTGATGGACGAACCTGCGCCCGAGGCCCTGGGCCAGGTGCTTGCCCATGGCAGTGGGCATCCCGCCGCCGGCGGCACCATGCGCCACGGCAGCGCCGGGCAGGACTGATGCCCGACACCCGGAACCGAAGGAGGATGCGTGACCGGACACACCCCTGAGACCCGTTCGCCGTTGCATGAACGTCGTGCGGGCGTGCTCCTGCATCCCACCTCGCTGCCGGGGCCCGGTCAAGCCGGGACGCTGGGGCCGGACGCGCATCGTTTCCTGGATTTTCTCGAGGCGAGCGGGATGAGCGTCTGGCAGATGTTGCCCCTGTCGCAACCCCACGAGGGCGGTTCCCCCTACCAATGTATGTCCGTCAATGCGGGCAACATCGACCTGATCTGCCAGCGTGCCCTGGTGCAGTGGGGCTGGCTGGAGGCGGTGCAGCCGGAGAGCGAGCGGCGAAATCCCTTTCATTGCGAGCTGCTGCGCCTGGCCCGACAGGGATTCCTGGCCGTGGCGGGCGACGCGGATCGCGAGGACTACCACGATTTCGTACAGCAGCATGGCCACTGGCTGGAGGACTACGCTCTCTACCTGGCGCTGAAACAGGAGCACCGGGGGCGTCCCTGGTGGGAGTGGGAGCCTGACCTGAGGGACCGCCATACCGGAGCGCTTAAACGCGTCCGCAATCGCCTGCATGAGGTCCTGCAGCAATACCGGTTCGACCAATATGTCTTCTACCGCCAGTGGGCCGAACTGAGGGACGCAGCCCTCGCCAAGGGCATAGGGCTGTTCGGCGACATGCCCATCTTCGTGGCCCATGACAGCGCTGAGGTGTGGGCCCGCCGTCACCTGTTCGATCTTGACGACACCGGGCAGCCGCGCTGCGTGGCCGGTGTTCCCCCGGATTATTTTTCCGAGACGGGCCAGCGCTGGGGCAACCCTCACTACGACTGGTCACGCATGGCATCGGACGGATTCCAGTGGTGGATCGAGCGCATCGCGGCGCAGCTCGAGCTGGTGGACCTCATCCGCATCGATCATTTCCGGGGATTCGAGGCCTTCTGGTCCATTCCCGCCGATGAACCCACCGCCGTCAACGGCCACTGGGTGCAGGCGCCCGGCGATGCACTGTTTCGCGCGTTGCAGCACCGCTTCGGCGAGCTGCCGCTGGTGGCCGAGGATCTGGGCGTCATCACGCCGGAGGTGGAGGCCCTGCGCGACCGCTACGCCCTGCCGGGCATGAAGATCCTGCAATTCGCCTTCGAGGGTGGCCCGGACAATCCCTATCTGCCCCACGCCCATGAATCCAACTGCGTCGTCTACACCGGCACCCACGACAACGACACCACCCTGGGCTGGTTCAATGCCTGTGACAAGGCACTGCAGACCCGTGTGCTGAAGTACCTCGGGAACCCTTCCGATCCCATGCCCTGGCCCCTGGTGCGCAGCGCACTGGCATCCGTGGCGCGCCTGGCCGTGGTGCCGCTCCAGGACCTCCTGGGTCTGGACAGCCGCCACCGCATGAACGTGCCCGGCACCACCGAGGGCAACTGGACCTGGCGTTTCACCTGGGACCAGTTCGAAGAGGGCCTCGAGGCGCGGGTGCGGGAGATGGTGGAGACGTATGGACGAAAGAAGTAGGAAGTGTGAATTGGGAAAGCAGAAGTGGGAAGTGTGAATTGGGAAGTGGGAATGAGAGCCTTCAATTCTCACTTCCCAATTCACCCTTCCCACTTCAAAGGGTCTTTCCTTTAGACTATGCGTCCGCTGCCGGGATGGCGGAACTGGTAGACGCGCCGGATTCAAAATCCGGTTCTGGCAACAGAGTGCGAGTTCGATTCTCGCTCCCGGCACCATAACTGCAGGGGCAAGTGGCAAGTCTCAAGTGGCAAGGGGTGGGCGATCGCAGCCCCTGTGTCGGGGCATTTGTCGTGCCGCCTCCTGGCCTAGCTGTGTTACCCCAACAGGTTGTTCACAGGTAAAGCGTGGGAGGCTCTCGGGAAGGAGCGAAG
>NZ_MVBK01000127.1:7450-7949 GCF_002000365.1 Thioalkalivibrio denitrificans | reverse complement strand
ATCCCTCCGTCCCCTTTTCCGAAGATCGAGAAGGAGCTCCAGTCCCCCGTTAGACCTCGTTGCGATTAAGTCCACGATTCTGTACATTATACCTTGGATGGTTCACTATTACGGACCCTATGAATGGCTACAACCCGAACAGCTTCGACGCTGCCGATTCCGGTAAGGCGCGCCCTGCGCAAGCTGGGCGAGGATGTCCGAAACGCAAGACGCCGGCGCCGGATCCCTGTCGCCCTGATGGCTGAGCGGGCGTCGATCAGCCGCACGACCCTGAACAAGGTCGAAAAGGGTGACCCGGGCGTATCCATGGGCACGTATGCAACGGTGCTCTTTGTCCTTGGCCTCGTGGATCGGCTCGCTGGCCTGGTCGACGCTGGCGCCGATCTTGTTGGTCTCGAGCTCGAAGAGGATCGCCTGCCCAAGCGTATTCGTCGTTTGCGCGGGGATCTCGGTGTGTCGTCTGTTCACAAACGCAAGCGTTAGCCCGCATATCTCACCG
>NZ_MVBK01000127.1:0-7436 GCF_002000365.1 Thioalkalivibrio denitrificans | reverse complement strand
GGTGAGATATGCGGGCTAGTATGGACACCGAAGCTCTAGTCTATGTCGATCTCGATGGGGCGCCGCACCTTGCCGGCCGCCTGTGGGCGCGCATGCGCAAAGGAAGAGACAGCGCCACCTTCGAGTACGGTCAGGACTGGCTTGCCAGCCCCCTTCGTTTCTCCCTGGAGCCCGCCTTGCAGCTCGGTCCCGGGCCGTTTCACACGCCTGCGATCAAGCCACTTTTCGGCGCCATTGGCGATTCTGCTCCCGACCGCTGGGGGCGCGTGCTCATGCGTCGCGCCGAACGCAGGCGGGCGGAGAAGGCCGGTGAGACGCCGCGCATGCTGCGCGAGATCGACTACCTGCTCATGGTCAATGACGAGGCCCGGCAGGGAGCGCTGCGCTTTGCAAGCGAGCCCGGTGGGCCATTCCTTGCTGCGGGCAATGTCACGCCGATTCCTCCGTTGATTGAGCTGCCGCGGTTGCTGTCTGCTGCTGAGCATGTCATCGGCGACTCCGAGAGCGATGAGGACCTACGCCTCCTGCTTGCGCCGGGCTCGTCCCTTGGTGGCGCTCGGCCCAAGGCATCGGTGCGCGATAAAGACGGCCATCTGGCCATCGCGAAGTTCCCCCACAGGGACGACGATTACAATGTGGTCCTCTGGGAGGCTGTCGCGCTGAGTCTCGCAGAGAAGGCTGGAATTCCCGTCGCCCCCTGGCGCATCGAGATGATCGCCGACAAGGCCGCGCTGATCGTGCGTCGCTTTGACCGCAAGGGTCAGGCACGCATCCCGTTCCTTTCAGCCATGAGCATGCTCGGTGCGATCGACAACGAAGCGCGTAGTTATCTCGAATTCGTTGATGTGCTTCGCCAGCATGGTGCTGCGTTCAAGAAGGATTCGCATCTGCTATGGAGGCGCGTTGTCTTCAGCGTGCTGATTTCCAACACCGACGACCACTTGCGCAATCACGGTTTTCTTTATGACGGCCCCGAAGGTTGGCGCCTGGCCCCGGCTTACGACGTCAATCCCGTACCCACGGATATCAAGCCGCGCGTGCTTACAACCGCGATTGGCCTGGACGACGGGACGGCTTCTCTCGACCTTGCCCTGGAGGTCGCGGAACACTTCGATCTGGGCGCTGCGGAGGCACGCGCCATCGCCGGCGAGGTTGCGCAGGCGGTGTCGGGCTGGCGCAACACGGCCGCATCTTTAGGCCTCACAAAGGCGGAGGTCGATCGCATGGCCTCTGCTTTTGATCATGATGATCTGAAGATGGCGCTGACCTAGCGCAGCCAAGTCGGGCGGCACCCCCGGTAATGGCGCTGGAGACGCCGGCTCCGCCCCTGGCTTTGTTGACCTGCACCACAGGGTATTTCGTAGACCGGGACTACGAAGCGGCCGTGCATTGCTCCTGACTTGGATTCAGACCGATGGCGTAGAGAACGCAAGCCAAAAAACCCGGTTTGACATCCTCCCGCCCTGAAGGACGGGGGTTCCTGCCGCGCTACGCATGAGCAGGCTCTCGGACTGCTGGAGAAACGAGCTCGACCATCGCATCCACCAGTTGATTACCCTGCGCGATCAGCTGGATGAGTGCATCGGCTGCGGCTGCCTGTACCTCAAGGACTGCCCATTGCGCAATCCGGATGACATGGCCGCCCGGGGCGGGTGGGGGCGAGGGCGTTTGATGGCAGTGCCGGATAGAGTGCTTTCATTACAAAGGTGGAGAATGCGAAGAACACCCCGCCAACTGTTCCGGCGCCTATGCATAACGGGACTGCCAGTGCGGTGGTCATTCGGGTAACGCAGCCCGGCTTAGGTGCCCAGCGCTGGTTGGGGGTCTCGCGGAAATGGGGACATGGAGCCGGCCATCGTCCACGGTCTCGATAACATTTGCCCTATACTTCGTCATCCATTAGCGGACCATCTACGGTGTCAATGAGAACCGTGTGATATTCCACATCGAACCATTCATCGAACTGGTTCAGCGTTTGATCCGTTGGCCAAAGTCGCTCGTCGGTGTACCAACCCTCAAGCTCCCACTCCCATAGCGAGAGGAAGTTGGCCTCCACCCATCTGCGAACGTCATCATCCGTACCGGCGTCAGCGTCACTGATAAGGTATACAGTTCTCTCCCGATTCACGTCCTCGATGGTGAGGATCTTCCCATCAGGATACGGATCAGCCTCATTTATCCAGCGTACGGCTGGTTCCTTGTATTTCAGGAGGAGAGCAGCACGATTAAGCACAAGGCACCACCTTTCGAAACATAACGTTACTGTGGGGGTCCCGACCCTTGAAACCGGAGGAGGTGGCTCACGTACACAGCTCGTGCCTCCCCGTCAACTTGCCGCCCTTGTTCTTTACACCAGAGCTGAAGGTCCGCAACAGTAACCATCACGGGAACGGCATTTATCTCTCTGCTCTGCAACATTATGATGCTTGCTTCTGCGTTCTTTTCCCAGTCATGGAACGTATCATCCAGGGTTGCTCGGTCCGGGACGATTTCCGCAAGCTTCTCCCACTCCGTCCCCTGATTCCCGCCCACATCACTGCCCGGGGCACGTCCTTTTCACCAATGGTCTAATCGCAGAACTCCACGATCTCTGCCCGAAGGCGCTCCATTTCCGCTGTCCGCGTCTTGTCATCCAGATACACCCTTTCCCCGCGTTCGTCGATGTAGTAGACGGGCCTCCGGACTTCCAACACGTGCAGATTCTGGCGGGCCAGAATGCACCGGCTCTTCCGGTAGGCAGCGATCCTTTGTTCTTCTTCCTTCCTCAGACGCGCCGCTTCTGCTTCCTGCCGCCTGATCTCCTCGGCGCGCCGTTGCTCCTCCCGCAGCCGCTCCAGCCGTTCCTGAGCGCGCTCGAGCTCCTCTTTGCTCGGCCCTGGCCGTACGGGCACCTCCACGGCTGGGCACTCCGGTGGTGGACAATCGCCAAAGTGAACATTGCCGTGTTCATCCACCCAGCGGTAGATCTGTGCATCGGCGATCCCGGCGAACAGCACCCCGGCCAACATGATAGACACCAGCTTTTTCATGCCCCGCCTCCTGCGACTTCTGGATCTGCCAGGCGTGTCTCATGGACACGGCCCCAATTTTGGTTGCCAGATCAGAAGTTCCGTTCTGAGACCATTTATAGTAGGCACGCCCGACGAATCGCAAGCCGAATCTCGCCCAGAAAAAGGGGACGCAGGAAGAGGAGGGATTGCCTCTTAATCCCTCCGTCCCCATTCTTCCGCGCTCTGGATGACATGGCCGCCCGGGGCGGGCCGGGGGCGAGGGCGTTTGATGGGAGTGCCAGGTAGCGAATACGGCGGATCGGGGTCTGTTCCGGTAGGGACGGCCGTGCGTTCGAGCTGTTGAGTCTTCGGCGGTATCGCGGGTCGTGCAGCTATGGATCGGTCAGAATTAAATCCCTCCGTCCCCTATTTCCCAGAATTAAATCCCTCCGTCCCCTATTTTCCTCCCCTATTTCCCCGATCCTGCAGAATTCCTAATGCAAAAAACCGATGGGCGGCTGGTGGCGTTTGAGACGGAGGGATAACCCAACCTTCCGTAGTTCGTTCTCTTGGTCGCACACATAATGTTTCCCGTCGATGTAACTCAAGGAGTAGCCGATAAGAGTGGTCGGCGGTTCCAGCTTATTGCCATGATGGTGCCCCAGACGACTTCCGTGTTCAGCGTATATGGGATGCGCGGCAACTACCCTTGCCGCGTCAATGTACAGGTAGTGCCTATTATTCTTCCGGATCTGGTCTGGAGGAAAAACAAGTATAGGTGTTTGCATCGCATACCCCGTTTTGGACGTAGCTCACCGCCGCAGGATCTAGAGCACCGGCGGTTTGTGTTCGAAGGTTTGGAGTGGACAGCCCGTTTCAGTCGATTGAGTCGACTTGACATCCATTTAATTAGACGCCTGGGAGGTTTTGCGGTTCCGGTTTGCAGAGCCGTAAGATTGACGGGGCTCGGACCACGGCAACTGTATGATTAGCTGGAAGAATAAAGGGGCGGCCATAACGGGTCGGACCACGATTAATGGGGTCAGACTCGATTTTCTCTCGCAAGCATACTCGTAATTCGAGTCTGACCCCATTTCCCGAGAGTGAACTTTTGATTGCTTGAGACGTACTTTGCGTAGCCAGAGGGCTGATTGGCGAGGAGCCATTCATTCAGATCATTTGGAAACATCAGCTGGCCCTCTCGGTCTTAGGCGCATAACGTCAAAGTTCAGCCGCGCCGCTTTTTGGCGTCGATTGAGACGCCTTGTTAGCCGTAAACACTTAACTCAGAACCTCAGCGCTTGAACGCTTAGAGAAAAGGTGACTAGAGAAAAGGTGACAGATCTATTCTTGCGCTGCAAAAATAGATCTGTCACCTTTTCTCTCTTCCTCGGTGGCCAGGGCCTCCACGCTGGGCCAAATTCCCGGGGTCAAAAATTCCCGGGGTCAGGTCTGCCATTGCCCACTCAGTTGTTCTCAGTGAGCATTGCCGCAGCATTCTCGGGGTCAGTTGATGTGCAATGGGAGACCTGACCCCGACGCTTGAGACTTGACCCTCTTGTGCCCATGATTAATATGGATCTAATCCAACGGCACGCACCGCTGCTTCACGGTTGATGTAACCCTTAACATCCGAAGGATGTTCATAATGATCGAGCATCAAAGGATTCGCTAAAGCTGGATACTTCTTCTGTAAGCCTTTTATCTTTTTTAAATAGCACTCTGAAAGTGTATTCAGGGCTTCTTGTTGTATAACTATTTCTACAGACAAGGCCTCTACCAAATACAACAGCCCAATTACCGTACCGTAGAATCTATCCTGAACCTCACGAATATCCACTGTTTTTTTCAGAGCATCAGACAGTTCGGCTACCTCGATGTTGTACTTATCCAGCGCCGTCGACGAGTCTGCGCCTAACGTGAGCATATGGGCGCCAACGAGAAGAATGTTCCTTTTCTTGGCGTTACTAACAAGATCTTTTGCCAACTGGGCAACCAGAATCTCCTCATCTCTCCAAAGAACAACCTTTTCAAGCGGCGGGATGTGTGAGTTAGATAGTATAGTAAGCGCACTTTTTGGCGCTCCATCATCAGAGACAATAAACCCCGGGGCTCTCACGGCCTCCCTTAGTTGTCTTCGTAGTTCAGGTAGGTTGCTAGCATAGCTCTCGTTCTTTAATTGATCTCTCCATGCATTGAACAGCGCCTTAGCTGAACCCTCGCTCAAAACATCTTCGACTTGAGAAACCGCCTGCCGAAGAATGCGCATTTTCAAGTGGCAAGAATTGACCAAGTGAATGAAAGCACCGTTGTATCTCGAGGTGTCCGCATCGTGTTTCGCGATATACCTATTAATCTCTTGCCTTAAGTCTTTTCTCTTTTCTGCAAGTTGTTGCACTGATAGAATAACTAACGAAAACCAAAGAGGAAGGGTCATCGCGACGAGGCCAAACCAACTTTCGGAGTCCACACCAAAAAACGGCGACAAAGTATCTGACGCTAGCGCCAAAACGATAGGAATAAAACCAGATAAAACAATAAGAACAATCCAAAACATATTAACGCCTTAGCAAGCCGTGCGAATTTGCCATTCCGACGGTTCTAACGCGCCACTAACCGGCGCGAGTTTACGAGCGTCCGGTTCATTGGCTTGTTATGCCTTTCCATGCTTACGCACTTCGTTTTCAATCCTGATGAATACCCTCTCAACGTCTTTGCTATACTCGGCCATTGCCTGACACACCACGAGAAAGTCGATGTTTGTGTTGTACGTTAGAACAGAAGTGGTTATTTGCGTCAATGTGATAGCGGTCAATTGCCCAGCATTTGACAATCCAATTCCGCTTGGTCCCGCCAAAAGAATATCCTCTTCCGGAAACAGGCCGAGGCTAGACAGAACTCCAACTGGATTCGCATGTATATTGGCACTTGCCGCTTTGTAATATGGCCGAATATGGTCAAGTTCTACATCTGCCTCGATATCCTTAAATGTTGGCTTCTTCAGATTTAGCGCATTAGAAGCCCAGCCATAGTCATACCCGTAGTATGTTCCGTATTTTTCAACTAACTTCACATAGTCTTCCTCGATAGCAGCCATCTCTTCCTTGCTAATTTCTTCCGCCCCAAGGCGAACATAGTATTCGTTGTATTGCTTGGCTGCTTTGAAAACCTCTACAGCTTCATGCTCAATGTATTTAATGGCCACGTCTTCACCGTGATGAGCAATGAAGCTGCTGACGACTGCTAGCTCATGCAGAGAACGCCATCTCGCTTGCGCGCCATCGGCGAATCCATGTCGCAACAATACAAGTATTTCTTTCGAAATTTGATTAGATTTTGCATGTATTCGAAGTAACACATCCTGTACCACATCATTCGCAGAATATTGATCCGATCTTTTCAGGTAACCTTGCGCTGCCTCATCAGATATGACGATTAAGCCCTGCAGCAAGTCAAGCGCTTCCCCCCACGTTTCTTCGATACTCTCGCCAAAATTGGCATGTATGGCCTCCTGGTCTTCTAGCATGTCCTCCATGCGTTCTGCCAGAGAATCTTTCATTGACTTGCCAATACTGTTAACAACGCTGAGGACCAAGCCCTCCATCATTCCATCCAGTTCTCCTGAAAACCTTTCTATTGACTTTCCGAGGTTATCTACGATCGATTGGATTTTCGGTTTTAGCTCTTCCTCAGAAGAAACATTGGCTTCCGTTAGTTGTTCATCGTTAAAGTTGAAACTTAACGAACCCCTATCAATCTTTTCAAACTGCTTTTCCAGATCGGTGCGTTGCTCGTCACTAAGATTGATACCAATTGTCTCTAGCTCGCTTTCAAGGATGCGGACGCCCAACTTGTTTGGCTTAAATTGTTCCTTAAGATATTTATCGAATAGCTCTTGGAGTCCAAACACCGGAGTATTTCCCTCTTATGCATAACTAGATTTCTGCGAAAAAAGTGACGTGTTATGACACGACAAAATCGGCGTATAACCTTCCGTCGTGTCTGCAACCCCTTGAAACCTCGAGGGTCGGATTCCGGGAACACTGCAGATGATCACGTAGGTTATGCGACCGTCTAGGCAGCCCGACATACCGGCCTGCTCGGGCAGGGGTGTTCGGTATCGGGGCGCCTCAGTGAAGGAGAGTCGGCGGATCGAAATGCTGACCCGAACCATGATTCATGCTCCTTCGGTTGACTCGGGATCGTCTGGCCTCCTCAGCGAAGGGCGACAGGTTCATGGGGACTGGTCGGGATGTGCCTACGGACGGCATCCCCTTGTTATTGTGTGACTTTAGAGGCTGATGGTCGGGGTGGCAAATCGGCAGGGGAGTGACCGAGGATCGCCCAGGGGACATGGACCGCTGGTTGTAGGGGAGTGGCAAGTCTCAAGTGGCAGGTGGCGAGGGAAACCACCCCCACCCTAACCCTCCCCCGTGAGGGGGAGGG
>NZ_MVBK01000126.1 GCF_002000365.1 Thioalkalivibrio denitrificans | reverse complement strand
AACCCGGTTCCATCGGGCGCGCCGGACACCGCCAACGGCATGTCTCTCGCCAAGACCGCCAGGCGCGCAATGGAAACCTTAATGCTTTATGAAGGGAGATCCCTTGGAGGATCTTGGCGCGCTTCGCCGCTTTGCGAGAGAAAATTGCCCTTTCTCTTCGTGTCCTTCGTGGTTGAAATCCCTCCCAGCGCGCTGACCGGAAGCCGCCAAGGGCCGGTAGGTCGCAAAGCCGCAAGGACAACCTCGATGGTCTCTCAGCCGACGGACCCACGTGCCGGATGGGGTCTGAAACGCCTTGACAACAAATAACCATATTGGTTAGTTTTCTCGGATGGAAAAGCGCAACCCGCATTATCGTCTGGATGACGTCAAGGATAGGGTCGCGCGACTCGGCATCGGAGCATTCACTCGTTCCTCGATCGATGGCGGGGCCGAGATGGGGCTCAGTAGCCGGGAAATGATTGCTGCGGTATTGGATGTTGAGCGCGGCATGTTCTTCAAGAGCATGACCACATACCAGGACCATAGGGTCTGGCAGGATGTTTACCATGTGCCGACCAAAGCGGGCCTGGCTTACGTGAAATTCACGCTCCGTACCGATGGCGCTGTCGTGATTTCCTTCAAGAGGCTGTAGCTATGGCAACCAGGCATCCTTGCATGAATTGCGAAACCGGCACGATGACCGAGGATGTTCGGGATGTCGTCGTTGAGCTGAATGGACTGTCCCGTACTGTCCCTCAAATTCGAGGAATGTTTTGCGATACCTGCGAGGAAATCGAATTCAGCGACAAGGACAGTGCCGCACGCTACGCCGAGGCGATGGATGCCCTGGTAGCGGAACGCAAGGCGGCGATCGGCCGTGAGGTCAAAAGCCTGCGTAAGAAGCTCAAGTTGACCCAGCGCCAGGCATCCAGGATCTTCGGTGGTGGGATCAATGCATTCAGCCGATACGAACGCGGCGTGGTTGAGCCCCCGCGCGCCGTCCTCACGCTCCTTCATGTGATGGAGCGTCATCCCGAAGTGCGAGACGAGATTTGCAGAGAACAGGGGCTGTACGGCTGAACTTCGCCGGGGGATCCGCCATGGCAGGAAAGGCATTGAACCACGAAGCTCACGACGGCCACGAAGATGTCTTGATCAGAGACCTTCGTGCCCTTCGTGAGCTTCGTGGTTGAATCCCTTCCACCGGGCGTACCGGACCACGGCGACCACGGGGTCGGACCACGGCAACCGCCTGATTAGTCTGATAAAGAGCCGCCAAATCGGCCGCAATAAGGTCTTAAAGCCGCAATTTCTGCCCCCAAATCGACGTTCCAAGGCAATGCGTTAGGCGTCAGGCGCGACGAAAGGAGGTCACTTGGAAGTTCTTGGCGCGCTTCGCGGCTTCGCGAGAGAAAATGGTTCTTTCTCTTCGTGATCTTCGTGCCCTTCGTGAGCTCCGTGGTTGAACCCGGTAGGCGTGCGTGACCGGGGTGACCGGGGTCGGACCACGGCAACCGTCGGATTCGCCTGAAAAAGAGCCGGAAAATCGGCCGCGATAAGGTCTTAAAGCCGCAA
>NZ_MVBK01000125.1 GCF_002000365.1 Thioalkalivibrio denitrificans | reverse complement strand
CCCTCCCCCTCATGGGGGAGGGTTGGGGTGGGGGTGGTTTCCCTTGCCACTTGCCACTTGCTACTTGCTACTGCACTTATGCTCCTGACCGCATGTGCCCCGGATACTCCGCCGGAGAGCGTCGACGTCTCCGCGGCGTTGGGCGGTGACGATGTGGCGGGCTACCTGCGCGCCGATACGCCGCGAGAATTCAGCTTCCCCGAGGACCACGGGCCGCACCCGGGCTTTCGCAATGAATGGTGGTACGTGGTGGGCAATCTGGACAGCGAAGCGGGTCGGCGCTTCGGGTTCCAGATCACGTTCTTTCGTGTGGCGCTGACGCCCGATGTGCCGGAGAGCCCCTCCGCCTGGGCCACGGATCACGTCTGGATGGCGCACCTCGCGGTGACCGATGTTGGCTCGGGGGCGCATCACGCCTTCGAGCGTTTCGCCAGAGGCGCCGCGGGGTTGGCCGGGGCGGAACTCGATCCGTTCCGGGTGTGGCTGGAGGACTGGCGCCTTGTCGCACTGGAGGGCAACGACTTTCCGTGGCGGCTGCAGGCTTTCGAGAGCGACGCCGGCGTGGACCTGGTCTTCGATCCGCGCAAGCCGCCCGTGCTGCAGGGCGACGGCGGACTGAGCCAGAAGGGGGCGGGTGAGGGCAACGCCTCGTATTACTACTCCATGACCCGCCTGGATGCACGGGGCAGCCTGCGTATCGGCGACGAGGTCCATGAGGTTGCCGGCAGCGCGTGGCTGGACCGGGAGTGGAGCACCAGCGCCCTGGCCGAGGATCAGGCGGGATGGGACTGGTTTGCCCTGCAGCTGGATGACGATTACGAACTCATGTACTACCAGATGCGCCGAGAGGACGGCAGCGCCGACCCGTACAGCAAAGGCCTGATCGTGGCGCCCGACGGCGGCAGTAAACTCATCCGTCGCGAGGTCGTGAATCTGGAGGTGCTGCGCACCTGGCGCAGCCCCACCGGGCGCACCTATCCCGTGTCGTGGCGCCTGCATGTGGCACCGATGGGTCGCGAATTCGAGATCCGCGCCGTGCACGATGCCCAGGAGATGAACATGACCGTGCGCTACTGGGAGGGCGCAGTGGATGTGCTGGAGGACGGCGAGCCCACAGGCCGCGGTTATGTGGAACTGACAGGGTATTAGGAAAGGTTGAAGGATGAAGGATGAAGGATGAACGCCCTTCGGGCGAAGGTTGAAGGCGGAAGGTGGAAGGATGAATGAAACCCACCCCACCCTGGCCCTCCCCATGAGGGGAGGGGAAGTAAAGGGTTGGATTCTGGTTTCATTCAACCTTCATCCTTCAACCTTCTGCCTTTCCTAGAACCATCCTCTGCGCTTGAACGCATAGAGCATTCCGCCGGCGACCATGATCATGATCAGCCACACCAGCGGGTATCCGTAATAGGTGTAAAGCTCGGGCATGGACCAGGGGCTCTCCGGGTGCTCGAAGTTCATGCCGTAGACGCCCACCAGGAAAGTCAGCGGGATGAAGATGGTGGCGATTACCGTGAGCACCTTCATTACCTCGTTGAGCCGCTGGTTGACGCTGGAGATGTACACGTCCACGAGGCTTGCGGCCATTTCGCGGTAGGACTCCAACAGGTCCATGATGTGCACGGTGTGGTCGTAGACGTCGCGCAGGTAAGGCATGGTGGTGGCGTCGAATACGCCGGTGGCCTCGCGCATGAGCCGACCCAGTGCCTCGCGGGTGGGCCATAGCTGGCGGCGCAGCAGGAGGAGTTCTCGGCGCAGGTTGTGGATGCGCTGCAGGGTTTCACGTGTGGCGCTGGTGAGTACGCTTTCCTCCAGGTCCTCCAGCAGGCTGCCCAGGTTTTCCATGAGGGGGAAGGCCTGGTCCACCACGAGATCCATCAGGGCGTAGCCCAGATAGGGTGCGCCCATGTTGGCCAGATTGCGATTGCTGGTCTGCACGCGTCGGCGCACGGGCTCGAAGGGATCCTCCGGGCCGTTGTGAAAGCTCACCACGAAGCTGGTGCCCACGAACAGGTTGACCTGTTCCAGCACGATCTCGTCATCACGCCAGCGTGTCTGGTTGAGGATGATGACCACGTGATCGTCGTACACATCGGCCTTGGGGCGCTGCCCCGTGTTCGCCACGTCCTCCAGGGAGAGGGGATGCAGGCCGAACCAGTCACCGATCATCTCGAGTTGGGCATGGGAAGGGGCACCCTGCACATGGACCCAGGCGATCCGCTCGGCCGTGGCGGCATCCCAGCCTTCCAGGTCTAAGGCATCGGCGGAGCGCGCCCCGCCGTCACTGATCAGGAGTATCTCAAGCGACGCCCCTTCCGCCGGCGGACGTTCCGGGGAAACGAGTGTCCCGGGAGCAGTGCCGGGCGGATGGTAGGTCTTGCGGAAGATATCGATCATAGCGCGGCCTCACGGTTTGGCGACGATGGGTATCAGCATAGCGCGTTGGATGTGGGTGCCGTGGTTTCGGAATTGGCGGTTTCTTGCCACGATGCCCACGAAGAAAAAAGCGCTTCTCTCGCAAAGACGCGAAGCCCGCCAAGAAGGACGGATCATATAGAAGGGCGGGCCATGCCCGCCGCTTCGGGATTGATCGAGGCCCGTCGGCGCCCACGGGGCGCCCTATCACTTCGTTTTCCTTTGCGTGCTTCGCGTCTTTGCGAGAGGAATGCTTTGTTGAACAGCCTTTCAACACACCCGGGACGCATGGGATACCGCTTCCGGTATATCATGTTGCCGAACTTCAGTGCCCGCAATCATGCCTATCCGCTGCATCACCTTTGATCTGGACGACACCCTCTGGGACTGCATGCCCGTCATCGAGCGGGCAGAGCGTGTTTTTCACGACTGGCTGACGGTGCATTTCCCTCGCATCGCCACGCGCTACGACTACCCGGCCATGGTCGCGCACCGCAAGGAATGGTTCGCGCAGTATCCGGAACTTCACCACGACCTCACCACCCTGCGAAAGCGCTGGCTGGCGCAGCTTGCCCGGGAGGAAGGGTATGACGAGGGTCTAGTGGAGCCGGGTTTCCGGGTGTTCTGGGAGGCGCGCAACCAGGTGGCGTTGTATGACGATGTGCTTGATACGCTGGATCGCCTGAAAGGGCGATACGTCCTGGGCGCCATCACCAACGGCAATGCCGATGTGCACCATATCGGCATTGGCGGGTATTTCGACTTCTTCGTGACCGCCGCCCGGGCCGGTGCCGCAAAGCCCCATCCCGACATCTTCACCGCCGCGCTTGATGAGGCCGGCACGGCGGCCCGGGAGACCCTTCACGTGGGCGACGATCCCGTGCGCGACGTGATCGGCGCCGCACGCGTGGGCATGCACACGCTCTGGGTGAATCCGCAGGAATTGCCGGCCCCGGAAGGCTGCACGCCGGACGGCGAGGTGCGCTCCGTAGGCGAGGTGGTCCCGTGGGTCAACGGAAGGAGGAACGCCCTTCGGGCGAAGGTGGAAGGATGAAGGCAGAAGGTTGAATACACCCCCAAACTCCCCCTCCCACATCGGGAGCTTCGGGGTCTAGCGGTTTCATTCATCCTTCATCCTTCAGCCTTCATCCTTCCCGCAGGGCGACGCCCTGCGGGTCCAGCGGTTTCGGCCTGGCGATGCCATATCCCTGCGCATAATCCACGCCCAAGGCCTTCAGGCATTCCAGGATCTCGTCGTTTTCCACGAACTCGGCCACGGTGCGTATGCCCATAACGTGGCCGATGCGGTTGATGGCGTCCACCATGGCGTGGTCGATGGGGTCGGTGACGATGTCCTTCACCAGGCTGCCGTCGATCTTGAGATAGTCCACGGGCAGGTTCTTGAGGTAGCCGAACGACGATACGCCCGTTCCGAAGTCGTCCAGGGAGAACAGGCAGCCGCGGCCTCGCAGTTCGTTCATGAAATGCAGTGCCCGTGTGAGATTGGCGATGGCGGCCGTCTCGGTGATCTCGAAGCAGATGGCTTCAGGCGGAATGTGGTACTTCTCCAGCTGCTCGATGACGAAAGAAAGAAAGATGTCACTGCTGACCGAGGCGCCGGACAGATTGATGGCATACAGGCAGGCGGGTCTCACGGTGCCGGCGTGGTCGGTGCACTGTTCGCGAATGCGGTCTCCGTGCTCTCGGAAGAAGGTATGGATCACCCAGCGGTCGATGGCGGGCATCAGGTCGAAACGTTCGGCAGCGGGGATGAACGCCCCCGGCGGAATCAGGTCGCCGTCCTCGTTCGCCATGCGTACGAGAATCTCCATGTGTTCCCCGACCGGCCGGACGTCGGGGTCATGGCCCGTGTGGCGGATCTCTTGGCAATAGAGCCGGAAGCGGTCGTGACCCAGTGCGTCGGTGATGTGCGAGATGGCCCGCATCTCGCCCCGGCGCTGCGCCAACTCGGCATCTTCGGGGTGATAGACGTGGATGCGGTCCCGGCCCAGATCCTTGGCGGCATAGCAGGCCATGTCCGCCGCGCTGAGGATTTCGGACACATCCAGTGATCCGTTCTCGATCATCACCAGCCCGATGCTGATGCCCACCTGGAACGTGCTTTCCTGCCAACTGAAGCGGAACTCCCGCACCGTCTGACGCAGGTCATGGGCGATTTCCTGCGCCTTTTCCAGCGGGCAGTTCTCCAGCAGCACGCCGAACTCGTCTCCCCCCAGACGCGCCAGCGTGTCGCTCTCGCGCACCTTGCCCATGAGCATATAGGCCAGCTGCTTGAGCAGCTCGTCACCGGCACCGTGTCCGCAGGTGTCGTTGACCACCTTGAACTGGTCCAGGTCCATGTACAGCAACGCGTGCTGGTTCGGACGGTTGCGTGTCTGCGCCAGGATGTCTTTGAGGCGCATCTCGAACTCATAGCGGTTGTACAGGCCGGTGAGCGCATCGTGCGTGGCCTGCCAGGAGAGCTGCCGGGCCATCTGCCGGGTCTTGCTCACGTCGTGGAAAACGAGCACTACGCCCAGCACGTTTCCCTCGCGATCCCTGATCGGTGCGGCGGAGTCTTCGATGGCGCGGCTGGCGCCGTCGCGGCTGATCAGCACCGTGTGGTTGGTCAGCCCCACCGTACGCCCTTCGCTCAGGCAGGTCTCCACCGGGCTCGGCGCCGGCTGCAGGGTGAACTCGTTGAAGATGCGAAAGACCTTGTTCAGCGGCTGACCGGTGGCCTCGTCGGTGGACCATCCGGTGAGTTCCTCCGCCACGGGGTTGAGATAGGTGATCACTGCCTCGTGATCCGTGGTGATGACCGCATCACCGATGGAGTGCAGCGTGACCTGGGCGCGCTCCTTGGCCTCGAACAGGGCGGCTTCCGCCTGCTTGCGGTCGGTGACTTCCTGCACGGTGCCGCGCAGGCTCACGATCTCACCCTCGCTGTCTCGCTGTGCCTCGCCCTGGGAGTGCACATGGCGTTCAAGGCCATCGGGAAGGATGATTCGGTGGTCAAACGTATAGGGGATGCCTTGTGTGCGGGCCTTGTCGATGTGCGCTAGCACCATGGCCCGATCGTCGGGATGGACGGCCTCGCAATAACGCTCGAACGTCGGTTTGAAACTGCCGGGTTTCTGCCCGAAGATCCGGTAGACTTGGGCGGACCAGTTGATCTCGCCGGTGGCGGGGTCCCACTGCCAGTCGCCCATCCGGCCCATGGCCTGCGCGCGGCGCAGGCGCTGCTCGCTGCGGGTCAGCCGGTCCCGGGCCTGCTGTATCTCTCCGGCCATGCGGTCCAGGGCCTCCCCCAGGCGCGCCAGTTCGTCGTGACCCGAGAGCCCTGTGCGCACCTCGAGATCACCCCTTCCCAAGCTGCGCGTCACGCTCAGCAGCCGGTTCATGCGCCGTGTGACCAGCAGGTGGACGATCCCCCACGCCAGGATGGCCAGCCCCAGGAGCAAGGCCGCGAACGCCAGTGCCTGTTGCTCGACTACGCGCTGGGCGGCCTGATGACGATGTGTCAGATCCGCCTGCACCACCAGCAGTCCCATGCGATCCGGGCGCAGCCCCCCTTCCTCGCTGCCCAGTACGATGGGATAGAGGCCCAGCAACCTGCTGCCGTCCTGTACAGCCCGGACCTCGCCCGAGGTGAGCTGGTCCGGCCTGTCCATGTAGTCGAGTGTCGGCCGCAGCCATTGCGGATGCAGCAGTCTGTCCAGCAGCGGTGCCCCCGGGACCCCCGCCTGGGCGCGGCGCATGGAGCCCAGTACACGCGCGTTCTGATCCAGCAGCAGGGCCAGGGTCAGATGGGGTTCGACACTCAGTGCCGCCATCTCCTCCTCGACGCGCGCCACATCGCTCCTTCTATACAGATACTCGATATGCTCCTGCAGGCGGTTCATGAGACGGCGCAGTGCCTCGGTCTCCGTATTCACCACCTGTACATGCACGGCGGTCGAGCCGGTCTGATAGGAAACAACGCCCGCGAACAGGGCCAGTCCGACCAGCAGCGCGGGGATCAGGTAGCGAAGGGGCATCGCGTCAGGGACTCTCGAGCGCGGCTGCCAGGGGCGCAGGCTCGATCAGGCCGGAGAGGTCCACGGGGCCGGGCAGCAGGCCGGCCGAGATCATGAAACGCTTGATGTCCTCCATGGTGGTCTGGAGGGGCGGCGGATCCCCGGACAGCAGTTGCAGGTTTCTCGCAGGCTCCGGCAGATCGAGCCCGGTGAGGTTTTCCCGGAACTCGTCCGGCGACATCCTGAGCCTCGGTGCCATCCGCACGGCGGCATCCCGGGGATGTTCCGCGATGTGGTTCATCGCGCCGGTCCAGCCCGCCACCAGGGCATTGACCGCCTCGGGCGCCCGTTCCAGCACCCTGGCCCGCACGATGAGCACGTCCACGATCTCCCCCGGAATCGAGCTGCTGTCGAAGAGCTTGATGGCGCCCATCTCGTCGAGCTGTCTCGGGCTCAGGTTATAGGTGATGAGAGCATCCGCGCGACCCTCGCGAAAGGCCTGGGGGTGCTCGGCCAGTTCCATCGGCACGACCGTCACCTCGTCCCGGTCGATGCCTGCGAAGAACAGCACCCGGCTGAGGAAGTAGGCCCCCAGCGCCGTGTTCTCCACGCCGATGCGTCGGCCACGCAACCCGGCCAGCGACTCCACCTCGGGGCGGGCGACCACCATGTCGACCCCCTGCGAAAAACTCAGCGTCGCCAGAATCCGCGGGTTGTAGCCTTCGCGCGCGAGGATGAGCACCTCGTCCAGGGTCAGGGCCGCACCGTCCACCACGCCGTTGCGGTAGGCCCGAAGCGTCTGGGATCCCGGCGCGTACTCCACCAGGCGCACCGTGTCCTCGTCCAGCAACCCGAGGTCGCGGGCCAGGTAGAGGGGTTCGTAACCGGCGAATTGGCCCGCCGCGATGCGCAGTGGCTCCGGCGGCGCCGGCGTGCAGCCGCCCAGTGCGAGCCCGAGGATCAGGGCCAGCAGGGTGCGCGGGAAGATTCGGCCGAGCCGGAAGGCATGAACGGAAGCGAGAACTCCGTGCGTGTCGGCCACAGCCATGGATCCGGTGTCCGGGAAACGGATGTACCTATAACATGCAGTGAAAAGTGCCTTTGGGCAAGAGCTTGGGGGTGGGTCATGGAGGCTGCGGAACCTCGAAGCTCAGGAAGAGAAAGCACAATTTTCTCTCGCAAAGCCGCGAAGCGCGCCAAGAACCCCCAAGGGATCTCCTTTCATAAAGCATTAGGATTTTCTTTGCGTGCTTGGCGGTCTTGGCGAGAGACATGCCGTTGGCGGTGTCCGGTGCGCCCGATGGAACCGGGTTCAGCCACGAAGCACACGAAGCACACGAAGCACACGAAGGTCTCTGAACATTAAACCCTTCGTGCCCTTCGTGAGCTTCGTGGTTCTGCGCCTTTTTGCTACTATTTCGGGCATATAGATTCGAGCCCGTTGACGTCAATGCGCCTGACTGCACGACAGATCGAAGTTATTCGGGAAAAGGTCCACGCACTACTGGGCGAGGATGCGCGGGTGCGCCTGTTTGGTTCCCGTGTGGACGATTCGGCCCGGGGAGGGGACATTGACCTGTTCGTGGAGGTCGATCGCGTTCTTGACAACCGGGCTGCCAGTGCCAGTCGTCTGCAGGCGGAACTGCAGCTCGCACTGGGTGATCAGCGCATTGACGTGGTGCTGGTCGACCCTCGGACACCGCGTCTGCCCATCCACCAGGTTGCCGCCCGGGACGGAGTGCGGCTGTGACCGCCCCGGATCTGTCGCGCCTCGCGTTCCTGCTGGACACAGTTGAGAGGGAGGGTCGTCACCTGCTCGGAACCACCGGGAGATTGTTCTCCCATCGGATCGATGGCACATGGGTCCGGAATCTTGAGGATGAGCCGGAGTTGGCCGAGCGTCTGGATGCCTTTGTCGCCCGTTTTGGCCGCATGCAGGATACTCTCGGAGAAAAACTGATCCCCGAATTGCTGCGCCAGATGCAGGAGACTCCGGGCGCGGCCCTGGACAACCTCAACCGTATGGAGAAGCTGGGTCTCCTCGAGTCCGTGGTGGACTGGATCGAGGCGCGAAATCTGCGCAACCGCCTCGTGCACGAGTACATGCGTGACCCGGACGAGTTCGCCTCTGCCCTCAACCGCAGCCGGGAGCTGGTACCCCTACTTTCTGACACATACAACAGGATCAATACCTATGCCCGGGATAGACTCCCCGGCAAGGCATCCGATTGGCCGCCCCTGTTGGACACATCTTCGATCTGAAGCGTTTCACCACGAAGATCACAAAAAGAAAGAAAAATTTGTCTCGCGAAGCCGCGAAGTGCGCCAAGAACCCCCAAGGGATCTCCTTTCAACGCGCCTGACTGCCTCAATCCCCCGGGTTCTATTTGACGATACCCAGAAAGACCGCAAGGCTGCGGTCGATCTCGACCAGGGTGTCCTTGTCCAGCGCTCCAAAGACCGCCCCGACCTTGGATCTGGGGATGGTCATGGCCTTGTCGACCATCACCTGGGAGGTTTTCTGCAGGCTGTTTGTGTCGGAGGGCTCGATGGTGATACGAAACAGCGGGGTGTCCCGCAGTTCGCTCGTGACGGGCAATACGGTCACGGAAGGGTGGTTGTCGAAGAAGTCGGACTGAATGACCAGGGCAGGTCGGGGCTTGCCGTAGTCCCCCTGCATGGCAACGGTGATCAGATCACCCCGTTTCACCGCCAGCCTTCGGTATCCGTCGACGCCTCGATCCAGTCGAGCACATCCTTCTCGTGCGCATCGTCAAGCAGCATGGCCGATTGGCGGTGGCATTCCTCGGCAAACGATGGGCGGCGGGTATCCGGTACCCAGAGCTGAACCGGACGCAGGCCCGCCTTGCGCAGGGCATTGCGCCGCTTTTGTACGCGTGTGGCGATGTCTGTGCCCATGGCTATCCACCTGCCGGCGTTGTTACATGTAACAGTGTAGTAAGGGCCAGCGTGGCGTGCAAGGGCAGCGGGGTCGGACCATGACAACTGCCTGTTCTTATGGACATTGCTGCCCGAAAACGCCTCGATTAGCGTCTTAGAACCCCAATTTTTGGCCCATAATCGGCCGTGTAATCAGGAGGGGCCTCGCGAACACAGGCCCTGTCGTCCACCACCTCGATCGCACGCTTGCGTGCACCGACGCCCAGCGCATCATGGACGCGCTTCACGTAGCTCAGGCTCCCGACCGCCAGTGCTTCCGTCCATAGCTCATCGCGTCCGACACGACCGGATCGCAAGGCCTCCTCTACCCATTGGCGGTGGGAACGCCTCAGTTCCTCCGCGGTCCGTATCTCCAGCACTTCCAGCAGTGCCTGCTGGTCAATGGTGCGGTACCGGTCGGGCGGTGACTGGATCTCCCGGTACCCGCTCAGCTCCCACTCCGACGGATGCGCCACCACGCCCGCCCGAACCATGTTCAGGTCGATATACACGAGGCACCGCGTGAGATGCTCGCCGGTCTCAACCGCAGTCGCGTGGTAGCGATCCTCCCAGAATGCACCCTTGCGTCCCTTGCGCTGATTGAATGCCTGGCCAATGCGGCCCGCGATCAGCTGCATCGCAGGGGCGATCTCGCCGCGCCCCTGATCGCGCACCAGCAGGTGGATGTGATTGGAGGTGACGATGTAGTTGAGCACGCACAGGCCGTAGCGTTTGCGGGCTTCATAGAGCCAGTAGCGCCAAAGCCTTCGGTCGCGGGCAAACTTAAGCAAAAACTCCCGCTTGTGGCAGCGATGGGTGATGTGCCAGACATGGCCCGGCAGGAAGTGGCGATTCGCGCGCGGCATGGGTTCCCTCCTTGGAACGTCCGTTTGGGGGCGGAAACTGAGGCTTTAAGGCCGTATTACAGCCGATTTTCTGGCTCTTTATCAAGCGAATCAGGCGGTTGCCGTGGTCCGACCCGGTCATCCTCATCCCTCGAGATCCCCTTTCATAAAGCATTAAGGTTTCCTTTGCGTGCTTGGCGGCTTCGCGAGAGATATCCTGCCCCGTTCGGATGGACAGAATCGGGAAACTTGCTGAATAATGGCACAGCCCAAGCACGTGCTCCTGTGCCTGTGTCTCGGAGCGATGAGCGAGTCCGGCATCCGCGATCAAGTTTCGAGGTCCTTGCGATGATTGAATTGAAAGATATCCATCCTCAGTTCATCACGGACGAGAATGGCCGCAAGACTTCCGTCGTACTCCCCATAGACGCATTCGAAGCCCTGATCGAGGATATCGAGGACCTGGCCGTGGTTGCGGAAAGGCGGGATGAGCCGACGGTGTCTCATGAAGAGATGGTTGCAGAGCTGAAAAGGGATGGCCTCATACAGGATTGAATGGAAGCAGTCGGCCAGGAAGGAATTGAGAAAGCTTGATCGGCCCCTTGTCTCGCGGCTACTCAAAGCTATCGAGCCCTTGGCCAAGGAACCCCGTCCGCCAGGTAGCAGGAGGCTTCTCGGGAGCGATCATACCTACCGGATCAGGGTCGGGGAGTACCGAGTCGTCTATTCGGTCCTCGACAGTATTCTGATCGTTCAGATCGTTGCCGTAGGACATCGCAGGCAGATCTATCGAAGGCTCCCGTAACGGGGAAGAAGCCCATCCGCATTGCCTGGTGGCCTTGCTAGAGACAGGCCCGAGTTGGCGTTCGCTAAGTTCGGTAAACAGGTATTCATCCACGATGCGCACGAAGGGCACGAAGAGAACGAACAGTTTTCTCTCGCAAAGCCGCGAAGCGCGCCAAGAACTCCCAAGGGATCTCCTTTCATAAAGCATTAAGGTTTCCTTTGCGTGCTTGGCGGTCTTGGCGAGAGACATGCCGTTGGCGGTGTCCGGTACGCCCGATGGAACCGGGTTC
>NZ_MVBK01000124.1 GCF_002000365.1 Thioalkalivibrio denitrificans | reverse complement strand
TCGACGTTATCTGGACGCATTAAGGGAGCTGAAGGATTTGCTTGGGATTCGGGTGCACGCCTATTGCCTGATGACCAATCACGTGCACCTCCTTCTCACGCCGGGCGAGACCGTTTCGGACATCGGGAAACTGATGAAGGCGCTGGCAGGTCGCGCGACGCGGTATCGCAACAAGCGGGAGGGCCGCACAGGGACCCTGTGGGAGAGTCGCTACAAGTCCAGCCCCGTGCAATCCGAGGGATACCTGCTCGCCTGTGATCGGTATATCGAACTGAACCCGGTCCGGGCATGGATGGTCTCGGAGGCCGAGGCCTATGCCTGGTCAAGTTTCGCTCAGCGGATGGGAAGGACCGAGGATGTCTGGATTGATCCGGACCCCTGCTATCTGGCGCTCGGGACGTCGGACGCCGCCAGGCGGGAGCGATACATGGCCTTTGTCCGGGAGGCAGTGCCGGAGGAGGAGACTCGGGTCATCCGGGAAGCGCTGCAACGTGGGCAATTGACCGGAAACGGGCGTTTCGTCGATGAGGTGGAACACATCCTGGGGCGTCGCATCGAGTTTCGGCGACAGGGACGGCCGGTACGGTCAGTAAGGGAAAAACGCCTAGGCGAAGGTCATGGTGCGATGCAAAAAGAGATCTGTCCCCTTTGATGAAAATAGATCTGTCCCCTTTGATGAATTGTCATCGGCTCCGTTTTGCTGTTAGCTGATCAATTGAAACACGAAGCTTGACGCATCTGCTGCCTGCCGATAACCAGAGGAGACCGACCATGGTGTCAGGAAGTGTACCGGTGGATGAGTTCACCACCCCCGACCCAATCACCGCGAACGAAGATATGACGATCGACGATCTTCGGAATCTGATGGAGAAACACGGCATCCGCCATCTCCCTGTCGTCCGCGGCGATCGCGTCGTGGGGGTGATCAGCGACCGAAATGTACGCATCGTGTCGGGTTTGCCTATCGCAGAAAAACACCAAGTGCGGGCTGCCGACATAATGGCGGCGGACCCCTTGACTGTGATTGCCACCACGCCTCTCGACGAAGTGGCGTACGCCATGTCGGAAAACAAGGTAGGCAGCGTGATCGTCAATGATGAGGATGGCAGGTTTCTTGGTATTTTCACCGCCAGCGACGCCTTGAATGCACTGGTTGAGATCGTCCGTGGAGGTGACACGCCCGCGGCGTGACGCAAGTGCAGAAGACGGAAAAGGGGACGGGGGGCTCATAGTTTAATCCCTCCGTCCCCTTTTTCCGGTCCCCTTTTTCCGGTCCCCTTTGTCCACCGGTTGAGCATATGCGTTACCTTGCACTGGCAGCAGACTACGACGGGACACTCGCCTCGCACGACCGCGTGTCCGAGGAAGCAATGCGCGCCCTCGAGCGCCTGAGAATATCCGGGCGGCGGGCGATCCTCGTCACGGGGCGACGCGTGGACGACCTGCTGTCCGTCTGTCCCTGCGCGCGGCTTTTCGATCTGGTCGTGGCGGAAAACGGCGCCATCGTCTACGACCCGGCCACGCTGGAGGAAGTACGCTATGCCAACCCGCCGCCGAAGCTTCTGCTCAAGGGCCTGCGGGAGCGCGGTGTGGAGCCCCTGGAGATCGGGCAGGTGGTGGTGGGGACTCATGCGGCGCACCGGGCAGCTGTTCAGGACGTCATCTGGGAGCTCGGTCTGGAGGCGCAGGTCATCGGCAATCGGGGCGCCCTCATGGTGCTGCCCGCCGGCGTCAATAAAGCAACCGGTCTTGAGCGCGCGTTGCGCAAGCTCGGGCTCTCTCGCCACGAAGTGGTGGGTGTCGGCGACGCAGAGAACGACCATTCCTTTCTTGCGCTGTGCGAGTGCGCCGTGGCAGTGGGCAACGCGGTACCGTCCCTCAAGGCGACCGCGAAGCTCGTGACAGCCGCCGAAAACGGCAAGGGCGTCATCGAACTGATCGAGGAACTGATTGCCAACGATCTGCGCCGCGTCGAAAGCACGCTCGAAGAGCACCTGATTCCGCTCGGCATGGCGGCGAACGGGGCGGTAGTCAATGTTCCGCCCTTCGGCCACAACATGCTGGTTGCAGGTCCTTCGGGCAGCGGCAAATCGACGCTGACCGCCGGGGTCATCGAGCGGCTGATCGAGAAGGACTACCAGGTGTGCATCGTTGATCCGGAGGGCGATTACGGGACGCTTGGCGATGTGGTGGCGCTCGGCAACCAGTGGCGCGCACCGTCCGTCACGGAGATCCTCTCGATCCTCGAGGATCCGAAGGTCAACCTGAGCATCAACCTTCTGGGTATCCCGCTCGGCGACCGACCCGAGTTCTTCGGGCAGCTTATTCCCAACCTGCAGGCCTTGCGGGCGCGAACCGGGCGGCCGCACTGGCTTGTGCTCGACGAGGCCCACCATATGCTCCCGGACACCTGGGGGCACACCGGCTCCGCGCTGCCGAAACGACTCGGGGAGACCCTGCTGGTGACGGTGCATCCGGAGCATGTTGCGCCGGAGATTCTGGCGTCCATCGACATCGTGATCGCCATCGGTTCCTCTCCCGAGGAGACCCTCGCAAGATTCGGCCGAGCCACGGGCAGAGCGGTCCCCTGGCCCGAGGGCATGACACGGGAGCCGGAGCAGGTGGTCGCCTGGTTTGTGGGTGACGGCCAGCCTCCCTTCGCCATGCGGCCCATGCCGGGGCGCGCGGAACGCGTGCGCCATCACCGCAAGTATGCGGAGGGTGACCTGCGTTGGCACAGCTTCTATTTCCGCGGCACCGACGGCCGCCACAATCTGAAAGTGCAGAATCTCGCCATCTTCTGCCAGATCGCTCAGGGCATCGACGAGCAGACCTGGCTGTTTCACCTGCGCCGCGGCGACTACTCGCGGTGGTTTCGACACGCGGTGAGGGACGAGTTCCTGGCCGAGGAGACGCACCGCGTCGAGCAGCGCACGGACCTGCCGCCTGCGCAAACACGGCAGATGATCACTGAACTGGTTCAGGCCCGCTACACCCTGCCGGAGTGAAGCGGCGGGGCGCCACTCAGGAGCGACAACAGCCAACCGGGGGCTGCCGCCGCTCTTGCCCCGGCACTCGGGGTAACGTGCCCTTGTCTGCTTGCTGAGAAGTTGGGCTTCCGTACTTGCCGTACCTGCTCGTGTTCACTTGCTCGTTTGAGTGTCCTCACTTGCTCGTCCACTTGCTCCGATGCCGGGCAATGCTCCCGGCTCTGGCGCCGTTTGCTTTCGCCAGACCCCTGAGCTATGGTCGGTCCTGCGATCACGATCTTTTGGCTATGCCGATACTGATCAATCACCCAGGCGTGTCAGCACCAATGGCAACGTATCTCACTCTCCGGCTCCGTCCCTCCCCGACCTTCCCGGCCTAAGCCGGACGCGGCGCCGCGTCCGGCCATCCTCATTGACAATCGCAACGTTCGTCTGACTCTGAGTTTCAGGTCGGAGGGGAATCGTCATGTCTGAACGCCTTAAGGAACTGAAGCACCAGGTGCTTCAGCAACTTGAACAGTACTACCTGCACACCCACCTCGGTCTCTCCCTCGGCCCCCAGGAACTGGCATCCATACTGGGCAAGCTGGAGAACCTCGAGAACCTCGACGTAGCCGACATGGCGCCGGCTGACCAGCACATAGAGAGGGTCCGCATCGGATCCAGGGTGAGACTGCTCGATTTGCAGGACAACAGCGAAGCGGAAATCGAGCTGGTGCTTCCGGTGGACAGCGCGCCGCCCAGCGGCCGGATATCCATCTTCTCGCCGCTGGGCGCCTCCATCCTCGGATTGGCTCCCGCGGAATACGCTGAAATTCGATTTCTCGGTCGGCCGCTTCGCTATCTCGTGCTCGAGGTTCTCCCTCCCGACACGGCCCAGCACGGCCACGCCCCCGCCGAACAGCCTGTCGCCCCCTGAAGCCTGGCCCGAGAGCCGCCTATGGCCGCGCCGGGGCCGATGGGGGCACGCAACGGCTTCCCTCGATTGATCAAGCGTATCGCGGCGTGCCACGTCGGCGATGCATCCGACGTGCACGCGCTCATCCACTGAACCACTCTATCAGGAGATCATCATGAGCAAGGAGAAATCGAAGAAGAAGGCCCAAAAGAGTCTCAAGGAACGACGCCGAGAGAAGCGTGAACGGCGGGATGAGCAATCCCGGGACTGACCGGCTCTGTCGATGCGATCGCCGGGAGCGGTTCATCCCGTTTGCCCCGAACGGGTGAGGCGCATGGACGCGCCGCACCACCCCGACCTACGAGTGGTGGTGAGGTAGTGAGGCAGGCGTAAGCCAGTCCGCTTCCCTGGCCTCGCACTGTACGATGCCGCGCACGGACAGGGCCACGCGCCACCGTTGTGCCCTTGCCACCGGATCGCCCGGAGCGGTGCACACGACGAGCAAGGTGTAACCGTGCTGGCGCTCGATCTCATGCGCCACGATCCCGTCCTGCCCGTTCTGCCCGTCCTCGCCATGGGTCTGCGCGAAGATCCGATCCTGACCGCTGTCCACCAGTTCGCACAGGGGTTCCATATCCAATAAAAGGGGACGGAGGGATTAATGTCTAATCCCTCCGTCCCCTTCTCCCTCTCTGGACGAACAAGCAGAAGAACCGGGATGGGCGATGGGAGTCCTGACTGAGGGAAGGCTCACTCCGCCAGTTGCCCGATGCGGTTCTCGAAGACGCGTTCGTGTTCAGCCTCAAACTCCGACAAGCGTCGGTACACTTCAGCCAAAGCGGTGTCGGTCGTGTTGGCCCAAAGCTCACTGTAGAACTGGCGAGTGTATCGTTCGATCTCGAGTGCCGTTTCCAGCAGCGTCCTGGCCATGGCGGAATCGACCACCAGGAAGTGATCCCTGATCGCCAGAAGCCCAAGCGTATAGCGTTCAAGCTCAGTTGGCACAATTCGCGGAGGTTCTTCAGCAAACAGTTCGCGGTACGCGGTCAGCAACTTCTCCTCGTGATCTCGCTCTTCGTCCGCGAGCTCCTCCAGAAACGCACTAATGGCAGGATCGTACGAGCGGAAGCGATCCGCCCACTCCAGGAACCGGTTGCCATTGTGGTGTTCAACGGCAATCGCCAGTTCAAGCGCTCTTTGCGCTGCACCGGACTGTTGGGAGGCCATGGAGCAACATAACCACGAGGAAAGTAAGTCTTCCCTGATCTGGGTCAATGGTCATAATCGTGAGGTCGCGGAAGACTGGGGCGACGGGGCCGGATCACGGCAACATTCGGATTCGCCTCACAAAGAACCTCGATACCGCATGTGATCAGGTCTTACAGCCGCGGTTTTTGCCCCCAAACAGGCGTTCCAGGAAGATCATGGACACCCCTTATTGAGTCGATGGTGTCTGTTGGGTCAGCGGTCTCAGAGTTCATCTCGCGTCCGAAAACAGGGCCCGGAGCCGATCCAGGTCCTCTTCGCTCCATCCCTCCGGCTCGGTCAGGGCCAGCCAGGCCTCCAGGTAATGCTCTGCCGCGTAGCGGTGACCGAAACCCGTGGGCGCGGAGCCGGCGATCATGTCGGCCGCGAGCTGGAGGGTGGTGACGATGGGGAACCACCGCAGGTCGCCGGAGACGTCCGGGCCCCGGGGGCCGGACATCCAGGCGGGCTCACGGTAGAAGGAGTCGGGATCGAAGAAGGTGACGGGGTCGCTGGCGTATTGGAGAAAGGCGATCCGGAATCCGCCCCAGGGCGCCACACCGTCGTTCAGCCCGCCCTGCTGATTGGCGAACCGAACCACGGAACCGTCGCGGAATCGCGGCAGCCAGGCCGGGGAACCGGGTTCCCGTCGCTGGGTGGCCGTGCGCCAGGTCTCGTGTCGGAACGGGGGGCCGCTCCACAGGGCGCCCTGGAAAGGGTCGTCAATGATGTCGTACAGGTCGAATGAGCGATCGGAGTTCAGGGCGCCGAGGCTCAGGCCGTGCAGATAGAGGTCCGGGCGCTCATCCCGGGGCAGCTCGGTCCAGTAGCCGTACACCACGTCGAACAGGGCCTGGGCCATCTCGGCCCCGTAGGCCCCCTCCGATAGAAGGGCCAGGGGGCTCGGCAGGTACGAGTACTGGACGGCGACGCTGGCGATGTCGCCTCGATGTAGATACTCCACCGTGTCGATGGCCCCCGGGTCCACCCAGCCGGTGCCTGTGGGTGTGATCAGTACCAGGACCGAGCGCTCGAAGGCGTTCATCCGCTTGAGTTCGGCCAGGGCGAGCTGAGCCCGTTCCTCCGGCGTCTCGCCGGCGTTGAGTCCCACGTACACCCGAATCGGTTTCTGTGCCGGCCCGTTCGTGAATGCGCCCAGGTCCTCCACAGTGGGCCCGCCGGTCAGGTAACGCCTACCCTGCCGACCCATGTCCTCCCAGTTGAGCAGGGACCCCGGGCCACCTGCCGACAACGGATCCGTGGGCCGCGCCGTTTCCGGCTCCATGACCGCGTCGATCTCCTGATAGGACCTGTCCGCGGTCCGAAGTGAGACGGAGAAGAGGACGCCGTCCACAACCAGCCAGAAGAGGGCAAAGGCCGCCACGAGTCCCGTCAGATGGGACAGTCGTCGGGGAATGAACGGCTGGAGCCTGTGCGACATGAACAGAAAGGTCCACAGGAACAGCCTGCCGATCAGCAGTGCTGCAAAGAACACCAGCACTGCCGTGACCCCGACAACCGTCAGCTGAAGCCCACCCAGCTCTTCCATGCCCATGAGCTCCCGAAGCGCGTTCTGCCAACCGCTGGCCTGCCACAGAAACGTCACGGCCAGGAGCCCGCAGGCCACTGCGGCGACACCCTTCACGATCAACTGGATACGGGTGCGCGGGCTCGGCAGCTCCAGGTAGCGCCACAGCCATTGGCCCAGTACCCCCACCGCATACCCTGCAGCCAGGGAAAGACCCGAGATCACCCCTTGGGTCACATCACCGCGGGGCACAAGAGTGGGGGTCAGGGAGAGGGCGAAAAAGAGCGTGCCCACCAACAAACCGACCGTGGAAAATTGTCGTCCCAACTGCATACGCAATACGTCGCTGACCAGGCTTACACCACAGGTATCATCAGAAACCCATGCTCATCGAGAGGATAAGCGGGGAGAGGATAATAGGATAAATGAGGTCATCCATTGAGGGATAATGGCTTCGCTACGCTCTTGCCACTGGCGGTGGCAGGCTTTGTGGCTTGAGTTTATCGCCTTGGGTTTTCGTGCATCTTCTACATCACGCTATGCTATTCGCGTTGACTTCCACAGCAACCCGGCACCGGTTCAACGAGGTGACAGGAGGCTCGACATGAAACAACCATCATCCCGTGACCGGGACCAGCTGTCCGACTACCAGCGGAAATTCGGAACACTGCAGGAAGAGTGCCCGGTGCGCGCGGCGCTGGACATCGTGCGGGGCCGCTGGAAGCCATCCATTCTGTATCAATTGAAGGATCGCCCCAGGCGATATTCGGAATTGCAGAACGCACTGCCGCGCATATCGCCCCAGGCGCTGACCACCCAGCTCAAGCAGTTGGAGGCGGACGGACTTGTTGAGCGCGATGTGTACGCCGAAGTACCGGTTCGAGTGGAGTACAGGCTGTCGGACTTCGGGGCTACGCTCTCCGATGTGATGGACAGCCTGGAGGATTGGGGAAAATCCTATCTGACTTATCGAAAGGCACACCTTTGATGCTTGTTCTTCCCCTACTCACTGTCTGGTGAGTAGCTCACCAATTTGGTCGTGGATCCAGGCGCAGAGCCCGTGAACAATGCAACGGCTCCTTCATCTTTGTTCACGTTACGGAGGTTTCTCCCATGCCACGGCTATTGGTTGTCAATTCCAGTGGACGCAACACCCGTTCCATTACCCGGCGCTTGACCGGTTATTTTGCCGAGCAGTGGCTGGTCACCCACGCCGACGGCGAATTGATTGAGCGGGACGTGACTTTGCAGCCGCCCTCACCGGTCAACGAAGCCTGGATTGCCAGTGCCTTTGCGGCGCCGGAGGCACACTCGCCGGTGATGCGGGCGATCCTGTCGGAAAGCGAGACTTTGCTGGCGGAGATCGAGGCCGCGGATGCCCTGGTGATTGGTGCGCCCATGTACAACTTCGGGCTGCCGGCGCAACTGAAGGCCTATTTCGATCAGATCATCCGGGTCAACCGTTCCTTTGCCTTCGATCCCGAGGCGAGGGAGCCCTACCAGCCGCTGTTGGCCGACAAGCCCACGACCGTGATTATCTCGGTGGGGGACGGAGACCTCCTACCCGGCGGCCCCATGGCGGAGCTGAACTTTCTGGAACCGCACCTGACCGCCATGCTGGGTTTCATAGGGCTCCATAGTGTGGAGTTCGTGCGCGTAGGTTACGAAGAGTTTCAGGATAAGCGGCTGAAGAGTGCCCTGGAGTCCGCCGAGCAGGCGGTGGCACGTCGGGCAGCGGCGGCCTAGCGGTCATGCGCGTGGCTCGCCGATGGGCTTCTTGTAGATAAGCTCGATGCGCTATCGAGCTCATGCACGGAACGGAACAGAATCATGAGAACCCAGTACTTCACCGCTAGCAGTCTTGATGGATTCATTGCCACAGAGGATGACTCCTTGGAATGGCTTTTCCCTCTGGGAGACCTGGACGATTCCAGCTATCCGGAGTTCATTGCTGAAGTAGGGGCCCTGGCCATGGGATCGGCGACCTACGAGTGGATGTTGCGTAATGCCAAGAAGGTCGCTGCCGAGACCGGGTCGTCCTGGCCATACACGCAGCCGGCCTGGATTTTTACCCGTCGGGCGCTTCCTGCGATCGAAGGTGCCGATCTGCGATTCGTTCAGGGAGACGTAGGCCAGGTTCACAGTCAGATGCGTGCGGCTGCTGGATCCAGGAATATCTGGATCGTCGGTGGGGGCGATCTGGCGGGCCAGTTCTACGACGCCGGCCTTTTGGATGAGCTGATCATCCAGATCGGTTCGGCTACCTTGGGCAAGGGCAAGCCGCTGTTTCCCCGTAGAGTGCTGAGTCCGCGTTTGCAATTGCTGTCTGTCCGTCAGATGGGTGGTGGCATGGCTGAGTTGCGTTATGAAATTCGCACGGTGGGCAACAATGAAGTCTGACGCCAGCGTGGACTCGGGCGTCCAACCGCGCGCCGGTTGTGCGGATCGTCAGCCTGCCAGAGACAGAAAAGGCTGAGGACACCCCCCGGTTCCTCTCCTCGCCCGGGAGTCCCGTCCCGCCACGCTCCAGGCGGGCTGGTGGAATCCGTAAGCGCAGGTGCGCTCGGCGGAACCACCAGCCCCCGGGGCGTTCCCTGTTTCCGTACCTCCTGACGGTCGAAGGCCGGTTTGCACATAACTACCGTGTCGGCAGACCCATCGCGTGCGCCTCGGCCACCGGGTAATAGCGTTGTGTCGCGGCCGGCCCGATGGCGGTATCCAGGTGCTCGCGTACCCGCTCCACCGACGGTCCTTCATACAGGCAGGTGGTGCCGGGCGACGGGAGTCGGACCACGGTGACTCACTGAGAAATATTTGAATAATTCCAAAAAGCAGGGTGTGAATCGCGCTAAACGCCCATTTCTGATGCCCAAATGGAGCGTCTAAGCAATCACCGCCCGGTTCACTCAGCCCCCAAAACCACCAGATCCGCGTGTCCGAACCCCTTCGAGTAATCCAGCACCGAGATCACCGTCGGTGTCACGCGGAATATCCGGACGTCCTCCGGGCTCGGCATCTCAATATCCAGCTTTGACGGGTCCTGTTCGGGGTACGCCTGCGCAAGCAGATCCAGGACCTTGTGGGCTTCTGCCCGATCCACCACGGGTTCCGCATGCGCCGCCATGGAAAGCCCCGTGATTGCCATCAGGTCGGCGGTGTCGTGGTCGATGGTCAGGGACACCCGGTTGTCATGGGCCAGATTCTGGGCCTTCTGGCTGTCCAGGCCGCAGAGGAAATACAGCGTCAGGTCATCGTGCACGTAGCCGACAGTGGTCACCTGGGGCCAGCCATCCGGACGCAGGGTGGCGATACTCATGATCCGGTGTTCGTCCAACAGGTTCAGGATCTTCTTTCTGAGTGCTTCGTCCATCTGGTACCTCCAGGGATGCGCGCCTTCCAGAGCGGAGGGTTTGTCCGGTGACCACTGCATGGGTTGGCAGTGGGTGTAGCCGGGATGCTGCGGAGGCCTGAGATTGGAATATAGATGTGGAGAACAAGGACACCCATCATTCCTCAACGGAAAGAGAGCAGAGAGAAATGAATTGTCATCGGCCTCGTTTTGCTGTTAGCTGATCAATTGAGACACAAAGATTGACACATCTGCTGCCTGCCGAGAACCAGAGGAGACCGACCATGGTGTCAGGAAGTGTACCGGTGGATGAGTTCACCACCCCCGACCCAATCACCGCGAACGAAGATATGACGATCGACGATCTTCGGAATCTGATGGAGAAACACGGCATCCGCCATCTGCCTGTCGTCCGCGGCGATCGCGTCGTGGGGGTGATAAGCGACCGAAATGTACGCATCGTGTCGAGTTTGCCTATCGCAGAAAAACACCAAGTGCGGGCTGCCGACATCATGGCGGCGGACCCCTTGACCGTGGTTGCCACCACGCCTCTCGACGAAGTGGCGTACGCCATGTCGGAAAAGAAGGTAGGCAGCGTGATCGTCAATGATGAGGATGGCAGGTTTCTTGGTATTTTCACCGCCAGCGACGCATTGAATGCACTGGTTGAGATCGTTCGTGGAGGTGACACGCCCGCAGCGTGACGCAAGTGCAGGGAGAGGCAACGATAACGGGTTCGAACGACTGTAACTCAATGAGAAGCCGTTGAACTATTCAGAATGTGAAAGGGACTGAAAAGACTGAAAAGGGGACGGAGGGATCATAGTTTAATCCCTCCGTCCCCTTTTCCCCGTCCTGGCAACATCGTCACGCAGGGCCGCGAGGCCCATGGCATCCGCGCCGAGAGCACCAGCGACGGCGGCGGCGATGGCGGCTTCGCGCTGACCGGAACTCTTGGCGGCAGTGAGGCCAAGAACATCTCGGTGGCGGTGGGCGGCAGTGGTGGCGAAGGTGGGATAGCCGGCACCGTCGAAGTTGACCATGCGGGAGTTCTCGCCACCCTTGGCGCGGGTTCCCACGGCATCCTGGCCACCAGCATCGGCGGTGGCGGCGGCAGCGGCGGCTCGAGCATCAGTGTCGGGTTCGGCATCGGCGGCGAACAAGGCTGGAATGTGAATGCCAGTGTCAGTGTGGGCGGGAGCGGCGGTGACGGCGGGCTCGGCGGCGAGGTGAAAGTCGGCGTCGACGCACCGGTCAGCGGCCGCATCCAGACGCACGGCGATGATGCCCACGGCATTATGGCGCAGAGCATCGGCGGTGGGGGCGGCCAGGGTGGCTCGAGCATGGCTCTCAACATTGATGTGGATCGCCCGAAGCCGGACAACGGCGGTGGGAATGGGCAAGGCGGAAACACGCTGAATGTTGCCGTGGCCGTGGGCGGAAGCGGCGGCGACGGCAACAGTGCCGGGGCTGTAGAGATCGACAACGCCGCGGATATTTTCACTCATGGTGCCCAGTCCCATGGGATTTTCGCCCAAAGCATCGGGGGCGGTGGCGGCAGCGGCGGGCGCTCGGCGGCGCTGAGCCTTTCCACCAGCGACCTGATGCCGTGGAAGGAGATGCAGGGCGATAACTGGGGCCTTGATCTCTCCGTGGGCGGCAGCGGCGGCGATGGCAATACCGGCGACACGGTTAGCGTCATCAATCGCGGCCAGATCCTGACTGAAGGGGCATTGTCGCGAGGCATTGTCGCCCAGAGCATTGGTGGGGGCGGTGGCAGCGGTGCTCAGGGGATTCTCGGTACGGGCGTCGATTGGCTGGATGATGCCTTGGGGGCGTTGTCGCCCCTGCAGATGGCCTTTGAGCTCAAGGGTATTATTGAAGATCCCACGGAGCTGTTGCCCAAGAGCGCCTCGATTTCCGTGGGCGGCAGCGGCGGCGACAGCGGCCACGCGGATGCCGTGCGCGTTGAGAATTTTGGCGATATCGCAACGCGCGGATTCTCATCTCATGCCATCTTTGCCCAGAGCATCGGCGGCGGAGGCGGCGAGGCGCAGTTGTACGCCCGTGGCCAGGGCGAGGGCGCCGAGGCCGCGGTGGGGATCGGGTTGCTCGGTGAAATTGCGGTCGGGGGCGCCGGCGGTGTTGCCGGTGATGGTGCCGACGTGGATATCCTGCACGCCGGCAATATCTGGACGCAAGGCGAGGCCGCCAGCGGTATCTTCGCGCAAAGCATCGGCGGCGGCGGTGGCCAGGCGGGCAGCATCACGGGGGGATTTGCCGATATCACCTCCATCGGCCTGGGCCTGGCCTTCGGGCGTGACGGCGGCAGCGCAGGAGACGGCGGCGCGGTAACTGTGACCAGTGCCGGTGAGATTGTCACCAGCGGTGAGGCCGCCGTGGCGGTGTTTGCCCAGAGCATCGGCGGTGGCGGCGGTATCATCGGCGATGTGGGCGGGATGGCTTTTGCCGGCAGCGTCGGCGGCTATGGTTCCGGCGGCGCGGTGAGCGTCCATCATGACGGAGTCATTCTGACCAGCGGTGCCGCCGCGCACGGTATCATGGCTCAGAGTGTCGGTGGCGTGGACAATGATGTCTACGAGGGTGACGGCGGCCCGGTCTCAGTGAGCATCGACGGCCACATCCATGTGGAGGGTATCGATGCCACGGCCATCCTGGCGCAAAGCCTCGGCGGCGGGTCCGGCGGCCAAGGCAATATCTACATCCTGGTTGAGGATGGCGGCACCGTGCTGGGCGGCAGTGGTGCTGGAGCCGGTGTGCGTCTACTGGACGGCGCCGACAATCAGCTCATCAACCATGGTACGGTCACGACCTTCGGCGGCATCGATGGCCAGGCGATTACCGCCACGGGCGGCAATGACACGATTCACAACCATGGCAGGATCATTGGATCGGTCGACCTGGGGGAGGGCGTCAATGCCTTCAATAACCTGCAGGGCGGCCTCCTCGACGCGGGGACGCAAATCCAACTTGGGGCAGGCAACACGCTAACCAATGCCGGCACACTGTCGCCCGGCGGCTCAGGGATGCCGCTCACGACGACCCTGAGCGGCCAGCTGGTGCAGGAGTCGAGCGGCGCGTTGGCGCTGGATATGAGTATGGCCGGGCTGGAAAGCGACCATCTGTCGGTCAGCGGCAGTGCGCACCTTCAGGGCAGCCTCGGTTTGAAGCCCATCGACACCGGGTACGCGCGGCCCGGTGCCAATCAGCAGGTGCTGGTGTCGGCCGCCGGGGGCGTGGTCACCGATGAATTCACCCTGAGCGCACCGGCATCGGCCGTGGCTTCCTATGCACTGTTTTTCCCGAGTGCGAATGAGGTCGGTGTGAGTGCCGGCATCAACTTCTCGCCAACGGGCCTGGGGCCGAACGCCCGGCGCATCGGCGAACATGTCAATGCCATTCAGCTTGCAGGCGGTTCGGAGAGCTTTGCGCCGTTCGCTGCAGGCCTGTTCGCGCAGCCGGACGAAGGGCGTCTCGACACGGCCTACGAGAAACTGAGCCCCGGCATCATCGGCAGCATCATGGAGCTGTCAGAGATCGCCAGCACCGCCCTCAACAACGCCATGCACAGTTGTCGCCAGCGTGAAGGCGAGTACCGCTTCGTGCGCGAAGGCGAATGCGGCTGGATTCGGGTCGGCGGCGCCCGCAGGGACCAGCAGCGCACGGACCGGAATCCGGGATACAGGCTGGATACCCTCACTATTGCAGGCGGCAGGCAACGGGAGGTACAGCCGGATCTGCATCTGGGCTTCGGGATCTCCTACCAGCGTTCCAAACTGGACTCGCGCTTTTCGAACGTGGATGGCGATCTCTTCGAAGCCGGTATGATGATCAAGCGCCGCCTCGATGCCACCCGCATATCGGGCTCGCTGAGCGCAGGATACGGTCGCTATGAAAGCCTGCGCCGCATTGATCTCTCGGGTATCGATCAGTACGCGCGCGGCACACCATCGTTGTGGTCTGTTTCAGCGCACGGCAGGTTCAGTCATGACGTGCATCACCGCGATGATGCCTATGTGCGTCCGATGGTGAGTATCGGCGCCACCCGTATCTCGCGTAGCGGGTTCAGGGAAAGTGGCGCGGGCGGTGCCAGTCTGGATGTGGATAGCGCCAGCGATACCATCGTGACGCTCCAGCCTGCGATCGAGACGGGTGGTGAATGGGAGTGGCGTGACGGCTCGTTGCTGCGTCCGTACATGCGCGTGGGGGTTACACAACTTCTTACGGGCAACGAACACAAGACCACGGCCAAGATGCTGGGGGCGCCGGATGGAGTTGCACCCTTCACCGTGACGAACCGCGTGGACAGGACTTATGGGGACGTGGTTCTCGGTCTGGATCTTATCAGGGACGACGGCAGGGTGTGGCGCTTCGATTACGCGGGTCAGTTCTCAGACAATAGCCGGTCGAACGCGGTGTCGCTCCGGTTCTCGATGCCGTTCTGAACGCGCGCCGGGCACGGCCCGGCGCGCGGAACCGCCAGCCCCGGAACGTTCCCTGTTTCCATGCCTCCGGACGGTCGGAGGCCGGTTTCCATATGACTACCGCGTCGGCAGACCCATCGCATGCGCCTGGGCCACCGGGTAATAGCGTTGTGTCGCGGCTTGCCCGATGGCGGTATCCAGCCGCTCACCCCGGATGAACAACGTATTGGCTAGCCCGCATATCTCACCGGGATCGCGGGAGCAGGCGAAGGATTCGTGTCTGTAGGCGCCGCTCTGGAGCGAAACCCATAGCNNCGGCGGGAACAGTCTGTCATGCTGAGGTTGACAGCCATTTCAACGTATTCCGCTCATATATCAACCTGTTATGCGCTAGCCGGTGTCCGACCGGTGAGATATGCGGGCTAGCCGGAACACACCCAGATTGCCAAACAGGTAGTACGCCTCGTCCATGATGTGGGCGCCCGTCCCGGCCAGCCACCCCCGTGCACCGCCACGCGACAGGAAGTCCAGGTAATTGGCGTAATGGCCGGGATCGTCCCGATCCAGCGCACGCTCGTCCTGGCGGATCACCCAATCGGCCATCCGGGCGGCGAGTGTGGCCCGAGGTGGAATCGTGTAATCCACGACCACGCAGACGCCGTCGGGACGTGTCAGTCCCTGCAGCGCGCGCCACACCGCCTGTCGCTGTGCTTCGGGCATCTCGTGCAGGGTCAGGGCGATCACGGCGGCATCCACCGGTTCACTGAGTTCGAGCCGTGTCACGTCGGCCTGTATCCAGCGCACCCCGGACGCTTGCCGTTGTGCGAGATTGAGCATGGCGGGGGAGGCGTCGACGCCGGTCACCCGCAGTCCGGCGGCGTCCAGATAGCGGCTCAGCGTGCCGGCGCCGCAACAGGCGTCGAGCACCGTGCGTGCGCCCGCCTGAACCACCGCTTCCACGGCCTTCGTCCGGGCCCGGTGCAATAACCGGTCCTGTAACCAGCCCATCCGGCGCAGCGAGTCGGCGATGGGCGCATATCGATCGGCCTGCATGCCATGCTCCTCGTTGCGGGTGCAACCGGAGGGTCACTGCCCTGTCTGGCTGTTGGACGGGCGCATTTCGAGATCACACAGGAATTGACCTGTTCAGTATGCCCCGGTGTGGCGCCGGTTGCTGTGTCCGGAGGTCCGGCACTGTTTCGCCAGAGAAAAAATGATGGGTGTCAACGTGGACCCTGCGGAGAACATGGACAATGTCCATTGCCATCATGCGCCCCTGCGGTTCCGTTGGTCATTGGAAAGGGCCATCTCTGGACCTGGGTAAGGACGACGTCTATCCTTCCCAGGAGCCTGTCGGACTTAGG
>NZ_MVBK01000123.1:8666-9985 GCF_002000365.1 Thioalkalivibrio denitrificans | reverse complement strand
GGCCCTTCATAGTTTCTATGGATTTCCTTGGCGGGCTTCGCGTCTTTGCGAGAGAAATGCTCTTGATTTTTCTTCGTGTTCTTCGTGTCCTTCGTGGTTAGAAAACGCCTTCCAGGAGCAACCCGAACATGACACAGAAAGCCATCCTCGTTACCGGCGGCGCCGGTTACATCGGCAGCCATGTGGCGCTGATGCTGGCGGAGGCGGGCGAGCGGGTGGTGGTGCTGGACAACCTCTCCACCGGGTTTCGCGAGGCGGTCCTCCAGGGCACCTTCGTGGAGGGGGATACGGGGGACCGGGCACTGGTCAGCCGGGTGCTGGCCGAACACGACATCGACACGGTGATGCACTTCGCCGCCCACACCATCGTGCCGGAATCGGTCTCCGACCCGCTCAAGTACTACCGCAACAACACCTGCGCCACCCGCAACCTGCTGGAATGCTGCCGCGACGCGGGAGTCAGGCACTTCGTCTTCTCCTCCACCGCGGCCGTCTACGGCATCCCGGACGACGGGCTGGCCCGGGAGGACAGCCCCACGGCGCCCATCAACCCCTACGGCACCTCCAAGCTCATGAGCGAGTGGATGCTCCGGGACCTGTCGGCCGCGACCGACCTGCGCCACGTGATCCTGCGCTATTTCAACGTGGCGGGCTCGGACCCCGGGGGCCGTATCGGGCAATCCACCCGGGAGGCCACCCTGTTGATCAAGGTGGCCTGCGAGGTGGCGCTGGGCAAGCGCCCCGAACTCACCGTCTTCGGCACCGACTATCCCACCCCGGACGGCACCGGCGTGCGCGACTACATCCACGTCACGGACCTCGCCGACGCCCACGTGCGGGCCCTGGCGTACTTGCGTGACGGAAAATCTTCCACCACCTTCAACGTGGGGTACGGGAAGGGGTTCAGTGTCCGCGAGGTCGTCGATGCGGTGGAACGGGTGCTGGGCACACCCCTGCCCGTGCGCGAGGCGGGGCGCCGGCCGGGCGATCCGCCCCGCCTGATCGCCGTCAGCGACGCCATCCGCGGGGCCCTTGACTGGGGCCCCGAACTGGACGATCTTGATGTGATCGTGCGCACATCTCTGGACTGGGAGCGCCGGCTCGGACACTGAACAGCCACGATCAGGTGTCGGTGTTTTTTACAATTTGAGGCATGGAATCTTGAAGGCTGTCACGTCAATCCATGCAACCCATTGATTTGGCGGCATTCTGTTCGGGCAGGCGCGAAAAATGCATAATGTTTATGCAGGTGTGCGAGTGAACCGCGTCACCAGGGACCAGTAGCCCGCATATCGCACCGGGATCGCGGGAGCAGGCGA
>NZ_MVBK01000123.1:0-8646 GCF_002000365.1 Thioalkalivibrio denitrificans | reverse complement strand
AGCCTGAACCGCGATAGGACTCTGGCGGGAACAGACTGTCATGCTGAGGTTCGCGACCATTGCAACGTATTTCACTTATGTTTCAGCCTGTTGCGCACCAGCCGGTGTCCGACCGGTGAGATGTGCGGGCTAGCTGGTCGCGAAAGGAGCGTTGTCAACATTATGAGCGAATCGCCCGACAATCCCCGCAAGGAACCCGCCGGCACGGATCAGTCCGCGCCGCGCCAGGGCCATCCCAACGCCAGGCGCCGCAACCTGATCCGCGGCGCCATGGCGACGCCGCTGGTGGTGACACTGGCCAGCCGTCCCGTGTGGGGTTCCCAGGGAGCCTGCTCCCTGTCCGGCGACATCTTCTCCGCCAACGTCTCCGACATCGACCATGAATGCACCGCGGGCCAGGGGTGCACGCCGGGATACTGGCGCAACAACTACAAGGGCTGGGCCTGCACGGGCTTCTCGCCCGGCACCTGCATGGAGTTGAACCCCTCGGGCAATAAGTGCCAGAAACTGGACGCCACCACCGGCACCACCTTCGAGTACGTGTTCGGATATGCACCGATGTGCGGGTCCGTCACCACCCTCATGGAAGTCCTGCAGGAATGCCCCGGTACGCTGGACTGGCATGCGGTGGGCGCCGCCCTCAACGCCAGGTGCACCAGCATTTACTACGGCGCCTCGCTGGCCGAGGTGGTCCAGGCCTACCAGATGGCGCGTGACAACCCGATACAGACCGACCCGGAACTGCTCAAGAACGTGTTCGACAACATGAACAACCGTGGCTGCCCCATCGACGCCCACGGCAACTGCGAAAAGGGCTACACCCTGGAAGACGACGTCTGCATCCCGGTGAAGACCTCCCTGACCCTGGACTGATCGTCCAACGCGGTGCGGCACACGCCTCCACTTGCCTGCTGATCCCCGTCACATGAACCCCGACGACAGGCGCTCGCCGGGTTCCGGCGTTGCGGGACCCGCCGAGTCCGTAACCATCATCCCCCTGCCCGAATCCCACGTCCGCCGCTGGGATGACGAACTCATCGTGTATGATCAGCGTTGCGGCGAAACCCACCTGCTCCAGGGCGTGGTGGCGATGCTGTTCGAGTGGCTGCGCGAAGGCCCCTGTACTGCCGATGCCCTGGCCGAGCGCCTGTCGGCGGAACAGGTCGACGGCGTCGGCGATACATACACCTTCGTCAGACAGGTCCTCAACGAGTTGCAGCGCCTCCAGTTGCTGGAGGTCAGCCCCGTCGAGGACCAACAAGCGTCGCAGTCGTAGGCCGGATAAGGCGCAGCCGCATCCGGCATGCCTCAGCACACAATGGGAACGCGGATGCGCTTCGCTTATCCGCCCTACGGATTTAAGCTGCACCTTCAGTAGTGTCCGGGGAAAGCCAGATCCGTTCGTGATCACTGACGAGACATGCAGGCCGGCACTGACATACAAACCCTATCCCGGATCCTGGGCACCACCGGTGCGGTCATCGAGATCGGGCCGTTTCTGGTGCGCCTGCGCTCGCGGCTCGATTCCGTGGCTGCCGCCGTGGGCCTGCATTACGAGCACCAGCTTCGGGCGCCGGACACGCCGTTCTGCGACTTTCACGTGCGCCTGGACCGCCCCGGAGGCCTGCGCCGCTGGTGGAAACCCCAGGCACGCTTCTATCTCGACGAAACCTCCCCGTTCAAGCCCCTGCCCCTGAACCAGGCGTTCCCGCTCTTCGAATGGGGCCTGAACTGGTGCATCGCCCAGCGCGGGCACCGGTTTCTCATGGTGCACTCGGCCGTGGTGGAACGGGACGGCCGCGCCCTGATCCTCCCGGGCGCTCCCGGCTCTGGCAAGAGCACGCTGTGCGCGGCCCTGAGCCTCTCCGGCTGGCGGCTGCTGTCGGACGAATTCGCCCTGGTCGAACTGGATACCGGCCGGATCACCCCGCTGCCGCGCCCCGTCAGCCTCAAGAACGCCGCCATCGGCATCATTCGGGACCGCTATCCGGGCGCGGTGCTGGGGCCGGAGACCCACGACACCACCAAGGGCACCGTGGCCCACCTCAAGCCATCCGCTGACGCCGTGGAAAGGGCCGGAGATCCCGCCGAACCCGCCTGGATCGTGTTTCCCGAGTTCCAGGCAGGCGCCGCCGACCGGCTGGAACCGGTGTCCAGGGGACAGGCGCTCCTGCAACTGGCCGACTCCGCCTTCAACTACAGCGTCCTCGGGGGCCGGGGATTCGAGGCCGGCGCCGCGCTGGTGGAAAACTGCCAATCCTTCCGCCTGACCTACGGCGACCTGAACGCCAGCCTGAAGCTGCTTAATTCCCTCGCGGAGCCTCGTTCATGACACCCGGCACCCGCCTGCTGCTGACCGCCCTGACCCGCCCGGAAACGGTGGCGGAGCGCTCGCTGGAGGAACTGGATCTGCTGGTGCGCGTGGCGCGCATGGCCTCCCTGGAGGCGCGGCTGTGCCATCTGTTGCGCGACCACGGCGTGCTGGACACCCTGCCCGACGGTCCGCGCCGGCACCTGGAAGCCGCGGCCATGGTCTCGGACCGCCAGCAGGACATGGCCCGCTGGGAGGTGGCGCAGATACACCGGGCCCTCTACCCGCGCGGCATCCCCGTGGTGGTGCTCAAGGGCGCCGCCTACGTGTTGGCGGGTCTGCCCTGCGCCCGCGGCCGGCTGTTCACCGACGTGGACATCCTGGTGCCGCGCGGGGCCCTGCATGACACGGAGCGGGCGCTGTTCGCCAACGGCTGGGTCAACCAGACGCAGGACGCCTACGACCAGTCCTACTACCGGCGCTGGATGCACGAACTGCCGCCCCTGACCCACGTCATGCGCAAGAGCACGCTGGATGTCCACCACACCATCCTGCCGCCCACTGCCCGTCTAAAGCCCGACGCCGGGCGCCTGCTGGCCGACGCCGTGCCGATCTCAGGAGTCGATGACCTCTACGTGCTCGCGCCGGTTGATATGGTGCTGCACAGCGCCACGCATCTGTTCCACGACGGCGAACTGGAGCACGGCCTGCGCGACCTGACCGACCTGGACGATCTGCTGCGCCACTTCGGCCAGGATCCCGATTTCTGGCCGGCCCTGGTGGCACGTGCCCGGCAGATGGACCTGATCCGTCCCCTGTACTACGGCCTGCGCTACACGCAGGCGTTTCTGAGCACGCCCATCCCCGGGACTGTTGTTGAGGAGCTGTCCGACGCCGGTCCGACCACACCCCTGCGCCCGCTGATGGACATCCTGTTCCACCGGGGCCTCGCCCCCCACCACTGGTGTTGCGACGACGCCCTCTCAGGCGTCGCCCGGTGGCTGCTTTACGTGCGCTCCCACTACCTGCGCATGCCCCTGCACCTGCTGATTCCACACCTGGTGCGCAAGGCCATCAGGAAGCGGCTGCAGGAGGACAGCAAGCGTACCGCGCCGGTGCTGCCTCGTCCCTGATCACCGAAGCATGCCGGATGCGGCTACACCCTATCCGGCCTACGCACTGCGTCGGCAAACCTTACATCCGTCGGCCTTTGCCTGGCACCAAAACGCATGAGGGCGGCCCCTTGCGGGGCCGCCCTCATGCGCTCCAAACCAAAGACGGGTGATCAGACCAGCCGGCGACGCCGCAGCCCCACACCCAAGGCCAACAGGCCGATGCCCATCAGCCCAAGCGTAGCCGGCACGGGAACACCCACAGGCGGCTGGAACGGGTCATCGCCGGCGACCAGGAAGCCGTCAATGGCAAGACCTGACTGAAAAGCAAAATCGATCCAGTTCACCACTCCGAATTCCAGAATGTAATTCCCAGAGGTGGCTACGGTGTAGGTGGCGTTAACCCAGTCGGTGTAGCCACATCCAGCGGCATAGCAACTGCCCGAACTACCGCCCAAGGGCGACCATGCCGGACCACCGGGGATGATGGGCGCACCCGTAGGATCCAGTGTGGCATCCGGAAGAGGCAGACCGTCACCAGGCACGGTGTCGCCGGCCGGTGTGGTCCTGGCTCCGAACAGGAACGCCACCTCGTTCATGGTGTCGTCGAGCAGCCGTGCCCACGCGTAGTCGGAAAACCCGGCGCCGTCGGAGGTCACGTAATTGAACAAGAATTCAAGTTCGTCCCCCGCTTGGGCGCCAAAGGCCGTTGAGGTAAGCACAGAACCCGATGTCTCTGAGCCCAAGCCGAGACCGACCCCGGTCACACCCTGACTGGTAGACACCCAGCCGTACTGGCTACCGCCACCCGGGGCAAGTGTCACGTCGCCATCGGCTCCGGAGGTGCCGCAGCTGCCGACGCAGGTCCAGCCCGCGGGGATGCCCGCATCGAAGAGGCTGGCAGAGGCATGCATCGGAAACAGGCTGACCAGCCCCAGAAGTGCAACCGAACCGCTTAATTTGCAGATTGATCTGAACATTGTGATTTCCCCCGCTTCTTCCCTATTCCTCGAAAATCAGATCGGTGCGGCCATCCATCATCCGATCATCCTTGCGTATACCATGCAGACTTTGTGCCATAAAATGTTTTGTCAACGATTTCAGATATCTGTCACTTCACGTGTTTGCCCGTTCGCAGCGAACTGTAAACAACGCCGACATCCCAGGACGACCGGAACGCCATCCGGTACGGGGACAAGAGCAAAAAAGGAAGCTCCCCGACCTCTTCGCCAGGCGCACACGCGCAGCATCCGCTCGGGTCTCGTACTCCCAGGAGCCTGACCGAGTGGATTGCACGTCTGCGTGGCAGGCCGGGTGTCCAGACCAGGTCTTCGACTGCTTGGGGAGCGCAGTTGTACCTACGTGATGAACAGGGATCGGGAACCCGGGGCGACTTCTCACCGCCACAAGAACCCAGATAAACCAATCCGGGATGGCGAGAGATTCTGCTCCCCTGGCTCGGGCGCTTCTGGACAGATAGTCATGCCGTAGAGCGGGCCGTGCCCGCCGTCAACTGCCACAGCGTAGGAGCGGCGCCCCGCCGCGAACCGCAGTGCCCGTATATGAAACCTGCGCCTTCTGCCCAAGCGCGGGCCTCCCACCAACGTTCTGTCGGCATCCGTGCGCCACGCTACAGCCCCTCGCAGGGCGGATAAGCAAGGCACATCCGCCTCTCCCTGACCAGCGAAGCGCGGGGGCTGGAGGGACGAGCGCAGCAGGTGCCCCGTCACAGCGCGCAGATCGGCGCCCGCAGTAGAAGGGTGGTGCGACATGCAGGGTAAGTCCAGACCGAGCCGCGCTCCGTCGCCGAACGACGGAGATGGACGCAGGGTCTGTTAATCAAACCCCTTTGCGTTCTCCGCGTCTCCGCGTCCTCTGCGTCTCAACCAATTAGTGCAACGCGCCCCGAACGTCACTCAAGGCTGCCGAGCAGGGCTTCCGCTTCCTCCCGCTCGTCGAATGCAGTGTCATCGGCCAGCAGTTCACGCAGCACCTCAGCGGCTTCCGCGGACCGATCATTGCGTTCGAGGGCCAGGGCATAGTGGTAGGTGATGGTCGAGGAGTCGGGCAGCGCCTCATGAGCGGCCGCGATCAGGGACAGGGCCTCGGCGGGATCACCGTGATCGAGCAGCACGACCCCCAGGGTATCCTTGATGCGCGGATCCTCCGGGCGCAGCTGGTTGGCCTTGCGCGCCAGTTCCAGAGCCCGCTCGTCCCCCTGGCGATGATAAAGGAACGCGAGATTGTTCAGGATCGCCGGGTTTTCAGGCGCATGCTGGGCCAATACCTCGTAGTGAGTCACGGCCCGCTCGAAATCGCCCGACTCGATATAGGACGACGCCAGCATCAGCCGGGACTGATGATCGTCGGGATGGTCGTCCACCCGGCGCGCCAGGGCAGCCTGGGCTCCGGCCAGATCACCTGTACGCCGCGCCATGTCGAACCGCTTGACGGCGGCCTCGGCGGAAGGGGTTTCCGCATAGGCCTTCTCATAGGCCGCCAGCGCCTGCGGGAAAGCCTCGCGCGCACGATGGATATCACCTTCCAGCATGTGGCCCGCGGCGCGATGTCCCTCCAGGGCCTGGACACGACGGGCCTGCGCCAGCGCGTCATCGTGCCGCCCCGCTTCAACATCCAGCGCGGCCAGCGCCAGCAGGGCCCGTGCATGGCTGCCGTCCAGGTCCACCGCCCGCGCCAGCGCCCGCCGGGCTTCCCGCGGCCGATCTGCACGTCGTTGCGCTATACCGAGACGGAAATGCACCTCGGCCACCTCCGGCGCGATCTCTGCCAGTCGACGCAGGGTGTTGATACCGGATTCCAGTTGCCCGGAGGCCAGCTGGGCGTTGGCGATGTGCTCCAGCAACACGGGATTCTGCGGATGATGCTCTCGTACCTCCTCGAGCAACCGCAGGGCGCGACGCGGCTCTTCAGCCTCGAGATAGTGGCGGCCCAGCAGAATGCGCGGCTCCAGGGCCTGCGGCTGGGCCTCCATTGCCCGGGTGAAGTACCCGATCGCCCTCTCGCGGGATCCGTGGCGGACCTCGAAGTTGCCCAACAGCACCAGCAGACGATGGTCGGTCGGGCGCTGTTCCAGGGACCTCTCAATGATCTGTCGCGCAGCGTCGAGCTGCCCCTGTCTGAACCTGATCACGGCGAGGTTGCGGGTCGCCGTGAAATCGCCGGGCGCCACGTTCAGGGTCTGCTCAAACGTGGCCACGGCGTCATCGACCCGGTTGAGTCCCAGCAACGCGATGCCCCGGAGGTTGTAAGGCACCGGCTCTTCCGGGTGCTTTTCGATCAGTGCCTCCACCTCCGACAGCGCCCGTTCGAAGTTGCCGTCCTGCAGCAGCCGCACCACCAGCGCCACATCGATTCCCACATCCTCGGGGTCCAGTTCCCGGGCGGCCTCCAGCTCGGCAAAACCGGCTTCACGGTCTCCACTCTGTAGAAGTGCTGCAGCCAGACGCATGCGCGCCTGGGGGGAATCGGGCTGCATGGAGACCCGCTGTCGCAGCACCTCGAGCGTGGCCACATTGTCACCCCGTGTGGCATGGATGCTCGCCATCAGATCCAGCGCCGCGGCATCGCCGGGGTTCGCGGCCAGTGCCCGTTCAAGGAGGGTCTGGGCATCCTGAACGTGGCCGCCGCGCAGGCGCACGGCCGCCAGCAACTGATTCGCGGCGGGCATGTCGGGGAAGGCGCGCAGATAGCGTCCAAGATAGGTCTCCGCCTGCTGCCAGTTCTCCAGCGCGTAGTGACTGGCGCCGGCGAAGAACATGGCCGGAAACAGGTTCGGATTGCCCCGCAGGGCATCCTCCAGGGCATCGGCGGCAGCCTGGTATTCCTGACGGTAGAAATGCAGGAGGCCCTGCACGTGGGCGGTGGGGGCGAGGTTGCGCCCGAGGCGACGCATCTGGTCGAGGTCCTGCGCGGCCCCTTCCAGATCCTGCTGCGCCATGCGTGTCAGCGCGCGCTTGTAGTGCCCAAGGTACGGATTCGGCGCGACTTCGATGACCCGGGTGAACGCCGCTTCCGCCTCCGGCAGTGCCTCCTGCGCGCGATGGAGGTCGCCCTGCAGATCCCAGGCTTCGGCGTATCCCGGATCGGCGGCAAGCGCGCGGTCGAGGAGCGCGTTCGCTTCCGCCATGTCGGCAGGTTCAGCCATCACGCTGACCCGGGCAAGACCCGTCAGGGCCCCGGCATGGCCCTCGTCGTTGCGCAGTGCAGCCCCGAACTCGTTGCGGGCGTCCTCCAGCCGGTCCAGGCCGATAAATGCCCGGCCCCTGAGCACATGGGCCTCCACCACATCTTCCTGGCGAGTCAGCCGCCAGGTCTGCAACCGCTCCACCACCGCGTCGAAATCGCGCTGCAGGAGCCTGGCGCGCGCCAGTTGCAGCGGCGCATCCTCGCTCTCCCAGCCCTGGGATAGCGCGCGCTCGAGGTCAGACAACGCAGCCGGCCCATCGCCCGCGTCCAGGTGAAGCAGACCCAGTCGCCAACGCCCTTCAAGGTGCCCCGGATTGTCCTGCAGCAGATTCTTCAGCTCGATAATCGCCGCCCGGACATCCCCCTGCTCGCGGAATGCTTCGGCGCGCTCCAGGCGCTCGGCCTCCGTGAAGCTGGTCTGACCGCATCCAGACAGCACAATCCCCACGGCAAGCAGCACAGCCGCCACTGCCCACCGCATCCCAATCATACGCATACATCCCCCTTGGCTACCTGCCACCCGGGCCGGATGACCGACCGGTCCCTTCCGGGCCATCCACTTACTGTAAACCATGAAACGCGACCTGTGTCACGAATCACCGCCGTAACTGGGCCGGGTGTCGAAATCCCTTACATATAGATCGCAAGAAACCTTCTGCGGACCCGGTGGACCGTGCTGCATAATGGCAGCCTTCTTCCGCATTTCGAGGGAAAGGGACGTGAAACTCATCAAGCTTGTTGGGGACCTGCTGCTCCTGGGCGGTGTCATCGTCACCGTAGCCCCCATGCTCACCCGCGCCATGGGCCGGTATTACCTGTTCGGCTTCGAACTGACCACGGTGCTCCTCGGCGGCATCGCGCTACTGCTGCTCGCATGTCTCGCGCGGCTGGAGTTGTTGCTCAGAAGATAGCGGCCATTCCGTGCCCCTGCCCCAGAGCTTCCGTCCCCCTCCCCCGCTTGCGGGAGAGGGTTGGGGTGGGGACCCGCCAGAGTCCATTGAAACCACCCTCACCCTA
>NZ_MVBK01000122.1:8408-8489 GCF_002000365.1 Thioalkalivibrio denitrificans | reverse complement strand
TGAATGAAACCACCCCACCCTGGCCCTCCCCATGAGGGGAGGGGAATCAGAAGTTACACTTTGCCTTCATCCTTCATCCTT
>NZ_MVBK01000122.1:0-8383 GCF_002000365.1 Thioalkalivibrio denitrificans | reverse complement strand
CTTCATCCTTCATCCTTTCCGGTCACCCCTTCCCCCGGGTCCGGGTGCGGTGCGGGCGGGCGTGCTGCTCGATGAAGGCGATGATGCGCCCGGCCACGTCGACGCCGGACGCGGTCTCGATGCCTTCAAGCCCGGGTGAGGCGTTGACCTCGATGACCACCGGGCCGTGTCTCGAGCGCAGAATATCCACGCCGCACACATTGAGTCCGATGACCCTGGCCGCCTTGACCGCCGTGGCGCGTTCCTGGGGTGTGAGCCGTGTCTTCTCGGCGCTGCCGCCGCGGTGCAGGTTTGATCGGAACTCCCCCTCCCTGGCCCTGCGCTGCATTGCCGCCACCACCTTGCCGCCGACCACGAAACAGCGCAGATCCGAACCCCCGGCTTCCTGCACGAACTCCTGCACGAGAATGTTCTGCCGAAGTCCCATGAACGCCTGTATGACGCTCTCGGCCGCCTTGCGGGTTTCGGCCAGCACCACGCCCATGCCCTGGGTGCCCTCCAGCAGCTTGACCACCAGGGGCGCGCCCTGAACCTCCCGCAGCAGGTCGTTGATGTCGTCGGGCGAATGGGCGAACCCGGTGACCGGCAGGCCCACGCCCTCGCGAGAGAGCAGTTGCAGGCTGCGCAGCTTGTCCCGGGCACGGCTGATGGCCACCGATTCGTTGACCGGGAAGACCCCCATCATCTCGAACTGGCGCAGCACGGCCGTGCCGTAGAAGGTAATGGAAGCGCCGATACGTGGTATGACGGCATCGAAGCCGGTCAGTTCACGTCCCTTGTAATGAATGGCGGGTTTTGCGGACGTGATGTTCATGTAACAGCGCAGCGGATCCAGCACCTGGACCGCATGCCCCGCGTCCCGCGCCGCCTGCACCAGGCGCCTCGTGGAGTACAGCTTCGCGTCGCGGGAAAGGATGGCGATCTTCACGAGGGGGAGGTGCAGGCTCTGGGGGTATGAACCGCAGATGATAAGGGAGAAAACAGAATAGGGAAGCGGAGGGCGGGGCTCTGAAATGCAACGATTCTCTGACTCAGGGCACTAGATGCGGGGATTGAGTCCGTCGGCAAGGGAGTTTCGATAGGCGCGATAGGCCGGTATCAGGCTGACCAGCAGGGCGGCGGCGAGGAACAGGGAGAGCAACGCGAGTTCGTGCCATCCGGGCGCCGTGACGGCGAGCCGGATGCCGAAGCGGGACTGCACGACAGGCTGGACAAGATGGAGCGAGAGGTACAGCATGCCAAGGCCGGCGACGATGCCCGCAAGCGCCAGAGCCAGGGTCTCGCTGACCAGCAGCAGAAAGATCTGGCGGGGCCGGGCACCCACCGAGCGCAGGATGGCCATTTCGCGTCGGCGCTCATTGAGGCCGGCGAGCATCACGGCGAGCGTGCCGATCAGGCCGACCGCCACCACGGCGCCGGACACCAGCAGCAGCGCCTGTTCGGCCACCCCCATCAGCGACCACAGTTCATGCAGGGCGACGCCGGGGAGGATCGCGAGCATGGGCTCCTGCCGATAGCCGTTCACATGGCGTTGCACCTGGAAGGTGGCGGCACGCGAGTCGAGCCCGACGAGAAAGGCGGTGATCGAGCGGGGCGTGAGATCCACCTGGCGCACCTCACCGGGCGACAGCCGTCGCCCAGGCGGCGGGGGCGTGCCGCCGTGCCAGTCAACATGGATCGCTTCCATGCCGTCGAGGCTGATATGCAGCGTGCGATCGACGGGTGTGCCAGTGCGCTTCAGGATGCCGGCGACACGGAAGGGCATGTCGTCGTGCTCGAGGAAGGCGACCTTGCCGGTGCCATGGGCGATGACGATCATGTCGCCGAGCTCGTAGCCGAGGCGGTGTGCGACCTCGGCACCCAGCACGACGTCGAACAAATCGTTGAAAGGCCCACCGGCTTCGAATTGCAATGATTGCTCCCGACCGAACCGGTAGTGCCGGAAGTAATCCAGGTTCGTCCCCATCACCGGGTAGCCCCTGTGGGAGTCGCCCAGCGACAGCGGGATGGTCCAGGCAATGCGTGGATGGTTGCGGATGTCCTGGTAACTTTCCCAGGAGATGTTGTGCGTCGCCCCTCCGATCCTGAATACGGAGTAGAGCAGCAGCTGCACAGAGCCGCCGCGGGCACCGACCACCAGGTCGGTGCCGGAGATGGTGTGGGCGAAGCTGGCCCGGGTCTCGGTGCGCAGCTTTTCCACCGCCAGCAGGAGGGCCACCGAAAAGCCGATCGCGAACAGCGTGAGGGTGGCGGTCACCCACCGGTTGCGCAGGCTGCAAAGCGCCAGTCGCACGATCGCCATGCGCCGCTATCCTCCGTGGGCCCCGCCCGGGGCGCCGCCGGCCCCGGCACGGTTGATGTCGGCCATGGCAATGACGCGGTCGAACGGCCGGGCCAGGGCGCGGTCATGGCTAACGAACACCAGTGTGGTCCCGAATGTCGCGCATTCGCTGAGCAGCAGTTCCAGGAAGGCCCCTTTGTGACCCGCGTCCAGAGCCGAGGTGGGCTCGTCGGCGATCACGACCTCCGGGGCGCCCATCAGCGCGCGCGCCGCCGCCACCCGCTGCTGCTGCCCGACGCTAAGTTCGGTGGGCCGGCGTCCTAGCATCGACCTGTCACCGAGGCCCAGGTGTGCCAGCAACCGCATGCCTTCGGCCTCGACGCCGCCACGCGCGTTGGCCCGCTCGCGCCGCGCGGCCGAGAAGCGGGACGGCAGCGTGACATTGGACAGGACGTCCAGGTAGGGGATCAGGTTGAACATCTGGAAGATGAACCCCACGTGGTCCGCCCTAAGGGCGTCACGGCGCCAGCCCCTCAGGGTGCGCAGGGGCTGTCCCAGCAAGGTGACTTCCCCCTGCCCGGGGCGCAGCACGCCGCCCAGCAAATTGAGCAGCGTGCTCTTGCCGGTGCCGCTCGCCCCCAGGATGAATACCCGCTGTCCCCTTTCGACGATCAGTTCGGGGATGTCCAGCACGGGCGGTGCGCCGGCATGCCAGCGGAATGCGAGGTCACGGACCTCGATGGCGGGCTGTTGCGTGCTCGCGGACACCTACATGGGCAGCCGGTTGCGTTCCGGCGTCAGGGTGGTCGCGTCCTGCCCGCCCCTGCCGATGCGCTGCACCCGCAATCGCTCGGTGCCGGGGAAGGATTCGAACAGAAGCATATCCATGTATCGGAGGGCATTCACGTTGGTGCAGTGGAACTCGTAGTGGACATGGATGTCGGCGTGCTGGTGCTCATTCCCTGGTTTGTGGTCGTGATCATGATCATGTTTGTGATGATGAGCGTGGTTCCTGTGGTCGTGGGATTTGCCAAACAGGACGCTCTCGGCCTCCACCCCGATCAGCGAGCAGGCTGCGGCCGCAGGAAGCGAGAACACTCGGTCCGCGTCCTCAAGGGCGGCGCGTGCGCGTGTGAGTGCCTGGTGCTGGGCCTCCGTGCGCGGAGGGTGTTCGAAGCCCACCAGATTGTGTGCAGGCGAATGGAGTTCGACCAGCAGTGTGGTGCCGTCGAGGACGATGTTGAGTTCGGCAACGCCATGCACATGTGCGCCGTGATGACGATGCTCCTGTGCACCGATGTGGCCGCTTGCGGAAAGCAGCAGGCAGAGGGCAGCCAGCAGTCTTGCCGGCCCGGAGATGTTTGCGCTCATGGGTCGAAGGTTTCCTTGGATGGCCGTTGCGTCGCGTCAGAAGGCCTCGATTCGCTCGGGCCGCATGCTGTAGCCCGCATCCGCCAGATCACTGGGCACCCGCCGGGCCTGAAGGGTGCCCGTCAGCCAGACGGCGTCGAACAGCCGCAGCCTCGCCCCGGGAGCCTGCATTTGCACGTGAATGACCTGGTTCGGCGGGGGTGGCGGCACATGGATGCAGGCGCCCTCATAGGGGACCAGCAGGAACTCCGTGACCCGCTCGCCGTCTCCCTCCAGCGGCACCACAAAACCACCGATGCGCACGCGCTCCCCGTCCAATGCCTCCACCACGGGGGTGTCGGCCCATGCGGCGCGCAGTTTCTCCAGCAGCGCCAGGGCCTCGGGATCGTCGTCTGCGTAGCCGCTGACGTCGATGCCGGCGAGAGGGTCCTCGAAGGCATAGTCCTCGGGCATGAGGCGGTCCCAGGTCAGTGTGACCGGTTCGCGGCCATCGCCTGTGGACGCGCCGTCCTGGGGCGGGGTGCACCCCGGAGTGATCAGGGCCACGCCGAGAAGCAGCGATGGCAGCAGCGATCGGAGGGGCGAGAGGCGCTTCAGGGTTGCGGCGGGGTTCATGATTTGTGGGGCGGCGCCGTGCCCGGGGTCGCCGGGCACGGCGCCGCGGGGGGTGTCAGCGGGGCAATTCCTCGAAGACGTTGGTCCATACGTTCAGGGCCTGTCCGCCGCCGGGCATGCCGCCGCCGGTAGTGATCTCCCGGACCACCTCGAAGCGGGTCATGTCCACTTTATAGAGGTTGCCGTCGCCGGCGTTGGAGACGTAACCGTAGCGGCCGTCCTTCGTGAAGGCCACATGGCCCATGCGCCCCTTGCCGATGGCCAGATCGGCCACCGTGCGCATCTCCTGCAGATCGACGATGCTGATCACGTTGTTGCCGTAGTTGGTGACCACCGTGTGACGGCCGTCCGGGCTATTGTAGGCATGGCCGACGCCGGTGCTCGCGGTGGAGACGCGATGCGCCAGTTCCTTGGTCTTGGCATCGAAGAAAGCGACCTCGCGCCCCACGGCGTTGTCGCCCGGTCCGCGGTTGAGGATCATGAACAGGCTGCCGTCCTGGGAGAAGTTGCCGTGATGGGCCTCGGCCACCTCCTCGCCGGTCAGGGGCATGGACAGCCGGGTAATCTCCGGCCGTCCGGCCCTGCTCAGATCGAAGACCACCACGCCGGGCTTCACGTCGGCGCTTCCCTCGTGCACCAGCCAGAGTTCCTTGCCGTCGGGGCTGATCACCGGGTAATGGGGGCGGCTGGGGGAGGCCAGCGTGGAGGTGCTCCAGTCGCGGGTGTCGACGATCACCACGCGGTTGTCCACGCGATCCATGGTGAAGAAGTAGCGCGAGTCGGGGCTCCAGGAATTGTGCATCGAGGTCACGCCGACCGGTTCGCCCTGCACGCCAATGTCGATCGTCCGCACGATCCGGTCGCTGGCGGCCTCCAGGAACGTGACGCGCAGCTTGCCGTCGCTCAGCCCCCAGTGATCGACACCGACGAGCTTCCCGTTGGGGCTCACCAGTCCGTGCTTCGGGCGGTTGCCGGTGGCGACCCGTGCAGTGACCTTGCGTTCCTTGAGATCGATCACCACCACGTCCGTTTCGTCCGGTGCGGCGCAGCTCACGTAGACCTTGCGGGCATCCGGAGTCGTGCTTCCCAGGGTCCCGCCGCGGCAGGTATCCAGGCTGGCGATCACGCTGTCGTTGCGGGTGTCGACGATGTACGCCTTGCCGGCGCCGTGCAGTTGCACGACGACATCCGGCCAGACGGGTTCGGCCGATGCGATGGCAAGGGGGAGCAGGGCGAGCGCGGCGCCGCCGGTCAGCGTCGCCCGTATCGATCGGTGGCTAAGGGTCTTGGGCATCATGTGATCTCCATCCGGTGAGGGGAATTGAGGGGATGTGCATTGAATGTCCCTGCAGGAACCGTACCCTTCAGGGTCGAATTGGAAATCAGAGGCTTGGGACACGGAGTGGGGCAAAATGCCCCAATCAGCCCCGTTGTCTGTTGGGGCAAAATGCCCCAACAGAAGGGTGAAGCGTCGGGGAGACCGAAAAAAAACGGGGCAGGACTGCGTGTACTGCCCCGAAAACATGCCCTCGTTGAGGGCCGGGGTTGGTACTCGCTTTGCGCGGATCAGTCCCGGGCGCTGGGGACGGCCACCGGATAGTCGTTGGACAGGGCGGTGAGGAACACCTCGATGTCCACGTAGGGTTGCGAACCCGGCTTGAGCGGCTGCGTGCCGCCATTGCGGTTGCACTCCGTGAAACGCACGTGCAGGGACTGCAGCTCGTCCTTGGTCCGGTAGGTGGGCCAGTGGGCCACATCGCCGTAGTGGGTGGTGAGCGCCTGGCCGCGCAGCCGCTCGCCCACCAGGGTCACGTGGCAGGTGCCGCAGGCCATGTTCATGCGGCCGGTGCGCAGGTGGAAACGCTCCTGGCCACGATCGTAGGCGGCCTTGAGCTCACCCTGGGTCACGTCGATTCTGATGGGCATGCCGTTGCTGTGACTGGCCACGTACACGGACACCGCGCTGTTGTCGTAGCTGCCATGCTGCAGGGTCACTCCCTGCCGGGCGGCGCAGTGCTCGATCATCATCTCCAGGTTCACCACCTTGCCCAGTTCCTGATTGAAGTGGGGATAGTGGTTGGCGCGCAGTCCCTTGAGATTGCCGTCACGGGATCCCAGGCAGCGCGCAAAGCGGTTGTCGGATCCGTTCAATTCAGCCAACAGTTCAGCGCCACGGTCCATGGCCAGATGACCGCCATGCAGCGAATCGTCGAAAGGCGGGTCCATGAACTTCCAGTTGGTGGTCCACTGAAGTTTCTCTGACATGACCCGCTCTGGGTCCAGGTTGGCGCGATTCGTCCAGTTGGGGTAGGTCTTCGTATGGTCCTGAGAGACATGAGGGTTGCTGCTGTAGCCGCCCTCGGGTTTGGGCGCGTACTGGCGGTGGGGCTGGTCGGCCAGGGCGCTTGCGCACAGGCCGACGGTGAGCAGGCTGGCCAGGGCGGCCGCGAAGAGTGTCTTGGTGGTCGTGGGCATTTTGGGTCTGCTCCTTGTGCGTTGTGCCGTGCGGTGATCAGAGCGTCTTCAGGAAGGCCATTACATCGTGGATCTCCTGTTCCGTGAGGTTGTTCATGGCGCCAAAGGCGGGCATGACCGTCTCCGGGAACAGGGCGCGGGGGTCATGGAGCATCTGGTAGACATAGCTGTCGGGCACGCCCCTGGTTGAGTAGCCTTCCAGGCTTGGGCCGGCGGTGCCGGTCTGCGCGGCGCCAGGGATGGCGTGGCAGGCCACACAGTTGCCCTTGCGCACGTGGGTTGCGATCTCCCTGCCGCGTTCGACGTTGCCCTTTACGTTCCCGTTGAAGCGCACGGTCGCGGGTTCGGGGATGCCGCGCTTGTCCTCGTAGCTCAGGGTGATCCATTGAGTGAGGTCGCGGCCATGCGGCCGCCATTCGATCTCGCCGGAATTGGCTTTCGGGTAGGGCCAGGCGGTTCTGACGTCGAAATCCGGGTTGACGAGCACGTCATCCGGCAGCTTCGTATCCGCGGTGGCGACTGCGGATACGGCCAGCGCGGAAGCGAGCGCGATGAACAGGGTTTTGCGCATGGGTGACTCCTCCAGCTCTCTTGTTCTGAATGATTGCGCCATCTTGTAGCGCGGTATCGTCTCCCGCACGGCGGGTTGTGCCATGACTCGGCAGGGAGTCCTTTTGCACGACCTGTGCCAACGGGGCTGGGGAGGGAAGGGAGCCCGGCAGATCAGCGCCGCCGCGGCGCGGGCAGCGGCGTGCTGTCGGAGGAATTGGGGCAAAGCGCCCCATCGGGCGTGTCGGGGCGAGGGGCGTTCCGCCCCTTCCGGCGGTGTTCAGCGCCAGGCGCTGAGTTTGCGCAGCAGGGTCTTGTAATCGATGCCCAGCACCCGTGCCGCCTGGGCCTTGTTGTTGCCGCAGTCCGCCAGCACGTTTTCGATGTACTGGCGTTCCACGGCGGCAAGGGTGGCGCCGGTGCGGGGCGTCTCCCTGGACTCGCCCAGCCATCCGCCGCCGCCCACGGTGTCGGGGAACACCTCCAGGGGCAGATCGGTTACGCCGTCCGGGCACAGGATCACCGCCTGTTCGACGAAGTTCTCCAGTTCGCGCACATTGCCGGGCCAGCCGTAGGCCATGAGCGCACCGACCACCTCCGGCGCGAGGCGGCGCACATTGCGTCCGTGGGTGCGGGCATAGTGGCGCAGGAAATGCTCAGCCAGCTCCGGGATGTCCTCGGCCCGCTCGCGCAGCAGCGGCAGGGTCACGTGCAGCACGTTGATGCGGTGGAACAGATCGCGGCGGAAGCGGCCCTCCGCCACCTCGGCGTCCAGCGGCCGGTTGCTGGCGCACAGCAGGCGAAAATCCACGGGATGATCGCGCGTGTCACCCACCGGCCGCACGCTGCGGTTCTGCAGGCTGCGCAGCAGCTTGGCCTGCAGGGAAGCTGACATGGCGTTCACCTCGTCCAGGAACAGCACACCGCCCGAGGCCTCCTGCAGCAGGCCCGGGTGATCCCGGTTGGCGCCGGTGAAGGCCCCTTTGCGGTAGCCGAACAGCTCGGCCTCGGCGAGATCGTCCGGGATGGCCGCCATGTTGATGGCCACGTAGGGGCCATTGCCCGCGTGCAGCGCCGAGGCCGAGCTGTTCG
>NZ_MVBK01000121.1 GCF_002000365.1 Thioalkalivibrio denitrificans | reverse complement strand
GGCCCTTTTGGTATCTGGCGCGCCCGAAGGGATTCGAACCCCTGACCTCTGCCTCCGGAGGGCAGCGCTCTATCCAGCTGAGCTACGGGCGCATCCGGCGAATCATACCAGCTTCGGGTGTTGCGTTAGAACTCCGCTGTGTGGACTGTCTCCGCCCCCCGGCGCACCTCCGGCAGGCCGATCGTGCGCCGCGGCATATCGGCTCCGCGTGGCGTCTGCCGCGCCCGTGGCAATTGCTTGCGGGCTGTCGGCAAGGCTGCGGTGTTTCAAGATGGCCTCATGCAATCCGATGCCCTATAATTCGCCGCTGCCCTCGACCCGAATGCGTGCTGCAGCTCCTCTTGCGGAGTATCATCGAGCCTATATGCAGTGCGGGATGACGGGCCCGTTGCGTTGCCCCGCGTGAACAGAGTCGGGCGCCGCTTCACGCGAGATGCCGGAGGAAATTGTGGCGCATCAAGAAGACAAAGATTTCACTACCAAGGTCGTCGTCGTGCTGAGTGCGCTGGTGTTGCTGGCGACCGTGGTCTTTCTGGTTACCCGTCTGTTTTCCTTCGCGGAAAGGGTTGCGGAACCCGCTGTGGTGGTGGATCCGGCCAGTGTGCAGGAGCGAATCCAGCCCATCGGCCGTGTTGCCACGACCGCCGTGACCGACGAGGTGCCGGACGACGCGGTTCGCCGCTCCGGGGCAGAGGTTTATCAGGCCGTGTGCGCAGCCTGCCATGACACCGGGGCCGCCGACGCGCCCGTCAAGGGTGACGAGGGCGTGTGGGGTGAGCGTCTGGGTCAGGGGCTGGACACGGTGGTCAGGCATGCCATCGAGGGCATCGGCGCCATGCCTGCCCGGGGCGGGAATCCGAACCTGAGCGACGAGGAAGTGCGCGCGTCCGTGGTCTACCTGCTCGAACAGAGCGGGCATCCGGTGGATGACGAGGAGTTGGATGTGGCCGACGCGGAGGCCGAAGCGGAAGCCGACCCGGAAACCATGGCAGGCGATCCCACTGCGGGGCAAAGCAAGTATGGCGTCTGCATCGGCTGTCATGGCGCCCAGGGGCAGGGCATGGGGATCTTCCCCAAGCTGGCGGGGACTCCGGCCGACCGTATCGTCGAGCTGCTGAACAAGTATCGGGCCGGTGAGCAGGTGGGTCCGAACACGGCGCTCATGGTTCCCAATGCCCGGAACCTGTCCGACGAGGACATCGCCGACCTGGCTGCTTATATCGAAACCCTCTAGAGGGTTTCGACAGAACCAACAAAAAGGGCGCCACCGAAAGGTGGCGCCCTTTTTAGTGGCAAGTCTCAAGTGGCAAGGGCCCCCTCCCCAACCCTCCCCCGCAAGCGGGGGAGGGGATTTTTCACTCCCTCTCCCTCAGGACAAATCCGCCGGGGGGGGATTTGAACAGCCGACAGGCTGGCCCGAAGGGTGGAGGGCAGGACGCCCGGAATTTGAGGGCCGGGGTGAGGGTGGTTTTCCTTGCCACTTGCCACTTATACCCGCCAGCGGTCCAGCGCCCGATAGCTCAAGGACTCCGCCAGGTGATCGGGCCCGATTGCTTCACTGCCAGCCAGGTCGGCGATGGTGCGCGCGACACGCAGGATGCGGTGGGCGGAACGGGCGGAGAGCCTGAAGCGCTCCATGGCCTGCTCCAGCGTGCGGTGAACCTCGCCGTCGGCGCTGCAATGCACATGGAGCGCCGCCCCGCCCAGCTGGGCGTTCACGCAACCCTGACGCTGCAGTTGACGCTGCCGGCACGCCGCAACCCGTTCACGAACGGTGGCGCTGTCCTCCGGGGCCGGACCCCGGTCCTGGAACAGGGCGCCTTTGGCGAGGCGCGGTACCTGCACTGAGAGATCGATGCGATCCAGCAGCGGCGCGGACAGCCGGGCCCGCTGCCGGCGGTGCTGCTCCGGGCTGCAGCGGCAGTTCTCCGCCAGGTCGCAGTCATAGCCCTGCGGACAGGGGTTCATGGCGGCCACCAGTTGAAACCGTGCGGGGAATTCGGCCTGCCGTGCGGCCCTGGAGATGGTGATGCAGCCGCTCTCCAGCGGTTCGCGCAGCACGTCCAGTACGCGCCGGTCGAACTCGGCGAGTTCGTCCAGAAACAGGACCCCGTTGTGCGCCAGCGAGACCTCCCCCGGGCGGGGATGCGGTCCGCCGCCCACCAGTGCCACGCCCGATGCGGTGTGGTGCGGGGCGCGAAAGGGGCGCTGTCGCCAGCGGTGGACGTCCAGCGCGTGGCCGCTGACGGCGTGAACGGCGGCGGTCGTCAGCGCCTCGTCATCCTCCATGGGCGGCAGGAGGCCCGGCAGGCGACTGGCCAGCATGGTCTTGCCGGTGCCTGGCGGGCCGATCATGAGCAGGTGATGACCACCCGCGGCCGCGATCTCCAGAACCCGCCGGGCCTGGGGCTGGCCCCGGACCTCCGCCATGTCCGGTCCGCCCGGCGCAGTGTCCGCGTGTGCAGGAGGTGGGTGTTCGGGCAGAGCGTCGGCGCCGCGCAGGTGGGCGCACACCCGCAGCAGGTGATCCGCGGCGAACACACGGCAGCCGCGGGCCAGGGCAGCCTCATCGGCATCCTGTGCAGCCACCACCAGCGCACGGTCCGCATCCCGTGCCGCCAGGGCGGCCGGCAGCACGCCGCGCACGGGGCGCAGTTCGCCATTGAGCCCCAGTTCACCCAGAAACTCGATGTCGGCCAATGCGCGGGCGGGAAGCTGGCCGGATGCGGCCAGCAGGCCCAGTGCAATGCCCAGATCGAAGCGGCCGCCGTCCTTGGGGAGATCCGCGGGTGCGAGGCTGACGGTGATGCGCCTTGTAGGGAATTCGAAGCCGCTGGTGATGAGTGCGGCGCGCACGCGCTCGCGGCTTTCACGCACCGCCGCCTCTGGCAGGCCGACGATGGCGAAGGCGGGCAGGCCGTTGGCCAGATGGACTTCGATCTGCACCGGCGGGGCGTCGATGCCGGTCAGTGCGCGGGCGTGAGCGATGGCGAGGTTCATGGATCCTTCCACGTGGGTTCGTCCTTGTCGGTCCACAGGTTAGCGGGCCGGGCCCGCGGGCTCAAGCGTGCCGCGCAGCGGCGGGTGGGCCTGTTTCTTGCCCTTGCGTTGGTGCTCGGCCCGGGGCTCGCCGTCAACGGGGTGCCCAAAATGCGACAAGCTTACCGCCAAGGACGCAAAGGTATGCGCGAAGGAAATCCTTCGGTGGAAAAGCCTCGCGCCCTTCGCGCATACCTTTGCGTCCTTGGCGGTCCGGCTTTTGATCTTGCATGCACGTTTACGGACGTTCATTCGCGGACCGGCTTCAATCCCGGGTCGCACTCGACGCCATTACCTTCACCAGTGCCACACCGTTACGCTCGAAGAGCACTTCGTACTCGGCGAGACGTTCCAGGCGAGTGCTGCGGGTGAGGGCGACCTCGCCGGGTTCCGGCGAGCGGCGTTCGACGACGCGCTGCGCATACACGTTGAAACTGGGGTTGTTGAGGCTCCACATCACCAGCGTCTCGGGCCGGTCCCGGGCCACCAGCCCCGCGTCGCGTATGGGGCCCTGCTGCACGGCCGCCACCGTCGGCAGCAGGAGTCCCGACAGGCCGATGGCCAGCAGCAGGCCGATTGCGGTCATGCGCCACGCCATGTGAATGCGCCGTTCGAACATGAACCACAGGCTCACGGCCAGGGCGATGCCGAAACCGCCGTACCACAGGATGCCGAAATGGCGTTCCACATCCTCCAGCAGCGCGGCGACGAACGGGTCGCCGACCGTCGAACGGACGGCCACCACGATGCTCGGGAAGGCCAGCATGAAGGCGAAGAAAAGCGCCCCGGGCAACGCCGACCAGAATGCCGAGCGCATGCGGAAAACCTCCGCCGCGGTGAGCAGGAACAGGGGCGTCATGCCGTAGAGAAGGTAATGGGGCAGCTTGGTGCCGGCCAGCGAGAACAGTACGAACACGAAGCCGAACCAGATCAGCAGGAACAGGGTCAGGTCATCGGTGAGTTGCCTGCGGGCCCGCCAGAGGGCCGCCAGCACGATCGCTGTCCACGGCAGCATGCCCAGGAGCAACACCGGTACGTAGTACCAGATCGGTCCACTGTGGCCTTCCATGGGTTCCTGGAATCGGCCGAGGTTGTGTTCGAGCAGGAAACCCAGGACAAAACCGGGCCCCTCCCGAAGGGTGATCAGCAGATACCATGGCACGATGATAACCAGAAACAACGCGATGCCGGCGGGATTGAGTGCGGCACGCAGCCAGTCACGCCACCGGCCCCGGAGTGCAAAGAACAGCAGGCTGGTGACAAAGGGGATCGCCACCGCCACGGGGCCCTTGGTGAGAAAGCCGAGGCCCATGCAGGCAAAGGCCGCGTAGATCCAGCGTCGCCGGCCGTCCTGATAATGAAGGTAGATGGCGAACAGACTGGCCGCGATCAGGAGGTTGAGCAGGGCATCCGCGATAGCGGCCTTGCCGATGATGCCGACCTCAAGCGTGGTGGCGCCGACGATGGCCGCCATCATGCCCGTGCGCCTGTCCGTCACGCGCGCGGCAAACGCATACAGGGCCAGCATCCACAGCGTGGACGACAGCGCCGAGGGCAGGCGCAGCGCGAACTCGTTCAGGCCGAAGGCGCTGACAGAGAGTGCCTGTAGCCAGTAGATGAGGATCGGCTTATCATAGCGCGGCTCGCCATAGAGGTAGGTGGCGACATAGTCGCCCCGCGCCAGCATGTCGCGCGTGGCCTCGCTGAACGCACCCTCATCCAGGTCGAACAGCGGGAAACCGTGCAGATTGAAGAAGAACGCGGCAAACACCGCAACGCCCAGCGCCACGCCGAGCCATCGCTCCGGGATCGTCCGCAGGCCTTGTCCGCCGGGGGATTCAGTGTGGGTCATGCCGGGGCCTTTCTGGAGAGTGGCACAGTCTAACCGCCCGCACCGGCCCCCACCAGTGCGCCGCGAGTAACCCGCATATCTCACCACCGTTCGTGGCGAGGGCGTCGAGGCGCAGCTGTGACGGGGCGCGCGCACCGGAGGACGGCGCAGGCGNNAGCGAGCGGATCGGCGGCCGCAGTAGAAGGGTGGTGAGATATGCGGGTTAACGCCATGCCGAAGCTTCGAACACTGCTGGCCGTCGTGATACTCGTCGCCTTCGTGGTGTTCGTCGAGGCGTGGTTCGGCTGGCGCGCGCTGCTGTCTCCATGGCGGGAGGTGACTCCCTCGGCCATCCTGGCCGCCGCGCTCCTGACCCTGTTCACCTACTGGCTGCGCGCGGTGCGCGTCTACGACTACTATCGCGACGCCATGCGCGGGCGTTTCCTGGTGTGCCTGCGCCTGACGCTGGTCCACAACCTGCTTAACAATCTGTTGCCCATGCGCACGGGAGAGCTGAGCTTCCCATTGCTCATGGCCCGCCACTTCCAGGTGCCGGCCACCCATTCGGTGCCCGTGCTGCTCTGGTTCCGGCTGATGGATCTGCATACCCTGGGGCTGTTCGCCTGGCTGGCGGTGGGCGGTTTCGTTCTCGGCTGGTGGGTGGCGCTGCCCGTCGCGGCAGCCTGGCTGGCCCTGCTACCCGTGGCGCGGCGGCTGGCGCCCTGGCTGCGCGATGCGCTCGGTGATCCTCAGGGCGGACGTTTGCGCGCATTCGCCTGGCGGGCCTTCGACGCGCTGCCCGATTCGCCCCGCGCCTTCTGGCGTGCCTGGGGCTGGACCTTTGCCAACTGGCTGGTGAAGCTCGCGGTGTTCGTGTGGGTGCTGGGGCTGTTCCTGGAGGTGCCGTCGGCCGCTGCCTGGCTCGCGGTAATCGCGGGGGACCTGACCAGCGTGTTGCCCGTGCACGGCGTGGCCGGAGCCGGCACCTACGAGGCGGGCGTCGTGGCGGCTCTCCTGCCCTTTGGCGTGGCCGCCGATGCGGCCCTGGTCGCGGCCGTGAACCTGCATCTTTTCCTGTTGGGCTCGGCGGTGTTCGGCGGTCTGCTGGCCTTCGCCCTGCCCGGCGGGCGCCATGGCCCAAAAGAGGATTGACCCGGACATTGCGCCAAGGCGGCCGGCGGCTTTATGTAAGCTGCTGAATGAGTGGCATAGATCGGCGTATGTGGCCGAGAGGCCGCGGTGACAGTTTGT
>NZ_MVBK01000120.1 GCF_002000365.1 Thioalkalivibrio denitrificans | reverse complement strand
TTGTCGATCTGGTCGTAGGCACGCGCCTCACCGCCAAACTTCTTCGCCTGGCATACCGTCAGCGCCGCCGTCAGCGTCGTCTTGCCATGGTCCACGTGACCAATGGTCCCTACGTTGACATGCGGCTTCTTACGCTCGAATTTTTCCTTGGACACGTTACAACCCCTTCTCGGTAGATTCGGTTAATCAGGAAGCCTTCTTGACGGCCTCGGCCACGTTGGCCGGCGCCTCGGCGTACTTGGCGAATTCCATGGAATAGGTGGCCCGCCCCTGGCTCATGGAGCGCAGCGTGGTGGAGTAGCCGAACATTTCGGCCAGCGGCACCTCGGCCTTCAGGAGCTTGAGCCCGGCGTTGTCGTCCATGCCCTGGATGATGCCGCGACGGCGGTTCAGATCGCCCATCACGTCACCCATGTATTCCTCGGGCGTCTCCACTTCCACCTTCATGATGGGCTCCAGCAGGACAGCCCCCGCCTTCAGGGCGCCTTCCTTGAAACCCATGGAGCCGGCGATCTTGAACGCCATTTCCGAGGAGTCCACGTCGTGGTAGGAGCCGTCATAGAGCGTGACCTTGACGTCCACCACGGGGAAGCCGCAGAGCACGCCGTTCTGCATCTGCTCCTGCACACCCTTGTCCACGGCCGGGATGTATTCCTTGGGCACCACGCCGCCAACGATCCCGTTGACGAACTCATAGCCCTCGCCCGCCTCCTTGGGCTCGATGCGCAGCCACACGTGACCATACTGGCCGCGGCCGCCGGACTGGCGCACAAACTTGCCTTCCTGCTCCACCGTCTTGCGGATGGTCTCGCGGTAGGCCACCTGGGGCTTGCCCACGTTGGCCTCCACCTTGAACTCGCGCTTCATGCGGTCGACGATGATCTCAAGGTGCAGTTCGCCCATGCCCGAGATGATCGTCTGGCCGGATTCCTCGTCCGTATGCACGCGGAAGGAGGGATCCTCCTGGGCCAGCTTGTTGAGCGCGATGCCCATCTTTTCCTGGTCGCCCTTGGTCTTGGGCTCCACGGCCACGGAGATCACCGGGTCGGGGAACTCCATGCGTTCCAGGATCACGGGCTTGTCCAGGGCCGACAGTGTCGTGCCCGTGGTGATGTCCTTCAGACCCACGCAGGCGCCGATGTCGCCCGCACGCAACTCCTTGATTTCCTCGCGGTTGTTGGCGTGCATCTGCAGGATGCGCCCGACCCGCTCCTTGCCGGTATTCTGGGAGTTGTAGACGGTGTCGCCGGAGCTGAGCACGCCCGAATACACCCGGATAAAGGTCAGGGTGCCCACGAAGGGGTCGGTGGCGATCTTGAACGCCAGGGCCGCAAACGGCTCGTCATCGCCCGCGCGCCGCTCGATGGGCTGCTCGGAGTTGGCGTCCAGGCCCTTGATGGGCGGCACGTCGACGGGCGACGGCATGTAGTCGATCACCGCATCCAGCATGGCCTGCACGCCCTTGTTCTTGAAGGCGGTGCCGCACAGCATGGGCACGATTTCCAGATCCACCGTGCGCCGGCGCAGACCCTTCTTGATCTCCGCCTCGGAGAGGTCGCCCTCTTCCAGGTACTTGTTCATCAGCTCTTCGTCGGCCTCGGCCGCGGCCTCGAGCATGTTCTCGCGCCACTTGGCGGCCTCGTCCTGGAGCTCGGCGGGGATGTCCCGCAGCTCGAAGGTGGCGCCCAGGTCCGCTTCGTTCCAGTAGATGGCCTTCATGCGCACCAGATCCACCACGCCCTTGAAGTTCTCCTCGGCACCCACCGGGATCTGGATGGGCACGGGATTGGCGTGCAGGCGCTCGCGCATCTGCTTGTGAACCTTGAAGAAATCCGCGCCGGAGCGGTCCATCTTGTTGACGAAGGCCAGCCGCGGCACACCGTACTTGGTGGCCTGGCGCCAGACCGTCTCGGACTGGGGCTGCACGCCGCCCACGGCGCAGTACACCATGCAGGCACCGTCCAGCACGCGCATGGAACGCTCCACCTCGATGGTGAAGTCCACGTGCCCGGGCGTGTCGATGATATTGACGCGGTGCTCGGGAAACTGCTTGTCCATGCCGGACCAGAAGCAGGTGGTGGCCGCGGAAGTGATGGTGATGCCGCGCTCCTGCTCCTGCTCCATCCAGTCCATGGTGGCCGCCCCGTCGTGCACCTCGCCCACCTTGTGGGAGATGCCGGTGTAGAACAGCACGCGCTCCGTCGTGGTGGTCTTGCCGGCATCAATATGGGCGCTGATGCCGATGTTGCGGTATCGCTCGATGGGGGTTTTGCGTGCCACGGGAAAAATCCTCGAAAAATCTGTCTCTGAAGCGGGCGCCTTACCAGCGGTAATGCGAGAAGGCCTTGTTGGCCTCCGCCATGCGGTGGGTGTCTTCGCGCTTCTTCACTGCGGAGCCCTTGCTTTCGGAGGCATCCATGAGTTCGCCGGCGAGCTTGAGCGCCATGGACTTCTCGCCGCGCTTGCGGGCGGCATCCACGATCCAGCGCATGGCCAGCGCGTTCTGGCGCACGGCGCGCACCTCGACGGGCACCTGGTAGGTGGCACCGCCCACGCGGCGGGACTTCACCTCCACCCGCGGGCGAACGTTGTCGAGGGCCTGCTCGAGCACCTGGATGCCGTCGCCCTTCTTGCTCTCGATCTGGGAGAGCGCACCGTAGAGCACCCGCTCGGCCACGGACTTCTTGCCGTCCTTCATGACGGTGTTGATGAACTTGGCCAGCAGCTCACTCTTGTACTTCGGGTCAGGAAGGATGTGGCGCTTGGGGGCTTCGCTTCTTCTGGACATGATCTATGTACTCTGAAATCGGGCCGTCAGGCCTTCTTGGGGCGCTTGGCACCGTACTTGGAGCGGGCCTGCTTACGATTCTGTACACCCTGGGTGTCCAGGCTGCCGCGCACCGTGTGATAACGCACGCCCGGGAGGTCCTTGACGCGGCCGCCACGAATCAGCACCACCGAGTGCTCCTGCAGATTGTGGCCTTCGCCGCCGATGTAGCTGCTGACCTCGTAGCCGTTGGTGAGGCGCACACGCGCCACCTTGCGAAGCGCCGAGTTGGGCTTCTTCGGGGTCGTGGTATAGACGCGCGTGCAGACGCCGCGGCGCTGCGGACAGGCCTGCAGCGCGGGCACCGCGCTCTTCTCGACCTTGCGCTTGCGCGGCTTGCGCACCAACTGATTGATCGTTGCCATGAAAGATTTTCTCCTACCCAGAAACGACGACAGGCCGGACCCGTACCGGCCTGTCGAGGGTGCGAAATTTTAGGGAACCGCCCCGCCCGCTGTCAAGCCGGACGATAGCCGAACATTGTACCAGACATCAGACCTCAGATATCAGACATCTGATGTCTGATGTCCGACATCTGTTACTCCGAGGTCCCGGTTTCCGCGTCGACGGGCGCCTCCTCGGGCCCTGCGGTCTCCGGCACCATCATGGAGAAGGCCTCCCCGTGGCGCTTGCGGCGGCGGTCCTTGTGGTATGCCAGGCCCGTGCCGGCCGGGATCAGCCGGCCCACGATGACGTTCTCCTTGAGGCCCCGGAGGTCATCCCGGGCTCCGCGGGTGGCGGACTCGGTGAGCACCCGGGTGGTCTCCTGGAAGGAGGCCGCCGAGATGAACGACTCGGTCACCAGCGACGCCTTGGTGATGCCCAGCAGCACCCGCTCGTAATTCGCCTGCTGCTTGTCCGGACCCAGGCGCTCGTGCTCCTCCATGACCCGCGCCCGGTCCACCTGCTCGCCGGTCAGGAAGCGGGTGTCACCCGGATCGGTGATCTCCACCTTGCGCAGCATCTGGCGCACGATCACCTCGATGTGCTTGTCGTTGATCTTCACGCCCTGCAGGCGGTAGACGTCCTGGATCTCCTTGACCATGTACTCGGCCAGCGGGGTCACGCCCAGCAAACGCAGGATGTCGTGGGGGTTCGGCTCGCCGTCGGCGATCACCTCGCCCCGCTCCACATGCTCGCCCTCGAACACGTTCACATGACGCCACTTCGGGATCAGCTCCTCGTGGGTGTCGCCGTTCTCGTCGGTGATGACCAGGCGCTGCTTGCCCTTGGTGTCCTTGCCGAAGCTCACGGTGCCGGTGCGCTCGGCCAGGATGGCCGGCTCCTTGGGCTTGCGGGCCTCGAACAGATCGGCCACCCGGGGCAGACCGCCGGTGATGTCGCGGGTCTTGGACGACTCCTGGGGGATGCGGGCCACCACGTCGCCCACCTCCACCGTAGCGCCGTCCTCCAGGCTCATGATGGCACCGGAAGGCAAGGCGTAATGGGCCGGGATGTCGGTGCCGGCGAGCTTGAGGTCCTTGCCCTTGGCATCCACCAGGCGCACCGTCGGACGCAGGTCCTTGCCGGCGGAACCGCGCGACTTGGGATCCATGACCACGGTGGAGGACAGCCCGGTGATCTCGTCCACCTGCTTGTTGACGGTCACGCCCTCGATGAAGTCGTGCAGCTGGATGCGCCCGGCCACCTCGGTGATGATCGGGTGGGTGTGCGGATCCCAGGTGGCCACTTCCTGGCCGGCCTCCACGGTGTCGCCCTCGTGGACCGAGATCACCGCGCCGTAGGGCACCTTGTAGCGCTCACGCTCACGGCCCTGGTCGTCGATGATGCCCAGCTCGCCGGAGCGGGACACCGCCACCAGGTTGCCGTGCTTGTTGGTCACCGTCTTGATGTTGTGCAGGCGGATGGTGCCTTTGGTGCGGGCCGAGATGGCGCTGATAGCCACGGAACGGCTCGCCGCACCACCGATATGGAAGGTGCGCATGGTGAGCTGGGTGCCGGGCTCGCCAATCGACTGGGCGGCAATCACGCCCACCGCCTCGCCTTCGTTAACGTGATGCCCGCGGGCGAGATCACGGCCGTAGCACATGGAGCAGATGCCGTAGCGGGTCTCGCAGGAGATGGCCGAACGCACCACCACCTCATCGATGCCGTTGGTCTCCATGAGGTCCACCGCGTCCTCATCCAGCAGCGTCCCGGCGGGCAGCAGGCTGGAGCCGTCGGCCATCTTGACGTCATGGGCCAGCACGCGACCGAGTACCCGCTCGCGCAACGGTTCCACCACGTCGCCGCCCTCGATGATGGGCTTGAGCACGATGCCCTTCTCGGTACCGCAGTCGTACTCGGTGACCACCAGGTCCTGGGCCACGTCCACCAGGCGGCGGGTGAGATACCCGGAGTTGGCGGTCTTGAGTGCCGTGTCCGCCAGGCCCTTGCGCGCGCCGTGGGTGGAGATGAAGTACTGCAGCACGTTCAGGCCCTCACGGAAGTTGGCCGTGATGGGAGTCTCGATGATGGAGCCGTCCGGCTTGGCCATCAGGCCGCGCATGCCCGCCAACTGGCGGATCTGGGCCGCGGAACCTCGGGCACCGGAGTCGGCCATCATGAAGATGGAGTTGAAGGAGGGCTGCTTGACGGTGTTGCCCTCGGCGTCCACCACCTCGTCCTTGCCCAGCTTCTCCATCATGGCCTTGGCCACCTGGTCGTTGGTGTGCGACCAGATGTCCACCACCTTGTTGTAGCGCTCGCCCTTGGTGACCAGACCGGAGGCGTACTGGTCCTCGATCTCCTTCACCTGGCTCTCGGCGTTGGACAGGATGCCGGTCTTCTCGCCCGGAATCACCATGTCGTTGATGCCGAAGGACACGCCCGCACGGGTGGAATACTTGAAGCCCGTGTACATGAGCTGGTCGGCAAACACCACCGTCTCCTTCAGGCCCACACGCCGGTAACAGGCGTTGATCAGCTGGGAGATGGCCTTCTTGTTGAGATCGCGGTTGACCAGCTCGAAGGGCAGGCCTTCGGGCAGAATCTGCGACAGCAGGGACCGCCCCACGGTGGTCTTGACGCGGCTGACCGTTTCCTGGAGTTCGCCGTCCTCGTCCGGCGTCACCTCGCGGATACGCACCTCGATGCGCGCGTGCAGTTCCACCTGCCCGGACTCGTAGGCGCGATGCACCTCGTCCACGTCCGCGAAGAACATGCCCTCGCCGCGGGCGTTCACCCGGTCGCGGGACATGTAGTACAGGCCCAGCACGATGTCCTGGGACGGCACGATGATGGGGTCACCGTGGGCGGGCGAGAGGATGTTGTTGGTGGACATCATCAGCGCACGGGCTTCCAGCTGCGCCTCCAGCGACAGGGGCACGTGCACGGCCATCTGGTCGCCGTCGAAGTCCGCGTTGAACGCGGCGCACACCAGCGGGTGCAGCTGGATGGCCTTGCCCTCGATGAGCACCGGCTCGAAGGCCTGGATGCCCAGACGGTGCAGGGTCGGCGCACGGTTGAGCATCACCGGATGCTCGCGGATCACCTCGTCGAGGATATCCCACACCTCCGGCCCTTCACGCTCCACCAGCTTCTTGGCCGCCTTGATGGTGGTGGCCAGCCCGCGGCGGTGCAGCTTGCCGAAGATGAAGGGCTTGAACAGCTCCAGGGCCATCTTCTTGGGCAGGCCGCACTGGTGCAGACGCAGCGTCGGACCCACCACGATCACGGAACGGCCGGAGTAGTCCACGCGCTTGCCCAGCAGGTTCTGGCGGAAGCGCCCCTGCTTGCCCTTGATCATGTCGGCCAGCGACTTGAGCGGGCGCTTGTTGGTGCCGGTGATGGCACGGCCGCGACGGCCGTTGTCCAGCAGCGCGTCCACGGACTCCTGCAGCATGCGCTTTTCGTTGCGCACGATGATGTCCGGGGCGTTGAGCTCCAGCAGGCGCTTGAGGCGGTTGTTGCGGTTGATCACCCGGCGGTACAGGTCGTTCAGATCGGACGTGGCGAAACGGCCGCCGTCCAGCGGCACCAGCGGACGCAGGTCCGGCGGCAGCACCGGCAGGACCTTGAGGATCATCCACTCCGGCTTGTTGCCGGAATCCAGGAAGGACTCGATCAGCTTCAGGCGCTTGGCGAGGCGCTTGATCTTGGTCTCGGAGTTGGTCTCGTTGACCTCGGCGCGCAGCTTGGCCGCCTCGCTCTGCATGTCGATGGAGATCAGCAGTTCGTAGACCGCCTCGGCACCCATCCGGGCGTCGAACTCATCGCCGTGTTCCTCGATGGCCTCGAGATACTGCTCGTCGGTGAGCAACTGGCCGCGCTCCAGCGTGGTCAGACCCGGGTCGATGACCACGAAGGCCTCGAAGTAGAGCACGCGCTCGATGTCGCGAAGCGTCATGTCCAGCAGCAGACCGATGCGTGACGGCAGGCTCTTCAGGAACCAGATGTGGGCCACGGGGCTGGCCAGTTCGATGTGGCCCATGCGCTCGCGGCGCACCTTGGTCTGGGTGACCTCGACGCCGCACTTCTCGCACACCACGCCGCGGTGCTTGAGACGCTTGTACTTGCCGCACAGGCACTCGTAGTCCTTGATGGGACCGAAGATCTTGGCGCAGAACAGGCCGTCACGCTCCGGCTTGAAGGTGCGGTAGTTGATGGTTTCGGGCTTTTTCACCTCACCGAAGGACCAGGAACGGATCAGCTCGGGCGAGGACAGGCCGATGCGAATGGCATCGAACTCTTCCACGTGGCCCTGCTGCTTCAGAAGATTGAGAAGGTCTTTCATGTAATCACCTCAATTCGGTCGGAGGGGTCTGCTTTCGTGATCGGGCCGGGATCACCGGCCCGTCGAACAGCCTCTCCTGTCAGTCCTGTTCCAGCTCGATGTTGATGGCCAGCGAACGGATTTCCTTCATGAGCACATTGAAGGACTCCGGAATGTTCGCCTCCATCCGGTGGTCGCCGTCGACGATGTTCTTGTACATCTTGTTGCGGCCCTGAACGTCGTCGGATTTCACCGTGAGCATCTCCTGCAGCGTGTACGCCGCACCGTAGGCCTCCAGCGCCCAGACCTCCATCTCGCCGAAGCGCTGGCCGCCGAACTGCGCCTTGCCGCCCAGCGGCTGCTGGGTGACCAGGCTGTAGGGGCCGGTGGAGCGGGCATGCATCTTGTCGTCGACCAGGTGGTTGAGCTTGAGCATGTGCATGTAGCCCACAGTCACCGGGCGGTCGAAGGATTCGCCGGTGCGCCCGTCGTAGAGCGTGCTCTGCCCCGTCTCGGGCAGCTCGGCGAGCTTGAGCATGGCCTTGATCTCGTCCTCCTCGGCACCGTCAAACACCGGCGTCGCCATGGGCACGCCCTTCTCCAGGTTCCGGCAGAGGTTCAGGATCTCGTCGTCGGAGAGCTGACCGAGGTCCACCTTCTTGTCGCGATGGTTGTAGATCTTGTCCAGGAACTTGCGCAGCTCGTCCACCTTGGCCTTGGCCTCCACCATGCGGGCAATCTTCTGCCCCAGGCCCTTGGCGGCCCAGCCCAGATGCGTCTCCAGCACCTGTCCCACGTTCATGCGCGAAGGCACGCCCAGCGGGTTGAGCACGATATCGACCGGGGTGCCGTCCTCCAGGTACGGCATGTCCTCCACCGGCACGATCATCGACACCACGCCCTTGTTGCCGTGGCGGCCGGCCATCTTGTCGCCCGGCTGCATGCGGCGCTTCACGGCGAGATACACCTTGACCATCTTCAGCACGCCGGGGGCGAGATCGTCGCCGGCGGTGAGCTTTTCCTTCTGCTCCTTGAAGCGGGTCTCGAAGGCCTCCTGCTGCTCCCTGAGCTGCGCGGCCATCTTCTCCAGCTGCTCGTTGACGTCCTCGGTGCGCATGCGCACCTCGAACCACTTCTCGCGCGGTACCTCGGACAGATAGGTCTTGGTGACCTTGGTGCCGTCCTTGAGCTTGTTGGGGCCACCGGCGGCCAGCTTGCCGGTCAGCAGCTTCTCGACGCGGTCGTAGATGTCATCCTCGTAGATGCGCAGCTGGTCCTTGAGGTCCTTGCGCACGGCGGCCAGGGCGGCCTCCTCGATCTGCAGCGCACGCTTGTCCTTCTCCACACCATCGCGGGTGAACACGCGCACGTCGATCACGGTGCCTTCCATGCCGGAGGGCACGCGCAGGGAGGTGTCCTTCACGTCGGAGGCCTTCTCGCCGAAGATGGCGCGCAGCAGCTTCTCTTCCGGGGTCAACTGGGTCTCGCCCTTGGGCGTGACCTTGCCCACCAGGATGTCGTTGGGCTTGACCTCGGCGCCAACGTACACGATGCCGGACTCGTCCAGCTTGGAGAGCAGGCTCTCGGAGACGTTGGGGATGTCCGCGCTGATCTCCTCGGAACCCAGCTTGGTGTCGCGGGCGACGCAGGTCAGCTCCTCGATGTGGATGGAGGTGAAGCGGTCCTCCTGCACCACGCGCTCGGAGATGAGAATCGAGTCCTCGAAGTTGTAGCCGTTCCAGGGCATGAACGCGACCATCATGTTCTGCCCCAGCGCCAGCTCGCCCATGTCCGTGGAGGAGCCGTCCGCCAGCACGTCGCCCCGGGCCAGTTCGTCGCCCACGTTCACCAGCGGGCGCTGGTTGATGCAGGTGTTCTGGTTGGAGCGGGTGTACTTGGTCAGGTTATAGATGTCCACGCCCGGCTCGCCGGCCTCGGTCTCGTCGTCATTGACGCGCACCACGATGCGCGCGGCATCGACCGAGTCCACCACGCCGCCGCGGCGGGCGACGATGGAGGAACCGGAGTCGATGGCCACGGTGCGCTCGATGCCGGTACCCACCACGGCGGTCTCGGAACGCAGGCAGGGCACCGCCTGGCGCTGCATGTTGGAGCCCATGAGCGCGCGGTTGGCGTCGTCGTGCTCCAGGAACGGGATCAGCGCCGCGGCCACCGAGACGATCTGCTTGGGCGAGATATCCATGAACTCGATCTTGTCCGGCGTGGACATGGTGAATTCATTGGCGTGACGGCAGGACACCAGTTCGTCCACCAGCTTGCCCTTGGCATCCAGGCTGGCGTTCGCCTGGGCGATCACGTACTGGCCCTCCTCGATGGCGGACAGATACACGATCTCGTCGGTCACCTTGCCATTCTCCACCTTGCGGTAGGGCGTCTCCAGGAAGCCGTACTCGTTGGTGCGCGCATAGACGGCCAGGGAGTTGATCAGGCCGATGTTCGGGCCTTCCGGGGTCTCGATGGGGCAGACACGGCCGTAGTGCGTCGGGTGCACGTCGCGCACCTCGAAGCCGGCCCGCTCGCGGGTCAGGCCGCCGGGGCCCAGGGCCGAGATACGGCGCTTGTGGGTCACCTCGGAGAGCGGGTTGTTCTGGTCCATGAACTGGGACAGCTGGCTGGAGCCGAAGAACTCCTTCACCGCAGCCGCCACGGGCTTGGCGTTGATCAGCTCCTGGGGCATCAGCCCCTCGCTCTCGGCCACGCTCAGGCGCTCCTTCACGGCACGCTCCACGCGCACCAGGCCGACGCGGAAGACGTTCTCCGCCATCTCACCCACGGAACGGATACGCCGGTTGCCCAGGTGATCGATGTCATCCACCTGGCCGTTGCCGTTGCGGATGTCGATCAGCGTCTTGAGCACCGCCAGGATGTCGTCGGTATCCAGCACGCCGGAGCCGGTGATCTCCTCGCGGCCCACGCGGCGGTTGAACTTCATGCGGCCCACCGCGGACAGGTCGTAGCGGTCCTCGGTGAAGAACAGGTTGTTGAACAGGTTCTCCGCGGCCTCCTTGGTGGGGGGCTCGCCGGGGCGCATCATGCGGTAGATCTCCACCTGCGCCTCCAGCTGGGAGCGGGTGGGATCGATGGTCAGGGTGGTGGAGATGTACGGCCCGTGATCGAGATCGTTGGTGTATAGCGTGCGGAACTCCTTGATGCCCGCGGCGCGGATCTTCTTCAGCAGATCCTCGGTGATCTCGTCATTGGCGTTGGCCACCACCTCACCGCTGTCGGTGTCGATGATGTTGTGGGCCAGCACCTTGCCCACCAGGTACTCCGAGGGGACGGTGATGGACTTGATCTTGGCCGCTTCCAGCTCACGCACGTGGCGCGCCGTGATGCGCCGGCCGCTCTCCACGATCACCTTGCTCTTGACCTTGAAGTCGAACGCGGCCACCTCGCCGCGCAGACGCTCGGGGATCAGCTCCATGTCGAAGCCGTCCTTGGTGAGCTTGACCGTGTTGGTCTCGAAGAAGGTCGCGATGATCTCCTCGGTCTCCATGCCCAGGGCACGCAGCAGCACCGTGGCCGGCAGCTTGCGGCGCCGGTCGATGCGCACGAAGATGGCGTCCTTCGGGTCGAACTCGAAATCCAGCCACGAACCGCGGTAGGGGATCACGCGGGCATTGAACAGCAGCTTGCCCGAACTGTGAGTCTTGCCCTTGTCGTGATCGAAGAACACACCCGGCGAGCGATGCAACTGGGAGACGATCACCCGCTCCGTGCCGTTGATCACGAAGGTGCCGTTCTCGGTCATGAGCGGCAGTTCGCCCATGTAGACTTCCTGTTCCTTGATGTCCTTGACCGGGCGCGAACCGGCGGGCGCATCCTTGTCGTAGATCACCAGGCGCAGCAGCACCCGCAGGGGCGCCGCATAGGTGAGACCGCGCAACTGGCACTCCTTGACGTCGAATACCGGCTTGCCGAGCCGGTAGCTCACGTACTGAAGCTCAACCGTGCCGGAATAGCTTACAATCGGAAACACCGTCTTGAACGCCGCGTGCAACCCCACGTCCCGGCGCGCATCCTCGGCCCGGTCCGCCTGAAGAAACTGGCTGTAGGACTCGAGCTGGGTGGTCAGCAGGTAGGGCACATCGAGGATCTGGGGGCGTTTGCCGAAATCCTTGCGGATGCGTTTCTTTTCGGTGTAGCTGTAAGCCATTGCGCTTCCTCACACTAGAATCCGATGCACGGACCGTCGGCATTGCGACGGGCGGTGCAAGCAGGAAGAGGCCGGCGGTGAAATCACCGCCAGCCTCCAAACGTCACGCGAATGTCTCGCGAAACAAGTACAGACCGATTACTTCAGCTCGACGCTGGCGCCGGCTTCCTCAAGTTCCTTCTTGATCTTCTCGGCCTCTTCCTTGTTGGCGCCTTCCTTCACGGTGGAGGGCGCACCCTCGACCATGTCCTTGGCCTCCTTCAGACCCAGACCGGTGATGGCGCGCACGACCTTGATCACGCCCACCTTGTTGGAACCGAAGCTGGTCATCACCACGTCGAACTCGTCCTTCGCCTCGGCGGCAGCCTCGCCACCGGCGGCGGCACCGGCCACCGGGGCGGCGGCGACGGCGGCAGCGGCGGACACGCCGAACTTCTCTTCCATGGCGGAGATCAGGTCAACGATCTCCAGCACGGTCATGTTGGAAATGGTTTCCAGAATGTCTTCTTTCGAAACAGCCATGATGTTCTCCTGAAAGGTAAAACCCGATTCAAAAAATGCGGTAGCCGTCAGGCGCTCGCCTGCTTCTGATCGCGGATGGCAGCGACGGTGCGAACCAGCTTGCCCGGGACCTCGTTGAGGGTGCGCGCGAACTTGTCGAGCGGCGCCTTCATCACGGCCATCAGCAGACTGATGGCCTGGTCGCGGGTCGGCAGACTCGCCAACCGTTCCAGCTCACCGGGGCCGAGCAGCTGTCCACCCACGGACACCAGCCTGACCTCGAGCTTCTTGTGCTCCTTGGCGAAATCCTTGACCAGGCGTGCGGCGGCACCGGGATCCTCCTGCGAGAAGGCGAGGACCAGCGGCCCCACAAAACCTTCCTGCATGCAGGCGAAATCGGTCCCTTCCACCGCGCGGCGGGCCAGGGAATTCTTCACCACCCGCAGATAGACGCCTGTCTCACGCGCCTTGGCGCGCAGTTCGGTCATCTCGCTGACGGACAGCCCGCGGTACTCTGCAGCCACCGCGGAATGAGCACTCGCAGCCACCGCGGCAACTTCGGAGACAATCTGCTTCTTGTCTTCGAGATTCAGTGCCACGATACCTACCTCCTGTTTGACGACGGGGCTTTCACGCCACCGCCGCTGAGTCGTACAACCGGACCGGAAAACCGGGCCGGCCACCTTACGGCGCCCCTCAGCAGGAAGTACCTGAATCGGGTGACACCGTCTGCGCAGGCAGGACACGCCATTAAGCCTTCAGCCAGCCTTCGGCCGTCGGCGCCTGCGGTCTTGGACGGATGCCGGGCCCCGCACCCGAAGGCGTCGAACCCGGCAGTCCTACCCAAACTGTTCCGAAAAGCCCCGCGGGGCGTTCCGGGTTCATGCGGATCAGGCAGACAGGCTGGTCTGATCCACGGCGATGCCCGGCCCCATGGTGGTGGAGACGGTCACCTTCTTCATGTAGATACCCTTGGCCGCCGAAGGCTTGGCCTTGTTCAGGTCAGCCAGCAGCGCGTTGAGGTTCTCCGTCAGGGCCTGGGGCTCAAAGCTCACGTTGCCGATGGAGCAGTGAATGATGCCCGCCTTGTCGGTGCGGTAACGCACCTGACCGCCCTTGGCGTTCTTCACGGCGGTGGCCACGTCGGTGGTCACGGTGCCGACCTTGGGGTTCGGCATCAGGCCGCGCGGACCGAGGATCTGACCCAGCTGGCCCACCACGCGCATGGCGTCCGGCGTGGCGATGACCACGTCGAAGTCCAGGTTGCCCTTCTTCACCTGTTCCGCCAGATCGTCCATGCCGACGATGTCGGCACCGGCCTCTTTCGCGGCATCGGCGTTGGCGCCCTGGGTAAACACCGCCACACGCACGGTCTTGCCGGTGCCGTTGGGCAGCACCGTGGAACCGCGCACGACCTGGTCGGACTTGCGGGGATCCACGCCGAGGTTGACGCTCACGTCAACGGATTCGGAGAACTTCACCGCGGAGAGATCCTTCAGGATCTGCAGCGCCTCGGTGACGGGATACAGCTTGCCGGGCTCCACCTTCTCGCGGATGGCCCGCATGCGCTTGCTCAGCTTTGCCATGTCAGACACCCTCCACTTCAAGGCCCATGCTGCGGGCACTGCCGGCGATGGTGCGCACGGCCGCGTCGAGATCCGCCGCGGTGAGATCCGGCTGCTTGGTCTTCGCGATCTCCTCGAGCTGCTCGCGGGTCACCTTCCCCACCTTGTTGGTGTTGGGCGTGGCGGAACCGGAAGCAATCCCGGCGGCCTTCTTCAGCAGAATGGCGGCGGGGGGCGTCTTGGTGATGAACGTGAAGCTGCGGTCCGAATAGACGGTGATCACCACCGGAATCGGCAGGCCCGGCTCCACGCCCTGGGTCTGGGCATTGAAGGCCTTGCAGAACTCCATGATGTTCACACCGTGCTGACCCAGCGCCGGACCCACCGGCGGACTCGGGTTGGCCTGCCCGGCCTTCACCTGCAGCTTGATATAAGCTTCAATCTTCTTTGCCATTACACACTCCTAAGCGGGTACAAGCGCCGCGAGGCTCCCCGGAACTGCAGGTACAAGGGCAAAGGTACAAGGTACAAGGGGTTCAATACCCTTTGCCCTTGTACCTTGTACCTTGTACCTGCCTTTAAGCCTTTTCCACCTGGTGGAACTCGAGTTCCACGGGGGTGGATCGGCCGAAAATCTGTACAGCCACCAGCAGGCGGCTCTTGTCGTAATTCACTTCCTCGACGACGCCGTTGAAGTCGTTGAACGGGCCGTCGGTGACGCGCACCACCTCGCCGGGCTCGAAGAGCACCTTCGGACGCGGCTTCTCGGCGCCCTCCTGCATGCGCTGGAGGATGGTCTCGGCCTCCTTGTCGCTGATGGGAGAGGGCTTGTCGGCGGACGCCCCGATGAAGCCCAGCACCTTCGGCACGTCCTTGACCAGGTGCCAGGTCTCGTCATCCATCTCCATCTGCACCAGCACGTAGCCGGGGAAAAACTTGCGCTCGCTCTTGCGCTTCTGGCCCTCGCGCATCTCCACGACTTCCTCGGTGGGCACCAGGATCTCGCCGAACTTGTCCTGCATGCCATAACGCTGAATGCGCTCCTCGAGGGAACGCTTCACGTGATTCTCGAAGCCCGAGTAGGCGTGCACCACATACCAACGCAAAGCCATGTGTGTTTCTTACCCTCCGGTACCGATGAACCCGCGGACACCCCATGCCAGCAGCATGTCAAGGAGCCACAGGAAGATGCCCACGAGGATCACCACCACGATCACGATCAGCGTGGTCTGGGTCGCCTCGGCCCGGGTCGGCCAGACCATCTTGCGCACCTCGGTGCGCGAGTCGCCGAGGAATGCTGCCAGCGACTGCCCGAGCGCCGTGGTGAACACGATGCCCGCCGCCACCAGCGCCACTGCCACAAGGCCCAGCACCCGGAACAGCAGGGACTCATCGACAAACCAGTAGAAGCCGAAGACCCCGAGCACCAGAAGGCCGACCGCAAAGGCCAGCTTGATGGTGTCGAAACCGGAAGTCTGTAGATCGTCCGACTTTGCCATGGTGATACCGAATGCCCGTTCGTTCAGCGCGATGCCGGTGAAGTGGCAGGCCAGGAGGGACTCGAACCCCCAACCTGCGGTTTTGGAGACCGCTGCTCTGCCAATTGAGCTACTGGCCTAGAAATCAGGTACAAGGGAAAA
>NZ_MVBK01000119.1 GCF_002000365.1 Thioalkalivibrio denitrificans | reverse complement strand
TCTTTGCGTCGAGGCTTTTCCTTCAGCCTGCAAGTTCGTTGAGACACCGCGCCGCCGCCTCGATGGTCTGCTCGATGTCGCCCTGACTGTGGGCGCTGGAGACGAAACCGGCCTCGTACGCCGAGGGTGCCAGATACACGCCGCGCTCCAGCATCTCGTGGAAGAACAGCCGGAAGCGATCCAGGTTGCACTGGGTGGCCTGGTAGAAATTGCTCACCCGGGGCTGGTCGGTGAAGAACAGTCCGAACATGCCGCCGACCCGGTTGGCGGTCATGGGAATGCCAACGTCCTTCGCCGCGGCGAGGATGCCGTCCACCAGCGCGTTCACCTTCTCCCCGAGCAGGTCGTAGAAACCGGGGTTTGAAATGATGTCCAGGGTCTTCAGGCCGGCGGCCATGGCCACCGGGTTGCCGGACAGCGTGCCCGCCTGGTATACGGGTCCGAGCGGGGCCAACTGTTCCATGACCTCGCGTCGGCCTCCGAAGGCGCCCACGGGCATACCGCCGCCGATGACCTTGCCCAGGGTGGTCAGGTCCGGCTTGACGCCATACAGCGCCTGCGCACCGCCCAGCGCCACCCGGAATCCGGTCATCACCTCGTCGAAGATCAGCAGCGCTTCGTACTCGTCGCACACCTCCCGCAGCCCCTCCAGGAAACCGGGCTCCGGCGGGATGCAGTTCATGTTGCCGGCCACCGGCTCGACGATGATGCAGGCCACCTGGCCGCCCACGTGCGCCATGGTGTCGCGCACCTGGTCCAGATCGTTGTACGCCAGCGTCAGGGTGTGTTCCGCCAGCGCTGCCGGCACGCCCGGCGAACTCGGTACGCCCAGGGTCAGGGCGCCCGATCCGGCCTTCACCAGCAGGGAATCCCCGTGGCCGTGGTAGCACCCCTCGAACTTGATGATCTTGTCGCGGCCGGTAAAACCCCGTGCCAGCCGAATGGCGCTCATGGTGGCCTCGGTGCCGGAGTTCACCATGCGCACCATGTCCATGGAGGGCACCAGCTCGCACACCCTGTCCGCCATGCGCGTCTCGGTCTCCGTGGGCGCGCCGAAGGACAGGCCGCTGGTGATGGCTTCGTGCACCGCCTCCAGCACCTCGGGATGCGCGTGGCCGGCAATCATGGGTCCCCAGGAACCCACGTAGTCGATGTAGCGATTGCCGTCAGCATCATAGAGATAGGCGCCCTCGGCACGCTCGATGAATACCGGGTCGCCGCCCACGCCCCTGAAGGCGCGCACGGGTGAGTTCACGCCGCCGGGGATGTGGAGTTGGGCGGCTTTGAAGAGGTCGTGGGAACGGGTCATAGGGGATACGTTCGTGGAGGTTGTGGGATGTGTGAAGAGATACAAGGTACAAGATACAAGATACAAGGGAAAACCCGTATCCGCATGAATGCCATGAATCGCCTGCCTTTACCCTTGTACCTTGTACCGTTGCCCTGCCCTGAACAGCGCCGCAAGCCTTCTGGCCTCGGCCTCGGCCTCGGGATCCGGCCGGTCGAAGACACCGCTGCTGACCGCCACCATGTCCGCTCCGGCCGTGATTACCTCTGATGCGTTCTCAGCGGTGATGCCGCCAATCGCGCACACGGGGACGTTCAAGACCTCCCGAGCCTGGGCGAACAGCATCAGGGGTACGCGCGCGGCGTCGGGTTTGGTGGGTGAGGGAAAGGCGGCGCCGAAGGCGACATAGTCCGCGCCGCCCAGTTCGGCGGCGATGGCGCGATCGAGGCGCTCATGGCAGGTGATGCCGATGACGGCCTCCGGTCCGAGCAGCGCGCGGGCATCCTCCAGCGGCATGTCCTGCTGTCCCAGGTGTACGCCGTGGGCATCGATGGCGTGAGCAAGGTGTGCGTCGTCGTTGATGATCAGCAGGGCAGCATGGGCCTCGCACAGCTCCCGCAGCGCGTGCGCAGTCTCCAGACGGCGCCCGTGGTCGCCGGACTTGTCCCGGTACTGGACGATACGTGCCCCGCCGCGCAGGGCCGCAGTCACCCGTGTCTGCAGTTGCGCCGCGTCCGGTGCGCCGTCGGGGGTGATGACGTACAGGCCGCGCAGCTTGCTTCCAGCCCGTCCCGGTGAGGTATGCGGGCTAGGTGTCGTCATGATCCTGCGTGCTCGCCCAGAACAGGCGGTTGGGCAGGCGCTGTCCCATGCCGATGCGGTAGCCGTGGTTCAGGGCCTGCCAGGTGAACTCCTGCGCTTCGTGGATGGCCGAGAGCGGTTCGGTGCCCTGGGCCATCAGGCCCGCGATGGCTGCGGCCAGGGTGCATCCCGAGCCGTGGTAACTGCCCTCCAGGCGCGGCCAGGTGAAGGTCTCCAGCTTGCGGTGATTGCCATACAGCGTGTTGCGCACCTGGGGCGTATTCTCGTGCGTCCCGGTGAGCAGTACAAACTCCGAGCCCTGGTCCAGCAGCGACATGGCGCAGGCGTCCAGGTTGTCGGATTCCGGCGCCAGCTGGCGGGCCTCGAGGCTGTTGGGGGTCAGCACGGTCGTGAGCGGCAGGAGCAGGCTGCGCAGGCCGCCGATGACCTCGTCGTCGGCCAGTTCGGCGCCGCCCCCCGAGGCCAGTACCGGGTCCAGCACCACCGGCAGGTCCGGGTAGTCCATCAGGATGCTGTGAATGGCCTGCACCGCCTCGATGGACCCCACCATGCCGATCTTGACCGCCGCCACCGGCATGTCCTCCAGCACCGCGCGGGCCTGCTGAATGACCAGTTCCGCCTCGATGGGTGCGAAACCGATGACCTGGGCGGTGTCCTGGACGGTAAGCGCGGTGATCACCGGTGCGGCGTGGCATCCCATGCTGATGATGGATTCGATGTCCGCCTGGATACCGGCTCCACCGGTAGGGTCGTTGCCGGCGAAGCTCATGACCACCGGGACAGCGTCGTGCTGGTTCATGTTAAGCTCCGGGTCCTGCTACCGTCCAAGTGTATCACCGGCGGCGATCATAACTCTGCTGTTGGCCTAGCCCGCATATCTCACCGCGATAGGACACCGGCGGAAACAGTCTGTCATACTTAGGTTGGCGACCATTTCAACGTATTCCACAAATGTTTCAGCCTGTTGCGCGCCAGCCGGTGTCCGACCGGTGAGGTATGCGGGCTAGAGGGGGAATCCGCGCCGTGAAGACTTACCAGTGTGTCATCTGCGGGTTTGTTTACGACGAATCCAAGGGCTGGCCTGACGAGGGCATTCCGCCGGGCACCCGCTGGGACGACGTGCCCGAGGACTGGACCTGCCCGGAATGCGGTGCCAGCAAGGAAGATTTCGAAATGGTGGAACTTTGAGCCTCGGTGCACAACGCACGGTGTCACAAGACGACCCCCTGGAACGCATCGCAAGGCTCGCGCACGCGGACCGCGTGCCTGTCACCGTGGAACTGGACGAGGCGCTCGCGGCCCTGGATGCCGAGCTGGCGGACTTGGCCGGGGCGCTCGAGGTGGCTTACGTGGGGCCGGGGGTGGGCATGGCCGACATGGGCGCCGAGCATGTCTATCGCCTCGTGGTGCGCCGCCACGTCTGGGACACCACCACTGCCGGCTGGGGCCTGAAGGTCTGCGACGCACTGGACAACAACGACCTGCGACCCATGTGGCCGATCCAGGGCGTCGGCCGCCTGCGCAAGCAGCAGGTGGTGAAGGCCCTGCCGGCATTCTTCGCCGGCTACGCGGAGGCCGTCAGGGCCGCCGGCAAGGCGGACACGGAGGCGGGGCGTCGGATCCTGGCGATGGCGGGGAAGCTCTCTTGAAGTGGGAAGTGTGAATTGGGAAGTGGGAAGTGAAACCACCCTCACCCTACCCTCTCCCTGAGGGAGAGGGGAAAACCCTCTCATCCCAAGCCCACGATCCCCTCCCCCGCTTGCGG
>NZ_MVBK01000118.1:6644-6843 GCF_002000365.1 Thioalkalivibrio denitrificans | reverse complement strand
CATGACCGTGGACGTGGAGGACTACTTCCAGGTCTCCGCGTTCGAGCGGCACATCGCGCGCGAGGACTGGGACCGGATGCCTTGCCGCGTCGAGCGCAACATGGATCGCATCCTGGATCTGTTCGACGGGCGCGGGGTCAAGGCCACCTTCTTCGTGCTGGGCTGGATGGCGGAACGCTACCCGGGGATGGTGCGGCGC